>NZ_JBEYUA010000005.1:303122-600433 GCF_040643285.1 Spirillospora sp. NPDC047279
GTTCTTGTCGATGCCGCTTCTTGTCGATGCCGCTTCTTGTCGATGCCGCTTCTTGTCGATGCCGCTTCTTGTCGATGCCGCTTCTTGTCGATGCCGCTTCTTGTCGATGCCGGCTACGGGGCGATGGAGAGCTGGATGCTCGAGGGGTGCTCGATGGTGTAGCGGCCGCCCAGGAGCCCGGGGAGGTCGGCCAGCGGGACCAGGTGCGGGAAGTCGGCGGTGGCGATGCGGAGCCTGAGGCTGTGGCCGGCGGCGACGGTGGCGAAGGTGGGACGGACGGCGATGTCGTAGCGGACGGGCCTGCCGGTGGGGACGGCCTTCTGGGAGGCCTTGGTCGACCGGTGGTACGGGTGGATCCAGTGGCCGGGGGTGCCGGGCCAGCTGCGCTTCTCGTCCAGCGCCCGCAGGGAGCCGAGCTGGCCGCCGCCGGAGAGGTCGGTGGACGTGCCGTCCGGCGCGACGTCTTCGAGGGTGAGCGTGAAGAGCGTTTCGGGCCGGTCGGACGTGGCGCGGAGGGTGACGCCGACGGGGCCGGCGAGCCGGACGGGTCGGCTGAGCGGGGTGGTGGTGTAGGTCAGCTCCCCCGGGCTCCGCGCGGGCTTGCGCTGGGGCCCGGTGCAGATGCCGAGCAGCCCGGCGGCGAACTGGTCGGTGGAACGGGTGCACGGGTTCGACAGCCCGGTGAAGTACAGGTCGTCGGGACGTTCGCCGGGCCGGGGCCGGCCGGGGGTCAGACGGCCCTGGGAGCGCAGCCACAGCTGGGTGGGCCTGGTCATCGGGTAGTGGGACGTGGAGTAGGAGGCGCCGCCCGGCTCGATCACGCGCAGCGGGGTGCGGGTGTCGGTGGCACCGGTGTCGCGGCCCTTCAGCCAGTGGTCGAACCACCGGAGCTGGAGGGCGTTCATGTCCACGCCGCGGCCCATGTCGCCGTGCGTCCAGGGGCCGAACAGCAGCTGGTACTTGGGCGACACCGGCTGGCCGGGGACCATCGGGGCGCCGACGGGACGTCCGGCGGCGGCGTTCTGGAGGCCGCTGTAGAGGAGCGGCTCGCCGCGCTGGAAGACGTCGTAGAGACCGCCGACGAGATGGACGGCCACCCCGTTCGCCACGATCTTGGAGAGGATGCGTTCGGGCGCGCGGGCCTTCCAGTAGGCGTTGTCGTAGCGGCGCGGGCCGTTGGTGAGCATGTCGCGCGCGAAGGCGAGCTCGAACGGCCCGGCCTGGAGCAGGTGCTCGTAGGCGAGGGTGAACGCGGCGAGCGGGTTGGATCGAAGCTCCACGAACGGGGTGAGGACGCGGGTCACGCCGTAGCCGAAGACCAGGCCCAGGGGCGACAGCACGTTGAGCGCGCCGCCGCTGGTGAACAGGTCGCGGTAGGGGTCGACGGAGGCGGCCATCGGGAAGATCGCCTTCAGCGGCGAGCCGGGGCCGATCTCGGCGGCGGTGAACAGCTGGTCGATGGCGACGTACGACAGGCCGAGCATGCCGACCTTGCCGCTGCTGCGCGGGAGGCGCGCCGCCCACCGGACGACCTCGGCGCCCGCGCGGGCCTCGTCCGGGCTGAACAGGTCGAACTTCCCCTGCGAGCCGCCGGTGCCGGGGACGTCGACGACGACCCCCAGATAACCGCGCTGGACCAGGTAGGGATTGAAGCCGCCGAACGTGCCCGCCACGGCGGACGGCGTCTTCCCGTACGGGGTGAACCCGACGACCACCGGGAAGGGCCCCGGCGCCGGCTTGCCGGTGGCCGGATCGGCGGGCGCGTGCACGTCGGCGCGCAGCACCCGGCCGTCGCTCAGCCTCACCTCGAGGTTGCGCTGGACGGTGATGTCGTAGGTCCCCGATTCGCGGGCCCGGACCGGGGGCGCGGCGAGGAGGGCGAGGGCGGTGCAGCCCGTGGTGCATAGGGCGATCAGGGCCTTGCGCATGGCGCGGACCCTAACAAACATTAGTGTTTATAAGAAGGCCCGGGACGTCCGGCGACCCGGTGGCGGGTGGGGCCGCCAGGTAGGGGCGCTAGGCGCGGGCGGCGGTCTCGGCTTCGTCGAGCCGGCGTTCGACCAGGTCGAGGCCGCGGTCCCAGAACGTGGGGTCGGCGAGGTCGACGCCGACCATGCGGCCGAGCTCCTCCGGGCCGCGCGAACCGCCGGCGCCGAGCAGGTCGAGGTAGCGGGGCACGAACGCCGGCCCCTCCTCCTCGTAGCGGGCGTAGACCGCCAGCGCCAGGAGCTGCCCGTAGGCGTAGGCGTACACGTAGCCCGGCGTCGAGACGAAGTGCGGGATGTACGACCACCAGTGGCGGTAACCGCCGGTCAGCTCGACGGAGTCGCCGAACATCTCCCGCTGCGACCCGGTCCAGAGGTCCCCGAGCCGTTCGACCGACAGTTCGCCCTCCTCGCGGCGGCCGGTGTGCGCGAGGTGCTCGAAACGGTTGAGCGCGACCTGGCGGAACACGGTCTTGATCGAGCCCTCGATCGACCGGGCCAGCAGCGAGAGCCGCGACTCCGGTGTGGACGCGCGCTCCAGCAGGCGGTGGAACACCAGCGTCTCGCCGAACACCGAGGCGGTCTCGGCGAGCGTGAGCGGGGTGGCCATGTGGAAGATCCCCTGGCGCGCGGCCAGCGCGCCGTGCACGCCGTGGCCGAGCTCGTGCGCGAGGGTCAGCACGTCGGCGGTGGTGTGGGTGTAGTTGAGCATGATGTACGGGTGCACGCCGGGCGTGGCGTAGGCGCAGAACGCGCCGCCGCGCTTGGCCGGGCGCACCGGTGCGTCGATCCAGCGCTCGTCGTGGAACCTCCGCACGATCGCGCCCAGCTCGGGCGAGAAGTCGGCGTACGTCTCGTTCACCAGGTCGCGCGCGTCGGCCCAGGGGATGTCCTCCTGGTCGCCGGCGACGGCGGCGGTGCGGTCGTAGTCGGCGAGCCGGTCGAGCCCGAGCAGCTCCGCCTTGAGGCGGTACCAGCGGCGGGGCAGCTCGTGGCGGCGGCGCACGGCGTCCAGCAGTGCCTCCACGGACGCGTCGGACGCCTCGTTGGCCAGGTTGCGCGCGGAGAGCCAGTGCGGGTGGCCGCGCAGCCGGTCGTCGGACGCCTTGTCGGCCAGGAGCATGTTGAACGCGTAGGCGCGGGTGCGGATGCCGGGCTCCAGCGCGGCGGTCACCCGTTCGGCGGTGTCGCGCCGCACCTCGCGGCCGGCCGAGGAGAGCCGGGCGAGCGCGGTCTCCAGCGAGGCAGGCCCGTCGTCGAGCGCGACCTCGATCGCCGCCGTCCGCTCCTCGTGCAGGCGCACCCAGGCGGCCCGGCCGGACACCGCCTTCTCGGCGAGGATCCTCTCCTCGGGCTCGGTCAGCAGGTGAGGACGGTCTCGCCGGAGCGTGCGGAGATGGTGGCGCGCGAAGCCGAGACCGTCGGCGGCGAGCAGCTCGCCGGCCCGCGCGTCGTCCAGCGCCGCCCATTCGAGCCGGAAGAACAGCAGGTCCTTGTCGATGGCCGTGCGCCTCTCCACGACGTGCTGGCGCAGCGCGCCGCGCGCCGGGTCGGCGGTGTCGACCGCGAACGACAGGTCGGCGTACGTGGCGGCGCGGGTGGTGAGCTCCCTGATCTCGGCCAGCGCGCGCATCGCCCCGACCAGTCCCGGCCCGTCCAGCTCCGCGAGCGCGCCGGTGAAGCGCGCGGCGAAGACGCCGGTGAGGCGGGCCGCCTCGGCCAGGAGGACGTCCACGGCGCGTGGCGGATCGTCGCGTCCGGCGTCGGAGATCAGGTCGCCGAGGTCCCAGGAGACGGTCATGCCGTCAGCCTAGGGCGCCATCTCTTGCGTTATATCGAATGAGAGATAGCCTTGGCGATATGGACAGGCCCGCGCAACCTCCGGAGCCTGAGCTCCAGGACCTCCCGGTGCTGCCGGGGTTCCGGGAGATGGCACTGCGCCACCGGAGGATGGCCGAGGAACGCCGCAGGCTGATCGCCGAGCTGGTCGATCAGCGTCGCTCGGCCGGGCTTTCGCAGACACAGATCGCGGCACGCATGGGCACCTCGCAGTCGGCGGTCGCACGCCTCGAGACGGGGGGCGCCGACGTGCGCGCCTCCACGCTGGAGCGTTACGCCGCCGCCCTGGGTTGTGTCATCAGCTGGCAGGTCGATTTCCGCAAGGAGTAGACATGAGCGCCTCGTTCCCCCCGGAGATGCCCGATCCGCCCGACCGCGGCCCGCGCCCCTTCCGACCCGGCTTCGCGCCGTTCCGCGACGATCCGCTGACGCCGTACAGGCCGAACGAAGCCCTCACCCCGATCCGCGTCACCTCCTACGAGGTCGATCCGCTGCGCCGGCCGCGCATGGTGATGGCCTTCGGCGAGCTGGACGGCGAGAGCGCCACGGAGTTGTGCTCGGAGCTGATGACGCTCGACGCGCTCGGCGAGGGCCCGATCACCATGCACCTGCGCGCCCGCGACGCCACGCTGGACGCCGCGTTCAGCCTGCTCGACACCATCGACGTGCTCACCTGTCCGGTGCACGCGCTGGTGGTCGGCGAGGTCGGCGGCGCCGCGCTGGCGATCCTGGCGGCGGCGCGGCGGCGCGAGATGACCCGGCACGCGGTGTTGCGGCTGCACGAGCCCACCCAGCGGTTCGACGGGACCGCCACCGAGCTCGCGATCCGCGAGAAGGAGCACCGGCGGCTGGTGAGCGCGATGTACCAGCGGCTGTCGGAGATCACCGGGCGCCCGGTCGAGGAGATCCGCGACGACGCCGAGCGCGGCCGCGTCTTCACCGCCACGCAGGCCCTGGCGTACGGCTTCGTGCACGACGTGGCCGGCATGGCACCCCCCGGGCTGGCATGAGCGCGCCGCGGAGCCTGCCGGTGCACGACCGGTACATCCTGCCGTCCTTCACCGAGCGCACGTCGTACGGCACCCGGGAGATGGACCCGTACAACAAGCTCTTCCACGAGCGCATCGTCTTCCTCGGCACGCAGGTCGACGACACCTCGGCCAACGACGTCATCGCCCAGCTGCTCACCCTGGAGACGCTCGACCCCGACCGCGACATCAGCATCTACATCAACTCCCCGGGCGGCTCGTTCACCGCGATGGCCGGGATCTACGACACGATGCGCTTCGTCTCGCCGCAGATCCAGACGGTGTGCCTCGGGCAGGCGGCCGCCGCGTCGGCGCTGATCCTGGCGGCGGGCACGCCGGGCAAGCGGCTCGCGCTGCCGCACTGCCGGATCCTGCTGCACCAGCCGGGCATCGAGGGGAGCCGCGGGCAGTCCAGCGACCTGGAGATCATGGCGAACGAGATCCTGCGCATGCGGGACCTGATGGAGCACGCGCTCGCCGAGCACACCGGGCGGGCGGTCGAGCGGATCCGCGACGACCTCGAACGGGACCGCTACTACGACGCCGCCGAGGCCAAGGAGTACGGGCTGGTCGACACGGTCATCTCCAAACGCTGAGGCTCCCCGGGCCGGGGGCGGGGCGGCCATCGTGGGCCGCGCCGCGGCCGCGCCACGCCCGGCCACGGACTGATGAACTGTTTGTCTCGTTTGCGTCGCGGGGGGAGCCGGTCCCCGCGGGGCTCCCGTCTACCGGGCATGAGAAAAAGAGGTGGAGCACTCACAGCGGCCCTGATCGGCGTGGCGCTTCTCACCACCGCCTGCTCGGGCCCCGGACAGCAGTCGGACTCGACCGGCGGCAAGGGCATCGGCGCTCCGGCCCGGCCCGCGATCCCCGAGGACAGGATTCCGAGCACCGAGGAACGCCCGTCCTCCTACCTCTCGACGTTCGCCCTGGACGTGGACACCGCGTCCTACGGCTACGCCCGCCGGGCCCTGCTCGACGGGCGCACCCCCGACCCGCGCACGATCCGGCCGGAGGAGTTCGTCAACACCTTCAAGCAGGGCTACGCCGAGCCTGAAGGCAACGGCTTCGCCGTGTCCGCCGACGGCGGCCGTACCGGCGACGTCCGCCTCCTGCGCGTCGGGCTGCAGACCAGGCGGTCCAGCGAGGGCTCCCGCCGGGACGCCAACCTGACCTTCGTCGTCGACACGTCCGGCTCGATGGACGAGCCGGGCCGCCTCGACCTGGTGAAGTCGTCCCTGCACGCCCTGGTCGACCAGCTGCGCCCCAGCGACTCGGTGGCCATCGTCGCCTACTCCAGCGACGCCGAGGTCGTCCGCGAGATGACGCCCGCCTCCGACCGCCGCTCCCTGCACCGTGCGATCGACTCGCTCGAGACCGGCGACAGCACCAACATCGAGGCGGGCATGACCGCCGGCTACAAGGAGGCCCGGCGCGCCTTCCGCTCGGCCGCCACCAACCGCGTCATCCTCGCCTCCGACGGCCTGGCCAACACCGGCTCCACCAGCTCCGAGGTGATCCTGCGGCAGGTCAAGCAGGAGGCGAACGCCGGCGTCTCGCTCCTGTGCGTCGGCGTCGGCAGCGACTACGGAGACAAGCTGATGGAGCAGCTCGCCGACAACGGCAACGGCCGCGCCGTCTACGTGTCCGACGTCGAGAAGGCCAAGCGGCTGTTCGTCCAGCAGCTCCCGGCCACGATCGAGCTGCGCGCCAAGGACGCCAAGGCCCAGGTCGCCTTCGACTCCCGGACCGTCCAGACGTTCCGGCTGATCGGCTACGACAACCGCGGCCTGCGCCCGCAGGACCTGCGCGACGACTCCGTCGACGGCGGCGAGATCGGCCCCGGCCACTCCGTCACCGCCCTGTACGCCGTCCGCCTGCGCCCCGAGGCCTCCGGCCACCTCGCCGACGTCACCGTCCGCTGGCAGGACCCCGGCACCGGCGAGCCCGCCGAGCAGGAGCGCCCCATCACGGTGGACGACGTCTCCCCCGACCTGTGGGAGAGCGGCGCCCCCAGGCTCCGCGTCTCCGTCGCCGCCGCCTACTTCGCCGAGCACCTGCGCGACCGCGACCCCGGTTACGCCCCGCAGAGCCCGTACACCACGCCGTCCCAGGGCCCGTTCGTCACCCAGGGGCGCCTTCCCGGCGAGCAGACCGCCGACCTCGGCCTGCTCGCCCGCCAGGCCGCCGAGCTCGGCACCACCACCGAGGACCGCGACGTCCGCGAACTCGCCGACCTCATCAACCGTGCCCGCGAGCTCTGAACGCCCGGAGTAGGGTCCGGGCATGGGTGAAGCGGGGCCCGAACCGGGCGGTCATCCCGACCGGCTGCGGTGGAACGCCAAGTACGAGAGCGGAGCGGGTGCGTCGTTCACGGCGCATCCGCTCGCCGCGGCGGCGCTGTCGGCCGCGCCGGACGGCGCGGTGCTCGACCTGGCGTGCGGGCCGTCGGGGAGCACGTTGCTGGCGGCGTCGGCGGGACGGCGGGTGACCGCCGTGGACGTGTCGGACGTGGCGCTGGAGCTGCTCGGCCGGGAGGCGCGGCGGCGCGGCCTGGACGGGCTGATCACGCTGGTGCAGGCCGATCTCGGGACGTGGCGGCCGGAGGGCGGCTTCGCCGTGGTGCTCTGCACCGGATTCTGGGACCGCGACGTCTTCGGGCGGAACGTGGAGGCCGTCGCGGCAGGGGGCTCGCTCGGATGGGAGGCGTTCACCCTCGGCGCCCGCGAGGAGCGGCCCGGCCTGCCGCTGGAGTGGTGCCTGGGGGCCGATGAGCCCCGTTCGCTGCTGCCCGGGGATTTCACCGTTGTGCAGGAGAACGACCTGCCGAACGGCAAGCGGAGGCTTCTCGCCCGCAGGGCGTGATGTGAGACACACCGACCACGGGCGATGATCCCGCGGACCCCGTTTGGGACCCCCAAAGGCGCAGGTCACCCGTACCATTCTGAGGACGGCTGATAAGGCACGACCATAAATGCTTCGCCGAATTAGCACTAATTGATGTGCTAAGACTCTCTTTCAGGTCAGGCGAGAGGGTCCGAATGAGCACATCGGTCGAACGGGTGGTCAACACGACCCTCTACCGGCTCGGCGAGCCGGCGTGCCGGCGCGAGCTGGTCGCGCGGGTCCGCGGCGAGCTGCGGGAGACGGGATGCAGCGTCCTCCCCGACTTCATCAGCCCGGACGTGCGGGACACGCTGCGGCGGGAGTGCGCCGCCGTCGCCCCGCAGGCGCACTACGACGTCGAGACCGTGAACGTCTACAACCTCGACGTCGGGGCGGAGCTGCCCGAGGGGCATCCCGGGCGGGTGACGTTCGAGCGCGGAAATGCGTTCGTGGCCCGTGACCGCATTCCGGTCGACGCGGTTATTCAGCGGCTCTATTCGAGCAGGTTGTTCCAGGGTTTTGTGGCCGACTGTTTCGGCCTGCCGCAGGTGTTCGAGCTGGCGGACCCGTTGTCGGCCCTGTGCCTCAACGTGGTCCGGCCGGGGATGGAACACCCCTGGCATTTCGACATCAACGAGTTCACAATCAGCATGCTGACCCAGGAGCCGGAGACGGGCGGTGTGTTCGAGTACTGCCCCGGTATCCGGTCCGCCGGCGACGAGAACTTCGCGGAGGTCGCGAGGGTCCTGGCGGGGAACGGCGGGCCGCTGGTGCGGCGGCTCGAACTCCGGCCCGGGGACCTCCAGCTGTTCCAGGGACGGTATTCGCTGCACCGTGTGAGCGAGGTCGAGGGCACCGCGTCGCGGCACTCCGCGATCTTCGCCTACAGCGAGAGGCCCGGCGTCATCGGGAGCGTGGCGCGGACGAGGCAACTGTTCGGGCGCGTGCTCCCCGCGCATCTGGAGGCCGAGAACGTACGGGTCGACCAACTCTTGGATTAGGGGACCTGCGCCGTGCAAGTCGATACCACCGGGAAGATCTCACTCGACCACATCTACACGCAGCCCGATCCGCGCGCCTACTTCGGCACGTTGCGCGGACTCGGCTACATCATCCCCGAACTGGCGAAGCCGTTCTTCGCCGGGCTCATCGACGAATACCGGGACGCGCACCGGGTCAGGGTGCCGACCGTCCTCGACATCGGCTGCTCCTACGGCGTCAACGGCGCGCTGCTGCGCTGCGACGCCTCCATGGACGACCTCTACCAGCGGTACGCCGAGACCCAGCTCGGCACCGACGAGCTGCTGGACCGCGACCGGACCTGGGTGGGCGCGCGCGAACCGGCCCGCGGCCTGCGGTTCATCGGGCTCGACGCCTCGTCCGAGGCGCTGTCGTACGCCCTGCGGGCCGGATTCATCGACGGCGCGATGCACGCCGACCTCGAGGAACGCGACCCGACCCCGCACGAGCACGAACGCCTCGCCGGGGTGGACCTCGTCGTCTCCACGGGCTGCATCGGCTATGTCACCGAGCGGACCATCTCCCGCGTCGTCGCCGCTCATGGCGACCGTCTCCCCTGGATGGCACACTTCGTGCTGCGGATGTTCCCCTTCGATCCCGTCACCGAGTGCCTGGCCGCGGCCGGCTACGAGACCGTCCGCCACGAGGGCGTGTTCCGGCAGCGGCGCTTCGCCACGTCCGAGGAGCAGACGCTCGTCCTCGACCGGCTCTCCGACGTCGGGGTGGATCCTGGCGGCCTGGAGACCGACGGCTGGTTCTACGCAGAGCTCTTCACCTCGCGGCCGCACGGCCGCGACCTCCCCTGACCCTTTCCAGAACGAGGACCAGAGTTGACCAGCGACCACTCGCCCCGCACGTTCGAGAACGAAGACCATCTGCCCCGGGTGCCGCTGCCCTCGCTGGACGACAGCGGCGCGCGGTTCATCGAGTGGTGCGCACCGCTGCTCACGCCGGAGGAACTGGCGGAGACCGAGGCCGCGCTCGCCGCGTTCCTCCGCCCGGACGGGCCCGGCCGGGCGCTGCACGCCGCGCTCGAGGAGTACGACCGCAGCCCCGGCGTGCACAGCTGGCTCGACACGTTCTGGCCCTACCGCTACCTCGGCCGGCGCGACCGCATCGCGCTGAACGCCAACTTCTTCTTCCTGTTCCACGACACCGGGCAGGCCCAGGTCGAACGGGCCGCCGGGCTGATCATGGCCGCGCTCGGCTTCAAGGCGCGCCTCGACGACGAGCGCGTCCCGCCGATCGTCCAGCGCGGCCAGGCGCTCACGATGGAGCAGAACAAGTACCTCTTCTCCACCACGCGCCGGCCCGGGGCCGTGCAGGACACCGTCCGCGCCCCCTACTCCGACGAGGCGCCCGGCCCGTCCCCGGCGCGCCACATCGTCGTGTTCTATCGCGGCAACATGGTCCGGATGGACGTGCTCGGCCCGGACCGGCGCCCCCACACCCTCGACGAGCTGGCGGCCGGGCTGCGCACGGTGATGAAGGACGACGCCCGCGCGGAGCACCCGGCCGGCCACCTCACCACCAAGGCGCGGGCCGAGTGGGCGGCGAGCCGGGAGGCGCTGCTGGCCGCCGACCCGCACAACGCCGCCCGGCTGGACGAGGTCGAGACCGCGCTCTTCTGCGTGTGCCTGGAGGACTTCGCGCCCCGTGACACCCTCCAGGCCTGCGACCAGCTACTGCACGGCGACAGCGGCAACCGGTGGTTCGACAAGGCGGTGTCGCTGATCGTCTTCGCCGACGGCACGGCCGGGATCAACGTCGAGCACTGCGGCCTGGACGGCACCACGATCCTCGGCTTCGTCGACGACATGCTCGGCACGCCCGCCGAGGAGCACGAGCGGGAGGCGCGGGCGTTCTCCCAGGGCACGCCCGCCACGGCGCCGATCGAGTTCGTCCTCGACCGCGCGCTGCGCGCCGACGTGCGGGCGGCGGGCGAGGCGTTCGCCGAGTACGCCGCCGCCAACGCCACCACGACGGTGGGCTTCGACGACTTCGGGTCGAGCCGCGCCAAGGAGCTGCGCGTCTCGCCGGACGCGTTCGTGCAGATGGCCTACCAGCTCGCCCACAAACGCACCAAGGGATTCGTCGGCGCCACGTACGAATCCATCGCCACCCGCCACTTCCGGCGCGGGCGCACCGAGGCGATGCGCGTCGTGACGCCCGAGTCCGTCCGGTTCACCGAGGTGATGGACGACCCGGACGCCGGCACCGAGACCCGCCGCGCCGCCTTCCGCGCCGCCGCGGCCAAGCACGTCGAGCGCGCGAAGGCGGCGCAGGCGGGCCAGGTGCCCGAGCAGCACCTCTGGGAGCTCCAGCTGATCCAGAAGCGCCGCGGTGCGGAGCTGGGCGTCACCGAGCATCTGACGCTCTTCGACTCACCCGGCTGGACCACGATGCGGGACGACTACCTGAGCACCAGCTCCGCACCGTCCACCCACATCCGCTACTTCGGTTTCGGGTCGACCAGCGCGCAGTGCATCGGAGTCGGCTACGTGCTGCTGCCCGACCGCTTCAACCTCTACCTGAGCACCCCGGCGCCGGTCGCCGACGCGATGCACACGTTCGCCGACCGGCTCAGGGAGGCGGTGGCGGAGCTTCAGGAACTCCTGACCTGACCCAGCTTCCGGAGCTCGTCGGGCGAGATCCGGGAGACGTTGTGGTCGTGGTCGGTCGCCTCGTACTGGTGGATCGTCCAGTCCTTCCACGGACGCGGCGCCTTCACCTCGCCGGGCTCCCTGCCGTAGTGCGCGACCCACAGCGGGTAGTCACCGAGGCCCGCGCCGTTCTCCTGGGCGAACGACCAGGAGGTGTACAGGAACGGCTTGACGCCCGTCTGCCGGGTCACGTGCTCCAGCCACCGCTTGGCCCACGCGTTGACGTCGCCGGACGACCTGCCGTCGGTCACCTCCAGGTCCAGCGCGAGGATGTCGCCGGGCTGGAGGCCCTGGGCGCGCACGGCCGTCAGGAAGTATTCGGCCTCCTTCACCGGGTCGTTCTTCGGGTGCCCGAAGTGGTACGCGCCCCGGGCGACGCCGTTGTCGCGCATCTCCTTCCACTGGCCGGCGAACGTGCCGTCCTTGAAGTGCACCCCTTCGGTGGCCTTGGCGATGCCGAAGTCGAGGCCGTCGTCGCCCCAGTCGACGCCGCGGTCGTGGTTGGAGACGTCGATGCCGTGCGGCAGGTCCGAACCGGGTGCCGCCGCGGCGGCCGGCCCGGCCAGCGCGGCGACGATCGCGGCACCGGCCAGCGCCGGCGTGATCAGGCGGGAGAGGCGCATCAGGAGATCCCTTCCGTGCGGATGGACGCCGCGCGGGCGGCGGCGTCGCGGCGCTTCACGCGCGTGAGCAGGGCGATGACGGGGAGCAGCACCGAGGTGAACGCCCCGGAGAGCTCCACCTGAGCCCCGTCGAGGGGCGGCGGCTTCGCCGTCCCGGTGAGCGCGGTGGTGGACGTGGTGGCCGCGGCCTGCTGCTGAGCGGGCTGCTCCGGCTTCGGCACGACCTTCTCCGGGTAGCCGTAGCCGACGACCTGGTCCTGGTCGCGGACCTTGCGCTTGGCGTGGACGCCGTCGACGTTGCCCTCGATCGTGTGGATCTTCCCGCCCTCGACCTCGGTCACGATCCCGATGTGGTCGATGCCGCCGATCGAGCCGCCGCCCGACCAGTCGTAGAAGACGAAGGCGCCGGGCTGGGGCTTGTCGCCCCAGGCGCCCTGATTCTTGAACCAGGCGGCGTGCGAGGGGGTGTAGGCGAACGTGCCGGTCTTGGCCTGGACTCCCGCCTGGGTCGCGCCCCAGGCGAGGAACATGTCGCACCAGGCGGCGTTCGAGAAGGAGTAGGAATCGTCGACGTTCTTCTCGTACCAGTCGCCGAACTTCGAGTACCCGTTGCCTGATTCGGTATATCCGAGCTCGGCTTCGAGCACCTTGATCATCTGTTGGATGCCAGGATCCATGAGGGGAATGCACCTCTCCTTGTGCCGCCTACCGGGTTAGCTGACGGGTTCGGGCCAAGGAGGCAGGTCCTACCGCTGCGAACAGCGGATTCACCCCAGAAACGTGGTTCCCCGGCTCTCGTTGCGAGACTCGGCGGTCGGCCGGCGATCGGCCGATGAAGCGCACATTAATCAGGTTAAAGAGCAGTTATCAAACGGGTAAAGCAAATAAATTATGCGTAAGCGAACGGCCGATGAGGCCATTCCTTCGATGGCGTCGGCGCCTGGCCTTATTCGGCGCACCGCCAGCATCAACCGATCGGTTGACCCGGGGATGCGGCGATCACGCGATCCGGGCGCGGACGCGGGCGGCGAGCGTGGGGCGTAAGGAGGTGACCACCATGCAGCACACGGACCTCGGCAGCGGTCTCGGTGAGGTCGCCCGTCGCCGCAGGAAGGCGCTGGGGCTCACCCAGGGCCGCCTCGCGGAGCTGACCGGCCTGAGCCAGCCCGCGATCTCGCGTTTCGAGGCGGCGGGACCGCTGCCGCCGATCCCGGCCCTGGAGCGCATCGGCGAGGTCCTCGGCCTGCGCCTGATCCTCACGTTCGAGCCCCGCACGCCGAATGATCGAGGAGAACGCGAGAGGCGTCCACATTAGGGTCGGTTCACGGTCGTTTTCCGATCGACGACGTCGTCCCCGGCGACCCACTGGCCGCAGCCCGGCGGGTCACCGTGCTGACCCTGACCTCCCCGGCGGCGCTGGCGGCCACCGGCCCGGCCGGATACGTCTCGGACGCCTACGTCTACACCGGCTCGGACGGCACGGTGGCGCCGCCGTGCGTCACGACGGTCCACCAACGACTACCCGTACAAGAGCGACTCGTGGAACCAGGCCGACCCGTGGTTGTTCTACAAGCGCGGATGCGTGTCGTGGGCGGCCTGGCGGGTGCGCCGGCGGCTCGGCGTGGACTTCACCAACTCCTACCGCGGCGTGCACTGGGGCAACGCCAACAACTGGGACAACGCGGCGCGGTCCGCCGGGGTGCGGGTCGACGCGACGCCCAAGGTGGGCGCGGTCGCGCAGTGGAACGCCGGCACGTACGGTCACGTGGCGTACGTGGCGCGGGTCAACAGTGACGGCACCGTGCCGCTGGAGGAGTACGACAAGGGCGGCACGCACGTGTACGGCACCCGCACCGTCACCAAGGGCAGCGTCGAGAACTACATCCACTTCTGACCGGGAACGGCGAGGCCGCCCTCCCGTGATGCGGGAAGGGCGGCCTCGTCCCTTTGCGTGCGGGCTCTGCCGGGGTCTTCAGGCCCCCGCGGCGAACGTCTCGGGGTCGGGGCCGAACCGCGTGCCGTTGTCGAGCTCGCCGATCGCCCGCATGTCGGCGGCGTCCAGCTCGAAGCCGAACACGTCGATGTTCTCCTCGATGCGGGACGGGGTCACCGACTTGGGGATCACGATGTTGCCGAGCTGGAGGTGCCAGCGCAGCACGACCTGGGCGGCGGTCCTGCCGTGCTTGCCGGCGATCGGCTTCAGCGCCGGGTCGTCGAGCAGGCCCTTGCCCTGGCCGAGCGGGCTCCAGTCCTCGGTGGCGATGCCGTGCTCGTCGTGGAACGCGCGCAGGCCGTTCTGCGCCAGGTAGGGGTGCAGCTCGATCTGGTTGACCGCGGGCACGACGCCGGTCTCGCCGATCAGGCGGGTCAGCGTCTCGACGGTGAAGTTGGAGACGCCGATCGCCCTGGCCCGGCCGTCGGCGTAGATCTTCTCCATGGCCTGCCAGGTCTCCACGTACTTGCCCACGCCCGGCATCGGCCAGTGCATGAGGTAGAGGTCGACGTGGTCGAGGCCGAGCCGGTCGAGCCCGGCGTCGAACGCGCGGAGCGTGGCGTCGTGGCCCTGGTCGCTGTTCCAGAGCTTGGTGGTGACGAAGAGCTCCTCGCGCGGCAGCCCGGCCGCGGCGATCGCGCGGCCGACGCCCGCCTCGTTGTCGTAGATCCGCGCGGTGTCGATGCTCCGGTATCCGGCCTGGAGCGCGGTGGTCACCGCGGTCTGCGCCTCGTCGTCGGGTACCTGCCAGACGCCGAAGCCGAGCTGCGGCATGACGACGCCGTTGTTCAGGGTGACGTTCTGCATGATCGTTTCTCCTCGGAGACGGACGTGCTCAGAGACGGACGAGCATCTTGCCGGTGTTGGCGCCGCGCAGCAGGCCGAGGAAGGCCTCCACGGCGTTGTCGATGCCCTCGACGACGGTCGCCTCGTTGCGCAGCCTGCCGTCGCTCAGCAGGGCGGCGGCGAACCGCGCGTACTCGGGCGCGAGGTCGAGATGGTCGCCGACCAGGAAGCCGCGCAGGGTCAGCCGCTTGCCGACCGCGAGGAACAGGTTGTCGGGCCCGGGCACCGGCTCGGTGGCGTTGTACTGGGAGATGGCGCCGCACATCGCGACCCGGCCGTGGACGCGCAGCGAGTCGAGGGCGGCCCGCAGGTGGTCGCCGCCGACGTTGTCGAAGTAGACGTCGATCCCGCCGGGCGCCGCCGCGGCGAGCTGACCGGCCAGGTCGCCGGCCTTGTAGTCGATCGCGGCGTCGTAGCCGAACTCCTCGACGATCCGCCGGGCCTTCTCGGGGCCTCCCGCGGAGCCGACGACCCTCGCGGCGCCCAGGCTCCTGGCCACCTGGGCGGCCACGCTGCCGACGGCCCCCGCGGCGCCGGACACGAAGACGGTCTCGCCCTCGGTGACCGGGGCGACCCGCTTGAGCCCGGCGTACGCGGTCAGGCCGGTCAGCCCGAGCACGCCCAGGTAGGCCTCGGCCGGGGCCAGGTCGGTGTCGATGACCTCGGCGGCGGACGCGTCGAGGACGGCGTGCTCGCGCCAGCCCAGGAAGTGCCGCACCGCGGTGCCCTTGGGGAGCTCGTCGGCGTTCGACTCGATCACGGTGCCGACCGCGCCGCCGGTCATGACCTCGCCGAGCCCGAACGGCGCGACGTAGGACTTCACGTCGTTCATGCGTCCCCGCATGTACGGGTCGACCGAGATCCAGTCGTTGCGGACCAGGACCTGGCCGGGCCCCGGGTCCGGCACGGTGGCGTCGAGGATCGCGAAGTCCTCGGGCTTCGGCTCCCCCACCGGGCGGGCCACGAGGTGGACCTCCCTGCTGGCGACGGACATGACTGAACCTCCAAGAAGTAGGTGAACGTGCGCCGGGCGGGTCAGCGGGCCGCGAGCAGCCCGCTGATCAGCGCGTCGGCGGCGGGCTGGAGGAGAACGGCGCCGTCGGGGCGCGCCTCCAGCCCCATCACGAGAGCTATGCAGATGTCGGCCGCCTGGTCAGGGGTGACCGTGGAGACCACGCCGGCCTCGGCGAAGACCCCGGCCAGCAGGGCCTTCAGCTCGGTCACGAACCCGGCACAGACGTCGGCGAACAGCCGGGCCTTGGCGTCGAGCAGCTCCGCGCCGTGCGGCGACGCCCCCATGAGCTGCCCGACGAGGTCGAGCTTGGCGCCGAGCACGCCGCGCACCCGGTCGGCGGGCGGCCCCCCGGCGGACGCCGCCGCCCTGGCCCGGACGAGCGCGTCGTCGTGCAGGCGCTCGGTGAGCCGGCGGAAGGCGTCGTCCTTGTTGCGGACGTACTGGTAGACCGCCGACCTGGACATACCCGCCTGGCGTGCGATGTCGTCCATCGTCGTGCGCCGCACCCCGTGCAGCGTGAGGCAGATGTAGGTGGCATCGAGCACCTGGCTCAGCCGATCGGCGGGCTTGAGTCCCATATGACCGAGTGTACGTTCTGACGTTCTATGCGCAAAACGTCAGGTTGATACCTGCCTGGACAACATCGCCGGAACCGAACTAGCATTCTTACTTATTCAATAATATGACTAGGAGGCCTGGATGCACGCGTTCCGTGCGGCCGTTGAGAACCGTGATCTAGAGGGCCTTCCGCTGCTGCTGGCCGAGGACGTCGAGTTCCTGAGCCCGGTGGCGTTCAAGCCCTACGTGGGCAGGGACCTGGTGGCCGCGATCCTGCGCGGGGTCCTGCGGGTCTTCGAGGGCATCCACTACGTGAACGAGATCAACGACCCCGGCGGCCGTGACCTCGCCCTCATCTTCAAGGCCACGGTCGACGGCCGCGAGGTGCACGGTTGCGACTTCCTGCACCTGGACGAGAACGGGTTGATCGACCGTTTCTGCGTCATGGTGCGCCCGCTCAGCGCCGCCAACGCGCTGGCCGAGGCCATGGGCGCCCAGTTCGACGACATCAAGCGGGAGGCGGGGGTGGCCTGACCCCCGTACCCGTCCCAGGAGCGCCGGTGGCCCGGCTCCGTCGGGAAGGCCACCCCCGACGGAGCCGGGCCCCCGGTCAGCCCGGGGCCTCGCTCAGCTGGGGTTCGCCTTGCAGGGCGCGCCCTCGCAGACGTCGATGACCTGGCCGGTGCGCAGGAAGACCGCCTTCTGCAGCCGCGCGCTCGCCATGTTGCGCGGGTCGGAGTGCGGATCCTCACCCTCGGTCGGCGGCGTGTTGGTGGTCGGCGGCGACGGCGTCCCGCTGTCCCAGACCACCATCGCCGACCCCGTGTAGGGCAGCTTCCCCGCGGGCGTGATGCCCCAGTACGGGACCCGGTCGGGGCTGCGGCCAGGCGTCAGCGCCGGGACGACGAGGCGGGCGCCGGTCGTCCTGGCCTGCACGTCGGCCGCGACGTTGGCCACCTGGTGGTCACCGTAGGCGATGTGCATGAGCACCTGGCGCCCGTCGGTGAGGTGGCCGGCGTACCCGTTGGTCTCGCCGCGGTCCCAGAGCATCTGGAAGAGCGAGATGAGCAGCTGCTGCTTCAGCTTGTCCGGCTGCGAGACGTCCAGCACCTGCCCGTACGTCGGGAAGTCGGAGCTGCGGTTGAGCAGCAGGCTGTAGTTCATCGCGGTGACGCCGAGGACGCCCCGCCTGATGTCGGGGGACGCGGCCACGAGCGTGCCGCCGAGGATGCCGCCCTGGCTGTTGCCGTCGAAGACGACCCCCTGGCCGGGGTCGATGAGCGGCTTGCCGTCCGGCGTCCGGAACGCCTTGTCGGCGACCAGGCCCTTGGCGTGCACGAGGCCGCGCCCGAGGAACATCGCGTTCAGCATGCCCTGCTGCATGCGGTCGGGGATGGTCTCGAAGCGCGCCGGATCGAGCAGCGCGGAGACGACGTTGGGCACGTCCTCCTGCGCCATGCCGATCCAGTCGGTCGCGCAGAAGGTGAAGTTGTGCTCGGCGGCCATCGCCTTCACGTTGCCGGCGCCGACCTCGTTGCGGCTGCCGAGCAGGCCGTGCCCGTACAGCGCGGGGCTGGACGGCGTGGTGAACGCGCTGCGCGGGATCTCGCACCGGAAGCCCGCCGCCTGCGTGTTGACGAGCGCCCGGCTCGGCCGCCCGTCCTTGTCCCGGTGGAACCTGGACCCGGGCAGGCCGCCGGGAGTGTCGAGGTAGCTGGGCACGGCGACGACGCCCTCGACCTCGCGCGCGACCCGGGCGTCCTGCTCGGGCGTGAAGTCGGTGACCTTGGTGACGACCGTGCCCGGGGCCCGGTCGCCCAGGCGGCGGAACGCGTCGTCGCGGATCGTGTGGAGGTCGCCGGTCAGGCTGCGGGTGCTCGCCACGGTGAAGTCCCAGGCGAGGGTCAGTGAACCGGTGTCGATCCCGGCGGCGGCCAGGCGGGTGAGCGCCGGCCGCAGCTGGTCCTGCCGTTGACGGAGTGGGTCGGTGGCGGGCAGGTCCGGTCCGGCGACCTTGGCGAACGCGGCGGATGGCGCGATGGCGCCGCCGGCGGTGTTCTTGAGGTCGCGCAGGGCGACGATGTAGTGGTGGCCGTCGCGGAGGTTGCGGGCGGGGTGGACGAGCAGTGCCCTGCGGTCGCCGGCGGGGGCGTTGGAGTCGAGCTCGGCCCAGTACGGGTGACGTTCGCCGGTGGCCGCGTCCAGGATCACGATGGGCGCGTCGTCGCGTAGTGACGCGCCGATGTCGGTGACGGGCGCGGCGCCGGTGGCGGTCAGGTCCAGGCCCGGTATCTGGGTCATGAGCGCCGAGCCGGGTGAGAAGCCGTCCGACCGGTTCCACGCGGCGGGGTCGACCGCACCGCTCAGCAGGGTGCGCGGGATGACGTCGCGCCCGAACGCGACGCGGCGGCCGGTGGCGGTCGCCGCGTCGGCACGGGTGTACCAGTCGTTGGGGAACGGCAGCAGGCACTCGGCCGCCGCGAGGGGGTCGCATCCGCCCGGGGCGCTCGGCTCCGCGGCGAGCGCGGGGGGCGCGGCCGGAACGGCGAGCACCGCCGCGGCAAGGGCCGGGGCGCCGAGCACCCCGATCAGACGTCGTCGCATCGAATTCCTCAGCTCCCGATGACGCCCGCGATGATACGGGCGTAGTTCGCCTCGCCGGCCGCGTTGGGGTGCAGCGGCGCGGCCAGCGTGGTCGGCACGTACCCCTCGATCCACCGCCGCGACGGGCTCTGGCAGGTGTCGTGGCCCGCGCTGGGGGTGACCAGGTCGACGTAGGTGCCGCCGTGCGCGGCCGCCTGCCGCGCGATCACCGTGTTCAGCTTGTTGACATTGCCCTGGAGGTAGTCGGCGTCGACCGGGAGCACGGGCTGGACCGGCCAGCAGCCGCGCGGCTTGATGTAGAGCCCGTAGCCGGTGAGGACGACGCGCGCGTTGGGCGCCCGCCGGGCGAGCTCGCCGAGGGCGGCCGACAGCTTGGGCTCGAACGCCTGGATGCGCTCGGCGACCCGGTCCACTCCCCCGGAGGTGAACTCGTCCTTGCAGGGCCTGGCGGTCGGGTCGAGGCGGACGCAGTCCTCCGCGACGCCGACGAGCCCGGTGTCGTTGCCGCCGATCGTCAGCGTCACCAGCGTGGTGGCGGCGGAGAGCGCGTCGAACTGCGGCGGCACCGTCTCCGCCGGGACGTCCAGCACGCTGGTCGACTGCGGCTCGGTGAGGTGCTTGGACGAGGCGCCGCTGCAGGTGACGTCGCGGAGCGTGCCGGCGTCGAGGCGGTCGGCCAGCTCGTGCGGGTAGTTGTTGCTCGACCGGCCGCAGCCGACCGGTCCGGTGATGCTGGGGATGAGCGGGCCGGAGGGCATCGAGTCGCCGAGCGCCACGTAGACGTCGGCCGGCGCGGCGGCCGCCCGCGCGGGCGCGGCGACGCCCACGGTCAGGGCCGCGAGGGCGAACGTGCCGAGGATGCCGGTGAACAGGCGGCGCTTCGTCGGGGCGTACGAAGAGTTCACGGTTCTGCTCCCGCCGTGATGGTGGATGTGGCCGCGATCATGCAGACTCGGGATGAACCGTTCAATTGGCCCGAAAAGCAGACTTTGCCGGGAGCCGTTGTGCCGCACGACAAGCCGCTGTGCGTCGGCGGGCGGCCCATCGCCGCCCACCTGCGCGCACGTGCTCCGCACCTCACCCGGCGCGTGGTCGAGCGGCTGCTGGACGAGCTCCCGGTCTACGCCGAACTCCCGCAGGAGGAGGTCGCCGGCGACATCGCCGACATCGTGCAGCACAGCCTGCGGCAGTTCGCCGACGTGCTGGAACGGCGCCGCCCCGTACGTCCCGCCGACCTGCACCGGCAGCGCGACTCGGCGGCGCAGCGGGCCGAGGAGGGCGTGCCGCTGGACGCGATCCTCACCGCGTACCAGATCGGCGCGGCGATGGGTTGGAACGAGATCGCGGACGGCGTCGGGCCGGGCGACCTGCCCGACTTCCAGGAGGCGCTCTCGTGCCTGCTGGACTTCCAGCGGCAGCTGACGTCGGTGGTGAGCGGCTCCTACCTGGAGGCGCGGCGGCTCATCGACAGCCAGGAGCACGGCGGGCGGCACGCGCTGATGACGGCGCTGCTGTCCGGCGAGCCGCTGGGCCGCGTCATCCACCGGACCGGGCTGCGTCCGGCGGCCTGCTACGTGGTGATGACGCTGGCGTTCGCCGCGCATCCCGACGAGAACGGCACCGGCCAGCGGGCCCGGGTCGCGGCCCGGCGCAAGATCCGGCGCGTCCGGTCGGTGCTGGACGGGTTCGCCGGCGAGCCGGCGCTGACCACCCTGGACGGCTCCGGCGGCACCGTCCTGCTGCCGGTGCCGGCGGCGCCGCCGTGGGAGTCCCTGTGCGAGGTCGTCGCGCAGGCGACCAAGGCCGCCGACACGCTGATCACCGCGGCGGCCGAGCTCGCCGGCCCGGCGGGCGTCCCGGCCGCGGTCACGCAGAGCGCCGAGGTGATGGACGTCGTCCGGCGCACCGGCCGCGCGCCCGGCCTCTACCGGCTGGCCGACGTCCTGCTCGACTACCAGCTCAGCCGCCCCAGCGAGGCGCTGCGCGGGCTCGCGGGCCTGCTGGAGCCGCTCGACTCCAAACCCGAGCTGCTGCTGACCCTGGAGTGCTACCTGGCGCGCGACCTCGACCGGCGCGGCACGGGCGCCGCCCTGCACATCCACCCCAACACGGTCGCGTACCGGATCCGCCGCATCTGCGAGCTGACCGGGCTCGACCCGGCGCGCCCGACCGACCTGCAGCTCATCAACGCGGCGCTCGTCGCCCGCCGCTCGCTCGGCAGCCCTTGAGGCGCGGCCGGGCGAACGCCCCGGCGCCCGTTTCTGAACCATCTCCGGCGTAACGGCCGTATTTCCCTGGCGTAGATCGCTCCCAGAGTCTGGAGGGGCTCATGAGGCATCGGAACGCCGCAGGGCAAGGACGTGTGCGCACGGCGGCCAAGGCGGGCGCCGTGGCCGCGGGGGCCGCCGGTCTCGCGGCCGGCGCGCTCTACGCGGTGCAGGCGCACGAGCCGTCGGACCGGACGGCGAAGAACACCTCGCTGGCGGACGACGCCGACCAGGGAGGCGCCGGCCAGGGGCGTACGGTCCCGGTGTCCACGAACCGCGCCGGCGCCACGGCCGCCAGGCTGGCGCGGCAGCTCGGCGCGCGCACGTCGGGCGCCTACCTCGACGCCTCGGGGCGAGCGGTCGTCACCGTCACCAACGCCACCGACGCCGCCACGGTCCGCGCGGCGGGAGCGACGCCCAGGATGGCGGCCCGCAGCCCGGCGGCGCTCAACGGGATCACCAGCACGCTGCGGCGCACGATGACCGTGCCGGGCACCGGATGGACCATCGATCCCGCCACCAGCCGGGTGGTGATGTGGACCGACGGGACGGTCACCGGCAGGCGGCTGGCGGCCGTCCGCCAGACGGCGCGGGAGATGGGCTCGGCCGTGCGGATGGTGCGCATACCGGGGCGCCTCAGCACGCTGGCGCTCGGCGGTGACGCCATCTTCGGGCAGGGTTCGCGCTGCTCGCTGGGCTTCAACGTCAAGCGCGGCGAGGAGGACTTCTTCCTGACCGCCGGGCACTGCGGCAACGCGGTACAGAACTGGACCTCCGACCAGCAGGGAGCGCAGGCGCTCGGCACCACGGTGGCCAGCAGCTTCCCGGGCGACGACTTCGCGCTCGTCCGGTCCGAGGAGGGCGCCGCCGGCGAGGGCGAGGTCAACCTGTTCAACGGGCAGACCCGGGACATCACCGAGGCGGCCGAAGCGGTCGTGGGCCAGGACGTCGTCCGCAGCGGCAGCACCACCGGGGTCAGCACCGGCCAGGTCACCGCGGTCAACGCCACGGTGAACTTCCCGGAGGGCACGGTCACCGGCATGATCCAGACCACCGTGTGCGCGGAGCCGGGCGACAGCGGAGGCCCGCTGTTCAGCGGCACCACGGCACTGGGACTGACCTCCGGCGGCGCGGGCGACTGCCAGTCGGGCGGCGTCACCTTCTTCCAGCCGGTCACCGAGGCCCTCCAGGAGTTCGGAGCCGAGGTCTTCTAGGCCCGGACGCCCCGGTCCGGGCTCCGGGCTCGGCCGAAGTCGTGGGTCATACGTCCGGATTCGCCGCTGCGACGACACCTTCCCGATCGGTACAAAGAATCATGGTGTCGTCGACCTCGGGAGGCCGCGTGCGGTTCGGACGAAGAATGCTGGGCGCCGCGCTGCTCCTGGTGCCCCTGCTGGCCCCGGCGAGCGCGCACGCGCGGGAGCGGGCGGCGCCGCCCGTGGTCGTCTTCGACACCGACATGGACTACGACGACGCGGCCACGCTGGCGTACCTGGCGCAGGAGCACCGGCTGGGCCGGATCGAGCTGCGCGCGGTGACGGTCGTCAACAACGGCGGCGGGCGGCCGGGGCGGGCCATCCGCCACGCCCGCTGCCTGGTCGAACGGCTCGGGCTGCGCGGCGTCCAGGTGGCCGACGGCTCGAACACCGCGCCCAACGCGTTCCCCGTCGAGATCCTGGAGACCGTCGACAAGGTGCTCACGACGGTGACCCGCGGCTGCACCGCCGCGGAGACGCCGTCGCGGGTGCCCGCTCCCGAGCTGATCCGGCGGGTGCTCAGGCAGGAGCCCGGCGCCCAGATCATCGCCACCGGGCCGCTGAGCAACGTGGCGGCGGCGCTGCCCGAGGCGGCGGGCCGGGTGACCTCGATGGGCGGTGCCGTCGGCGTGCCGGGGAACCTCTGGCGCACCCCTCCGGAGTTCGACGGCTCGCAGGAGTTCAACTACTGGATCGACCCGCCCGCGTCGCGCGCCTTCATCAGGCACAGCCCCCGGCCGCCGCGCATGGTGCCCCTCAACGCCACCGACGACGTCCCGGTCACCCAGGAGTACGTCGACCGGCTCCGGGCGGACGCCAGGACGCCCGCGGCCGAGATCGTCGTCGAGGCCTTCACCCATCCCGACGTCCAGCCGCTGATCGCGGCGGACCTGCTGTTCTGGTGGGACCCGCTGGCCGCGGTGAGCGTCGTCCATCCGGAGATCGTGGAGTTCACCTCGGGACGCGTCGACGTCGTCACCGACGGCCCGGCGGCCGGGCGCACGTTCCTGTCCGCGACGGGACGCCGGGTCGGCTACGCGATCGGCGCCGACCGGGCGGGCTTCGAGGAACGTTTCCTCGCCACTCTCAACGGCCGGAGATGACCCGGGCTCATGCCGGTGCGTCCTCGTCCGGGTGGCCGGCCTCGTCCAGGTGGCCGGCGACGGGGCCGAAGGTGACCATCCCCGAGCCCGCCCCCGCGAGTTCGCCCGCGGCCGGGCGCAGCTCGTCGCGCAGCCTCCGGCGCGTCGCGGGATCGGTCGCGCTCCGCAGGTGCAGGCAGGTGCGCGCCTCGAAGAGCAGGTCGCGCGGGGACTCGGGGACGGCCGCGGCGGCGGCGCGCGCCTCGCCGTCCCTGCCCTGGGCCGCCAGGATCAGCGGGCGCGCCCACGCCTCGTACGGGCCGAAGTCGAGCCCGGCCAGGTCGGCGGGCGGCGTCCCGTCCTGGAGTCGCAGGGAGAGCAGGGCCAGCGGCAGCATCCCGTCCTCCACTCCCGGCATGCCGGAGCCCGCGAGCCGGGCGGCGGCCCGCCGGTAGGCGTCCTCCGCCTCGGCCGTACGCCCCGAGACGGCCTGCCGGAGCGCGGCGTACCAGGCGGTGAAGACGCCGACCAGCGGGAGCTCGTACCGTTCGGCGAGCCGGTCGGCCGTGGCGGCGTGCTCGTCGGCGGCGGTCAGGTCGGCGAGCGCCGCGTGCGCCTGGACCAGGATCAGGTGCCCGAGCACCTCGAAGGTCGCCAGCCCGTGCGCGGCGGCGAGGCCGGCCAGCTCGGCGCCGATGCGGGCCCGTTCCGGCGCCAGGCCGGCCCGCCGGAACGACTGCAGGTAGCGGGCGTTGAGGGCGAACGCGAGGAGCGCCGGATCCGCGAGGCCACGGGCGATCTCCTCCGCCTCGGCCGCCGCCTCCCCGCCGCGCGGGCCGGCGTCGGCGCGCAGTTCGAGGGCGACGGTGGCGAGCAGACGGGCCCGTTCGGCGTCGTGCCCGGCGGGCAGGGCCGCGAGCGTGCGCTCGGCCGCGGCGGCGATCCCGGCGGAGAGCGCCGGGTCGTCGGTCGTCGTCCAGTTGGCCGGGACGTCGAACGAGCCGATCACCCGGGCGGTGAGCAGCGGGTCGCCGAGCCGCTCGGCGGCGGCCGTCGCGTCGGCGCGCAGCCGCCGGGCGCCGTCGAGGTCGCCGGTGACGGCCAGCGCGCGGACCAGGCCCATGGTCGCCTCCAGCCGGAGCCTGGCGTCGTCCTCGGCATCGGCCGCCGCCCGCCACCAGCGGGCCGCCTCGTGCGGGGCGACCCGCCGTTCGGCGCGTTCGGCCGCGGCGCGCGCGTAGCGGGCCGCCCGGGCCGCGGTGGCACGGCTGCCCGCCTGGACGAGGTGATGGGCGATCGGCTCGATCCGGCCGGGATGGGCGTCTTCGAGGATTTCGGCGATGCGGGCGTGCCAGCGGGCCCGGCGGGCACGCGGGACCTCGTCGTACAGCACCTCGCGCACCAGCGCGTGGGCGAACCGGAGCCGGTCGGCGTCCGGCTCGGCCAGGAACCCGCCGAGCAGCGCCTCCTCGGCCGCGTCGAGCACCGTGTCCTCGTCACCGGCCAGCGGGATCAGCACGTCGAGGTCGACGTCGTCGCCGACCACCGCCGCCTGCCGCAGGACCGTCCGCGCCCGCTCCGGCAGCCGGCCCAGCCGCCGCCGGACCACGTCGCGGACCCCGGCGGGCACCTCGTCCAGGGCTCCCCCGGCGTCGAGCAGCCGCGTCAGCTCGCGCACGAAGAACGGGTTGCCGCCGCTGCGCCGGTGGATCCGGCGCGCCTCCTCCGGCGTGACCTGGGTGTCGCTCATCGCTCCGGCCAGCGCCGCGACCTCCCGCTCGGCCAGCCCGGTCAGGTAGATCCGGACGGGCTCGGCGCGGGCCGCGCGGCCGAGCGCCTCGGTCAGCACGGCCGGGACCTCGGTGGAACGGTACGTCCCGACGATCAGCACGGGGCCGGCCGCGGGGTCGGCGGCGAGCGCGGTCATCAGGGCGAGGGTCTCCTCCCCCGCCCAGTGCAGGTCGTCGAGGACCAGCAGCGTGCGGCCGGCCAGCCGGGCGGCGACGGCCCGATGCCTGCGGAACCTCGCCTCGGCCGGGTCGGCCCCCTCCTCGGCCCCCTCCCCGTACGTCTCCCCGCCGATCCCCCGCCGGGTCGTCCAGCCCCGCGCCTCCAGGCGTTCGGCCAGCGTCTCGGTCAGGGCGGTCTTGCCCGCTCCCGCGTCACCGGAGACGAGGGCCAGGACGGGGCGCCCGGCGGCCACGGCGGCGCCTGCCGACCGCTCCAGCTCGGCGAGCTCGGCGGCACGGCCCACGAAGACACGTTCGGCGGGCGCGGGAGCCGCCGGCGCCTCGGCGGCGGCCGGCGCCCCGGCGAGGAGGCCGGGCGACTGCCGGAGGATGTCGGATTCGAGGCGCCGCAGGCCCTCGGTGGGATCGAGTCCGAGTTCGGCGTCGAGATAGTCCCTGGCCTGGCGGAGGGCGGCCAGCGCGTCGGCCTGGCGGCCCGTCCGGTAGAGGGCGAGGGCGAGCAGGCGCCAGCCGTCCTCCCGCCGCGGGTGTTCCTTGACGTGGCCTTCCAGGTCGGGCACGGCCAGGGCCGCGCGGCCGGTCGCCAGCGCCGCCTCGGCCCGCCGTTCCACCGCGAGGAGCCGCAGCCCGTCCAGCCTGAGGGCCTCGCCGCGCGCCCAGCCCTCGTCCGCGAACTCGGCGTACGCGGGCCCGCGCCACCAGCCGAGCGCCTCGTCCAGCCGCTCGAACGCGGCTGCGGACGGTGCCCCGGCCGCGGCACGGACGGCGGCCTCGAACCGCCAGGCGTCCACGTTCGCGGGGTCGGTCCTGATCGCGTAGCCCGGCGCCGCCGTCACCAGCAGCCTGGCCGGCGTCCGGGGCGGCCGATCCGGCTCCAGCGCCTTGCGGAGGGCCCCGACGAACGTCTGCACGGCGCCCAGGGCGTTGCCGGGCGGGACCGTCCAGAGGTCGTCGATCAGCCGGGACACCGGCACGACCCGGCCGCCCGCCACCAGCAGCCGCGCCAGCACCGCCCGGTGGCGCGGGCCCTTCAGGTCGATCGGGCCGCCCTCGCCGCCGGCCACCAGGGGCCCCAGCACCCCGAAGGTCACTCCAGACACGCCTCCCACGGTAGCGCCGTGTCCCGTCACCCCTGATCAGGCACTCGGCGGGCGCTGATTCAGCGCTGATCGGCGCGCGGCACCGTTCATGGAGTACGCCCCGAACGGGCGTACGACCCGACGGACTGGAGATCCTCATGACCCTCACGATCGAAGGCTTCGACCACCGGCGCGTCCCGGTCGCGGACGGCGTGTCGCTCAACGCGGCCGTGGGCGGCTCGGGCAGTCCGGTCGTCCTGCTGCACGGCTTCCCGCAGACCCACCTGATGTGGCGGCACGTCGCGGCCGACCTGGCCGCCGACCACACCGTGATCGCCCCCGACCTGCGGGGCTACGGCGCCAGCGACAAGCCCGCCGACCCCGACGGCCGGGCGTACTCCAAGCGCACCATGGCGGCCGACGTCGTCGCCCTGGCCCGGGCCCTCGGCCACGAGCGGTTCGCGCTGGCGGGCCACGACCGCGGCGCGCTGGTCGCCCTCCGCGCCGGGCTCGACCACCCGGACACGGTCACGCACCTGGCCTCGCTCGACGTCCTGCCCACGCTGGACATGTGGGACGTGATGCGGGGCGCCTCGGCCGCCGTCGGCTTCCACCTCTACCTGATGGCCCAGCCACCCGGCCTGCCCGAGCAGATGATCTCCGCGAGCGCGGACGCCTTCTTCGGGTCCTTCCTGGACGGGTGGGCCAACGACCCGGCGGCGATCCCGTCCGACGTCCGGGCCGAATACCTGAAGGCCTCGCGGGAGGCGGTCCCGTCGATCGTCGCCGACTACCGGGCCTCGGCGTCGGTGGACGTCGAGCACGACACGGCGGACCGGGAGGCCGGCAACCGGCTCCAGATGCCGGTCACCGTCCTCCAGCAGGACTGGGGCGCCGCGCTCGGGTACGACGCCGCGGCGCTCTGGGAGGCCTGGGCGGCGGACCTGGAGCACACCACGGTCACCAGCGGCCACTTCATGGCCGAGGAGTCCCCCGCCGCGGTGGTCAAGGCCCTGCGCGCCCTGATGGCGCGCTGAGCCGCCACGGCGGGATGCCGCGCCGAGCCCGGCGGGGTAGGACTGACGCCATGGACGCCGTATCCGTCGAGCCCGCGCAGGTCTTCGCCTACCGCGCGCTGAGACACGACCTCGACTCCCAGGGGGCCGAGCCGGAGACGCTGGGGGCGCTGGAGACCGGGCTGCAGGACACGCCTCCCGGCTCCGCGCTCCTGGCCGTGCGCGCGCGGACGGGCGTGGACGACCCGGAACGGCTGCGGGCCGCGTTGTGGCCCGCGGGTCCGCTGGTGCTCCTGTGGTCGGTGCGCGGCGCGGCGCACCTGCACCACGAGGACGACCTCGGGCTGCTCGCCGCCGGCCTCCGCCCCGCGGGCCACGCCGACGCCATGGGCCGGCTGCTGGCCTACGGGACCGAGCTCGAGGCCGCCGGGATCGAGCCGGACGACGCCGTCGACACCATCGCCGGCCACATGCGGGAGATCGTCACCGGCCCGACGCCGAAGGGCGACCTGTCCGGGCAGGTGGCCGGGCACCTCCCCCGGGTGCTGGCGCCGTGGTGCGAGGGGTGCGGGGTCTTCCATCCGCAGGACCAGATCTTCCGGCTGGCGGCCGTCCGCGCCGGGCTCGTCATCGACCCCGGCGCCAAGGGCGTGGTGTTCCGGCCGTTCGGCGGGCCGGTCGCCGAGGTCGAGCCGGACGAGGCGCGGCGCGAGCTGGTCCGCCGCCTCGTCCGGCGCCTCGGCCCCACCGCCCCGGCCGGCCTCGCCGACTGGATCGGCTCGCGGCCCGGTCCGGTCCGTGCCCTGTGGGACCTCGTCGCGGACGAGCTCGTCCCGGTGAAGGCCGGCGGGCGCAAGGCCTGGATCCTGGAGGCGGACCTCGACGCGCTCCGCACCGCCCCCGAGCCCGAGCGCGTCCGCCTGCTCCCGCCGGGCGACGTGCTGCTGCGCGGCTGGGACAAGAAGCTCCTGGTCCCCGAGCAGGCGCTGCGGTCGAAGGTGTGGAAGCCCGCCGGGGCGCCGGGCGTCGTGCTCGCCCGCGGCGAGGTCGCCGGGATCTGGCGGCCCCGGGCGAACGGCGCCCGCCTCACCATCACCGTGATCGCGTTCCGCCGCCTGTCCGCCTCCGAACGGGCCGAGGCCGGCCGCGAGGCCGCCGCGATCGGCGCGGTGCGCGGGGCGAAGGACGTCACGGTCGTGCACGAGGACGCCTGACCGGCCGGCCCTCCCCGGACAATCCGCCTCCGGCGGCGTCCGGGCCGGGCAGGCGCGATGACGTTCCACATGCTGACCGGCGACCCGCCGGGGCCGCCGCCGTCCTGACCCCGCCGAGCGCCGCGCAACCCCCGACCGTGTCACCTCTGACCGTGTCACACCCGAGCGTGTCACCTAGGTTGGCTGTCCATGAGCAGCAGCGCGCACGAGGTCACCTCCCCGGCACCGCCCCGCCTGGAGGAGGTCAGCGACGGGATCTTCGGCTACATCCAGCCGGACGGCACGTGGTGGATCAACAACACCGGGTTCCTGGCGGGCTCGCGCGGGGTGGTCAGCGTAGATGCCTGCTCGACCGAACGCCGCACCCGCGCCTACCTCGACGCGATCGGGACGGTGACGGCGCGGCCGGTGCGGACCCTGGTCAACACCCATCACCACGGCGACCACACGTTCGGCAACTACCTCTTCGGCGGCGCGACGATCGTCGCCCACGAGGGCACGCGCGAGGGGGCGATCGCCTGGGGCCGGCCGTTCGACGAGCCGTTCTGGACCAAGGTCGAGTGGGGCGGCGTCGAGATCGAGCCCGCGTTCCTCACCTACACCGAGGGCGTGACGGTGTGGGTGGACGACCTGCGCTGCGAGGTCCGGCACGTCGGGACCGCGGCGCACACCACCAACGACTCGATCGTGTGGGTCCCGGACCGGCGCGTGCTGTTCTGCGGCGACCTGCTGTTCAACGGCGGCACGCCGTTCCTCATGCAGGGCTCGATCGCCGGGGCCGTCACCGTGCTGGAGGAGGTCATCGCCCCGCTCGGCGCCGAGACCATCGTTCCCGGGCACGGGCCCGTCGCCGGTCCCGAGCTGATCGACCACGTGGTCGGCTACGCCCGCTTCGTGCAGGCCACCGCGGCCGAGGGCAAGGCCGCCGGCCTGTCGCCGCTGGAGCTCGCCCGCGAGACCGACCTCGGACCGTACGCCGAGCTCAGCGATCACGAGCGCATCGTCGGCAACCTCTACCGCGCGTACGCCGAGCTCGACGGCGCCGAGCCGGGCGCGCAGATCGACCTGGTCTCGGCGCTGAACGACATGGTCGCCTTCAACGGCGGCCGCCCGCTCACCTGCCGCGCCTGACGGGGGCCACGGCGACGCGGACGGACCCCGAGCCCGCCGTCTCCGAGAGCGGCTGGGTCAGAGCGACTTGAGCCTGGCCCAGACGGTCTTGCCGCCGCCCCTCGTACGCTCGTAGCCCGCCTCGACCGACAGCGCCTCGACGATCGTCAGGCCCCAGCCGCCGTTGTCGTCGAAGTCGGCACCGCCGGACCGGGTCCTGTCGGCGGGCCGGTCGAAGTAGGGGTGGGCCACGCGGGCGGGATCGTCGCGGGCGGGATCGTCGGCCAGGTCCAGGCGGGGCTGCCGTGCCTGCGGCAGCGCGTCGACCGGGTCCCAGACCTCCAGCAGGACGCCGTTCGGCTCGCGGGACAGGCGCACCTGGACGACCGAGCCGGTGGGGGCCGCCTCCACCGCGTTGGTGACGAGCTCCGCCGCGACGAGCGTCGTGTCGGTGACCAGGCCGGCGAGGCCCCACTTGAGCAGCCGCTGCTCGACCAGCGTCCGCACCAGCCCGACGGCCGCCACCGAGGCCAGCAGCTCCAGCCTGAGCTCATCAGTCTTCATCATGGCGTCTCTGTGACGCATGTGACGGACGCCTGGTTTCAGCGGAAAACGGCGACCGGATGGACGTCCAGGAGACCGGTCTCGGGGTCCCATCCGTTCACCTTGCCGAGGCAGCGGCCGTGGAACCGTTCGGCGTCCTGATCCCGCAGGTCGCGCGGGGAACAGCTGATCTTGACGTGCGGGCCGCCGGACGACGGCGCGCCGTACGGTGCGAGGAAGGTCACCTTCCCCGGCCCGGCGTCGGCCAGCCGGAACAGCCCGGTGACCGAGACGTAGTGACCGCGCAGGTCGCTCAGGCGCAACGTCCGAGCGCCGGGCCGGACCGGGCCCGCGGTGATCGTGCCCTCGGTCAGGTCGGCGTGCACGACCCCGTCGCGCTGCTCCAGGATCTCCATGACCTCGGCGATGACCGTGATCGGCTCCTTCTCCTCGATGTAGCTGAGGAGCTTCTCGTCGCTGGCCTCCCGGCCGCCTCCGCCGCCGAGGCCGTAGACCGAGCCCCACGCCTCTCGGGACCGGCTGCGGGTCGTGCGCTCGGTGACCTGGCGGACGAGGGCGGGCCGGACCTTGCTCGTCTGGTAGACGCCCATCACGGACCGGGCGTTCAGATAGACGCAGATGTCGACCACGCCCTGGCCCGGCCTGGTGCGGCGGTGCCGGCGGTGCGCGGCGGCGACGTAGACGACCAGGACGGCGAACGCGGCGAGCGTGGCGAGCCACACGAGCATCCACGGCAGGTTGATGCTCCGCCACAGGCTGTCAGCGGCACCCACGGATCTCCTTGAGGGCTTCGAGTAGGGACGGCCGGGTGTCGCCGTCGACGTACCGGCCGCCGGTGGCCGCGGCCACCCGGCGCAGGCCGGTCCGGTCGGCGTCGCCGAAGCCGATGGCGAACGTGGGGACGGCGCGCGGCCGGTCCCGGCGGAGGAAGGCGTCGAGGGTGAGGCCGCTGTTGCTCCGGCCGTCGGTCATGAGGACGATCGACGTGCGTCCCGGCGTGGCGTACGCGTGGTCGAGGGCCGACCAGACGGCCGTGCTGCCGTCGAAGTCGTCGGCGCCGACGGCGTCGCGCAGCCGTTCCATCGCGCCGGGCTCGCCGACCGTGAACGTGCGCTCGGACAGGACGCGCCCGCCGAAGCGCACCACGGTGATCCGCTCGCCCCGGTGGAAGCGCACGAACCGGCCCGTCGCCGAGTCGTCGGCGCCGCCCAGCCCGGCGAAGGCCGACTTCACCGCCTCGATCCGGGCGCCCGCCATGGAGCGGGAGAAGTCGAGGAGGAAGACCACCCCGTCCGGCGCGCGTTCACCGGGTGGCGCGTAGTTGGCCAGCAGGGTGTCGAGCACCTGCCGCTGGCCGGGGAACGGCAGCGCGTTGCCGACCGGGGCGCGCAGGCGCGGATCGCGCGTCACGCCCGGCGACAGCGGCCGCCGCGACGTCCGCTCCATGATCTTCCGCTGGGTCGCGTCGCGCTTGAGCCAGGCCACGACCTTGTCGTACGCGGCGCGCTTGGCCGGGTCCAGCAACATCAGCGGGTGGTCCGACATCACCATGCCGTCCCGCGGATAGACGATCTCCAGCGGCTGCCAGAGCCGGCCGTTCAGCGCCAGCAGCGTCGACTCGTGCGCGATCACGCCGTCGGCCGCGCCCTCGTTCGCGGCGTAGGCTCCGGCCGAGGTGAGGGCGTGGCCGGTGAAGAAGCCGCGCAGCCGGTCGCAGCGTACGGTCTCGGGCCGCAGCACTCCCCCGCCCGCCGCGGTCGCGACGCCGACCAGCGCCGCGAGCCCGCCGCCGTCCGTCCTCGGGTCGGCCATCGCGAAGCGCACGTGCCCCTGCGCCGCCGCGTCCGCGATGTCGGCCCACGAAAGACCGGGCCGGCCCTGGCGCAGCCGCGCCGCGGTGGCGGGCTTGAGCCCGATGACGACCGGGGAGAGCATGGTCGTCGTGCTGAGCGGCGGCTCGGTCCGGGTCCCCTTCAGCCGGAGCCGGAAGGACCGGTCGGACGAGAGCCAGGCCAGGTCGTGCCGGTAACGGCCCGGCTCGAGCGCGTCGCCGCGCGGGTCCAGCCGCAGCCGCACGCCGGTGTCGCGTTCGAGATCGGCCAGCAGCGGCCCCATGTCGCGCAACTCGGACGCCGCGAGCACCGACAGCTCCGTGCGCGCCGTCCCCGAGCACCCGCCGATCGCCAGCAGCAGCGCCACCGCCCCCGCGCGCCACCTCACGACGGCTTGCTCTCGGCGCAGCCGACCTCGACCAGCATCCGTTCCAGGTTCGCGACCGAAGGAAGCACCGTCCTGGTCAGGTCCGGCGCCGCCAGGGCGGGCGACGGGACCCGTTCCTGTTCCAGGTACGGCCCGAGGTGCTGCCCCTGCGGCGCGCCGGGGTCGTCGAGCAGCCGGTAGCCGAGCTCCACCGCCCGCCGGCGCAGCGCCGGGTCACTGATGATCAGCTCGCCGAGCCGGTCGCCCCTGTCGTTGAACGAGATGAGCTCCGGCAGCGGGAAGAACCCCGGCTGCGGGTACATCAGCACCCGCCCGGTGTCGGTGCCGCCCCGGTCCAGCTGGTACGCCAGGAACTGGTGCTCGTACACCACGATGATCGGCGCGATCTGCCGCCCCTCGCTCGCCACGTACGTCTTGAAGATCTCCGACGTGGGCAGCCCCTGCTCGGTCAGCAGCGGCTTGATCCGCCGGGCCAGCGCGACGGCCTCCCGCTCCGACCCGGCCGCCTTGTTGCCGTTCTCCACGAACGCCATCAGGCCCATGTACGTCGCCGCCGAGTTGGCCGCGCACAGGTCGGGGGTCTGCGCCAGCACCAGGTTGCCGTTCGACACCCCGTGCCCGGCGATCCCCAGGTCGTCCCACCTCTTCCCGGCCTTGATCAGGCCGAGGAACGCCTTCATGTCGAGGTCGTAGTAGAGCGAGCCCGCCCTGTCCTGGGGGCGGGCCGCGCCCGCCCGCCGCAACGTCTCGGCGTACTCCCGGAAGGTCGCCAGCACGATCGGGCTGACGAACGGCCGGAACTGCCTGGCCCGCAGCCCGCTCGCGTTGCGCTGGTCCAGGATGAGCCGCGCCGACGGCTGCCCGGACGGGAACGCGAAGTCGTACTCGCCCAGCGAGTTGACCGCGACCTCCCGGGACGACGACTTGGTGATCCGCACCCGGATGCCGTGCCGCATCAGGATGCGCTGCACCTCCGCGTCCTCGAAGTAGTCGCCCTTGGACGCGAGCTTGCCCTTGATGACCACGACCCGTTCGAGCGGCAGCAGCAGCTTCTCCTGCCCGGCCAGTACCGCCAGCCCCGCCAGCGGCACCAGCGCCAGCGCCGCGAACCGCGTCAGGAACCTGCGCCTGAGGAAGTACGGAGCCGACCGCAGGACGTTCAGTGACGGCTCTTCGGTCGCCGGAGAACCCAAGGTCACGACCTCCCGCCGGTACGCGCCGAGTTCAGAGCCGGCCGGCCCGGGACCGGCCGCTGATTAGACAGCCCTCCCCATCATCCGGTTCCCCCTCTCTAAGCCCAGTCCCCCCGGCCTGACGGGACTCGGCTCGCGGAGTTCGTAGAATCGGGGGGTAAGTGATCATTTGGGGAGGGGTGGGCCGTGCAGCAGGCGTTCGTCTATGACCAGGTCGCGGTGCTGGTGCGGCACTGGTTCGAGATCGACCTCGACGACAGCCATCTGGAGCACGGGGCGCGGCTGGAGGTGCGGTGGCTCGTTCCGCAGGAGAGGCGCGGCACCGAGTCGGCGGCGCAGAAGATCGTGGTGGACGAGCCGCTCTGGCGGGCCGATCTCTTCGACCGGCTGGACGGGCCGCCCGGGAACTTCGCGGCGGCGCACTTCCATCCGTACTTCAAGGGCGTCGAGCCCAGTGAGCGCGACTACCTGCGGGAGGACCCGTGGGAGTGGCTGCGCGGCCAGCTGGCCGACGTCGGCGCCGCGAGCGGGGTGCCGCTGGACGCCGGGGACGTGGCGGGCGTGCGGGCCGACGCCGAGGAGATCGTGGCGGCTGCCCGGCGCCGGGCGGCCACCGAGTGCACGTCGATGGAGCGCTGCCACGCGTGGACCCGGGACGCCCGCGAGGCGGTGCGGCTCATGCTGGACCAGCTGGCCCGCCCCGACCTCCTCGATCGAGAACGGACGGCCCTGTGGTAGCCGGGGACCTCGACCGGCTGGTGGCGGAGGGCGAGGAGCAGCTCGAGGCGCTGGAGCCGGGCGACGCCCTGTTCACCTGGCTGCGCTCGTACATCACGCACGTGGCGTCCAGTCCCGAGCCGGTCATCGCGGCCGGGGGGCGCCGCACGCCGCTGACCACCGAGTGGCACGAGGCGATGCACGCGACCGTGTCGGCCCTGCTGACGCGGGCGCAGCGGGCGGGGACGGTGCGCGCGGACCTCACGGCGCCGGACCTCCTGACCATGGCGAACGGGATCGCCGTGACAGGCGAGGGCCCCGAGCAGAGACGGCGTTTGCTGAGGATGCTCCGCCGGGGCACGTCGCCGGGCTAGTCGTGGTCGTAGACGGTGACGTCGAGGCCCTTGGTGACCAGGCGGTCCTGGATGAGCGGCTCGACGCGCTCCCATTTGCCGCCGGAGAGGCCGCAGCCGATGCGGGGCATGTGGATCGATGCGTTCAGGCCGGCCGCGCCGGGGGCGAGGGCCGCCAGGCAGGTGTCGAGCGCGTCGTAGCGGATCGGCGGGCCCTTGCGGCTGGGCTTGATGCCGCGCTGCGCGACCATGTTGGCCACCCAGGTGTACGGGTCGACCTGGACCAGCTGGACGGCGCCGAGGCCGAAGTCGTTGCCGGAACGTTGGCGGTACCAGGCGCGGTAGGCCTTCTCGGGCTCCGGCCAGCGGCGTGAGATCGCCAGGACGAAGCCCTTGCCCCACCCGCCCAGGTCGTTGCAGACATGGGCGATGACCTTGACCCCCTTGGCCTGGGGTGACGTGGCATCACCCCTGAGGTACGCGATCTCGGCCATGACCCGAAGGTACGGGGTGCCTCCGACATTTCGCCGACCAGTCAGGTGGAGAGGAGCTTGGTCTTGGCGGCGGCGTACTCGTCCTGGGTGAGGAGGCCCTGCTGGACCATCTGGCCCAGCTGGAGGAGCTGGTCGGCGACCGTGGCGGTGCGGACGCTCGCCTGAACGGGTTCGGGTGGCGGCGGCTGCGGCGGGGCCTGAAGGTCGGCGATGGCCGCGTCCTGCTGGGCCTCGCGCTGGGCGTTCGAGGCGGCCCGGCGGCCCATGGCGTAGGCGCTGCCGCCGATGAGGGCGCCGCGCAGCAGGGGCATGCCCCGGCGTCGGACGATCATGATTTCTCCGGGATGTGCTCGGCGGGGATGCGGATGGAGGCGGCCAGGCGGCCGCCGGCGTCGCGGACGGCGTCGGCGGCCTCCCTGGCCCAGGCGTGCTCGACCAGGACGGCCAGCGCGCAGGTGCCGGGGTCCAGGCTCGCGCCGACCTCGTCGGCGTCCTCGGCCCCGATCAGGTCGTCGCGCAGGTCGCGGCCGGACACCACGCCTTCGAGCTCGGGGATGTCGGCCAGTTCGGTGCTGGTGACGGCGCCGTCCGCACCCTTGACGACCACCAGCGAGTCGACGATCTGGACGCCGCCCGCGCGGCGCAGGCCGGCCAGGGCGTCGACGGCCTCCTTCCCGGGCGCGGGGCCCGGGAAGGTGAGCACGACGAACTCCAGGGGACCCCAGGTCATGTGCATCGCCTCCAACGGATCATGTCCTGCTGACATACCCGCCGGAGGCAAAGCGGGGTCCATCACCGGGCCAAGCGCAGTACCTCCCTGCCGGTGAGGGCGCGGTCGAAGAACTTCAGGCCGTCCATGCGGCAGGCGCAGGGGTTCTGCTCCCGGTCGTTCTGCGGGAAGCTGCCTCCGATCTTGATGCCGCGCGGGTCGGTGGCGGTGGTGACGTCGGGTTCGGGCGGCCCTTCCACCGCCCAGGGGTCGCCGGCGACGGTGGTGAAGCCGTCCAGGGGCCGTCCGTTCTTGTAGAGCCGCATGACGGCGTTGTCGAAGTCGAACGTCGCGGTCAGGTGGACCCAGGTGTTCGGCGGCAGGACCGACTGCCAGGGCTCGGACGCGGCGAACGTCTGGGACGCCGAGCCGTCCACGCGGCGGGCGAGCGCCACCACGCGGAGTTCGCCGGAGACGTTGATGACCTCCAGGAGGGCCCGCACGTCGTGGCCCGCCGAGTTGCCGCTGAGGATCCCGGCGAGGCCGACGGCGTTGTAGAGGTCGTCGGGTTCGGGCGTGTTGGTGTTGGGGCTCGGGTTCTGGCCGGTCGTCTTGAACCAGCCCATGATCGTGACCTCGCGGACGGCGTTGAACGCGCGCAGGCTGGTGACGCCGGTCGCCGAGTACGTGCCCGCCTTCCAGTCGTCGTTGGCGCCGGGCCGCTGGCCGGTCTGGAGCGCGTGCCCGCGGCCGTCGCGGACGCGCATCGCCGCGCCGCCGTTGACCAGGTCGATGGCCGTGCCCGAGCGGCCCCGGTCACGTTCCCCGGCCGGGTTGCCGCGCACGGGGTGGTCGAAGTCGTACGCGGCGATCAGATGGTGCCGGAGGCTGTCTGGGCGGGCCGCCGCGGGGGTTGCAGCGGCCACCACGAGCGACCCGCCCAGGGCGGCGGCCGCGAGGGCCGCCGCCGTCCTGTGGGGCCTCATCGCGCGACCGTCCCGGTGATCCGGACGTCGCGGACGCGGCCGATGTTGTCGAACGAGCCGAAGCCGACCCGGCCCGAGGCGAACGTGGTGTCGACGGCGGTCATGAGCGGGGTCCGTGACCCGTCCAGGTAGACGGCGGTCTCGCCGGTGTCCGCGCAGTGCCGCAACCGCACCTTGTGCCACGCGGTGTCGGTGACGGCGGGCGCGGCGCCGCGGGACCGGACGGCGTTCCACTGGTCGTCGAGCCGCAGCCGGTCGGCGTTGTTCACGGTGAAGATCCCGTTGTGCGGATAGATCGTGTTGTCGGAGGAGAGGTGGGCGTAGGAGAACTCCAGGTCCGAGCGGTGGTCGTACACGAGGATCACGTCCCTGTTGGTGATCTCCACCGGGGTGTCCAGCCGGACCTCGGCGTCGAGCTGGAACGAGCCCCACACCGGACCCGCGGTGAGCACCGCGTACTCGAACGGGCGGCGCGGCCCGGGACGTTCGGCCCCGGCCTCGGTGAGGATCGCCTCGCGCCCGGGGAAGCTCCACTTGGCCGGCGTCACGGGCGCCCAGTCGCCGCCCGCCATGACGTGCCTGACGGTGGTGCGGCCGACGTCGCAGGACGCGAAGCCCCGCGTGCCGGTGACCTTCCAGATCTTCCCGTTCGACTTGGCGATCAGGTAGAGCTCACCGGCGGCGTCGCGGCCGATGCGCAGGTCGACCCGCTTGGGGTCGCCGATCGAGCCGGGTCCCGACAGGTCCGGCATGGTGACGCGCTTCCCGGCGGCGTCGTAGAGCATCAGCTGGTGCAGCGTGGCGGGCTCGCCGCCGAGGCGCATGTCGCGTTCCTCGGTGTAGAAGATCCGGCCGTCGACCAGGTCGTCGAAGACGTACTTGCCGCGCAGCGCCGCGATCTCGCCGCGGTAGACGAAGCCGCCCGCGACCGCCCGCCCCACGTCGGTGGTGCAGTTCCAGCCGGGCGCCGGGTTGTGGTCGTACATCGCGACCGGGTAGGTGAAGCCGTTCCGGGCGTCGTCGGCGGGCAGCGGGTAGAGGCGGTGGCACGGGTTGACCGGCTCGCGGTCGAACACCCAGTTGCCCTCGCGCTCGCTCCAGCCGAGGTTGGCGCCCGGCCGCACGTCGTAGATCGCCTCGATGGCGTGCTCGCCGATGTGCCCGAGGAACATGCGGTGGCGGCCGCCCGGGTCCCAGCTGAAGCGGTGCGGGTCGCGCATGCCGTACGCGTAGATCTCGCCGAGCTTGCCCTCCTGGCCGTAGAACGGGTTGCCCTTGGGGATGCCGTACCGGCCGCTGGCGCTGTCGGTGCCGCGCGGGTCGATGCGCAGGATCTTGCCCTGCGGGGTGGTGAGGTCCTGCGGGCCGGTGTTCCGGACGCCGGAGCCGCCGTCGCCGGCCGCGACGTAGAGGACGCGGGCCTCCTCGCTGCCCGGACGCGCGGTGGGGTTGAAGTCGATCTGCTGGATGCCGTGGATCTGCCCGGCGAAGCCCAGCCGCAGCACCTCGCGGCGGCTGCCGCTGAACGTGCCGGCGGACGGGTCGCCGGCGGTCCACTCGGTCACGATGCCGTGGTAGATCGTGTTGGGCTGCGGGGTGAGGTCGGGCTGCCGGGTCGCGGCGGCCGCGCTCTCGGTGTGCACGGTGTAGAAGCGGCCGTTGCGCTTGAAGCCCGGGTCGAACGTGACGAAGCCGAAGCCCTGGCCCATGCCGCGCCCGGAGAAGAACGCCGGGGCGAACGTGGCGCCGACGTCGAGGTAGACGGCCGGGGCCTTGCCCTTCTCGACCAGGTACAGCCTGCCGTTGAGGTCGGGCACGTACTTGCGTCCCGAGCCGTCGGGGACGTCACCGAGGTGGTTGATCCGCGCGACCCGCATGAGGCGCTGGTCGGTCGGCGGCGGCGTCGGGTCGGACTTGGGGAACTGCGCGAACTCCTCCACGGTGAGCCCGAGGCCGGAGGTGACCGGCTCCTCCGGGATCGGGTCGAGGATCGGCTCGCCGGGGGGCGCGGAACGTGCGTGCGCCGGTGCCGCCTGCAGCAGTGCGGCCAACATCATGACGATCGTCGTCAGCAGGAACCATCTGTGCTTGCGCATCCCACCCATCCTCGGGTCGTAGTGAAAGCGCTTTCTCAATGCCTCCGGAAAATCAGGCGACGTGCTCGGCGTACCGCTCCAGGACGAGGCCGAGGGCCTCCGCGCCCGGCATCGCCCACAGGCCGGTGTTGAAGATCTCCACCTCCACCGGCCCGGTGTAGCCCGCCGCCTCCACCGCCGTGCGGAACCGGCGGAGCTCCACGCAGCCGTCGCCGAGCATGCCTCGCCCGGTGAGGACGCCCTCGGGCAGCGGCGTCACCCAGTCGGCCACCTGGAAGATCGCGATCCGCTCCCCCGCCCGCGCGATGTCGACGTAGGCGTGCGGATCCCACCACAGGTGGTACGTGTCGACCACGACGCCCACCTGCTCGGCCGGCGAACGTTCGGCCAGGTCGAGCGCCTGGCCCAGCGTCGAGATCACGCACCGGTCCGAGCAGAACATGGGGTGCAGCGGCTCGATGGCGAGCCGCACGCCGTGCTGACCCGCGTACGGGGCCAGCTCCGCGATCGCGTCGCCGACCCGCTGCCGCGCGCCGTCCACGTCGCGCGCGCCGGGGCCGTCCGGCAGGCCGCCGCTCACCAGGACCAGAACGGGAGCGCCCAGCTCGGCCGCCTCCTCGATCGCGCGCCGGTTGTCGTCGAGGGCTCCCCGCTCCAGGAAGAAGCCGCCCCGGCAGAGCGAGGTCACCGCGAGCCCCGCCTCCCGGACCAGCTTCGCCGTCCGCGCGAGCCCGAACTCGGCGACCGGCTCGCGCCACAACCCGACGCCTGTCACCCCCGCCCCGGCGCAACCGGCCACCAGGTCGGGCAGCGGCCAGTACCGCGTCGTCCACTGGTTGAGGCTGAACGGCCCCGCGCTCACGACCGCACTCCCTGAACGGCCAGCCAGGCGCGCATGCGGGACGCGGCCAGCTCGGGATCGGGCAGCAGTCCCGCGGCGTCGGCGAGCGTGAAGAGCCGCACCAGATGCGGCACCGGCCGTGCGCTCTCCAGGCCGCCGACCATGCGGAACGCGTCCTGGTGCCCGCACAGCCAGGCCAGGAACACCACGCCGGTCTTGTAGTAGTAGGTCGGCGCGGCGAACAGGTGCCGGGACAGCGGTACGGTCGGCGCGAGGATCTCGTCGTAGGCGTCGAGGTCCCCCGCGTCCAGCGATCTCAGCGCCGCGGCCGCCGCCGGGGCGATCGGGTCGAAGATGCCCAGCAGCGCGTCGCTGTGCCGGTCCCCGTCTCCCCGGATCAGCTCGGGATAGTTGAAGTCGTCGCCGGTGTAGAGGCGCACCCCGTCCGGCAGGCGCCGCCGCAGCGCGATCTCGCGGCCGGCGTCCAGCAGCGAGATCTTGATGCCCTCGACGCGCGGCGCGTGCTCCTCGATGAGCGCGAGCACGTGCTCCGCGGCGATGCCCAGGTCGCCGGAGCCCCAGTAGCCCGCCAGCGCCGGGTCGAACATCGGCCCGAGCCAGTGCAGCAACGCCGGCCGGTCGAGCCCGCCGAGCAGCCGCCCGTACACCTTCGCGTAGTCGGCCGCGCCCCGCGCCGTGGCGGCGAGCTGGCGGCTGGCCATGATGACCGGGACCGCCCCGGCGCCGGCGACGACCTCCAGTTGCTCCTCGTACGCGGCGGTCACGGCGTCCAGTGTGGACGGCCCCGGCGGCAGCTGGTCGGTCCCCGCGCCGCAGACGATCCGGCCGCCGCGCGCCCGCGCCTCGGCGCCGCTCCGCCGGATCAGCTCGCGGGTCGTGTCCCAGTCCAGGCCCATGCCGCGCTGCGCGGTGTCCATGGCCTCGGCGACCCCGAGCCCGTGGTCCCACAGGTGCCGGCGGAACGCCAGCGTCGCGTCCCAGTCCAGGGCGCCGGTACCGCTCAGCGGGTCGGCGACGACATGGGCCGCCGCGTAGGCGGACCTACGAGCGCTGGGGGCGGCGGTGCGCTCGTAGGCCCGCGGCTCACCCAGGGTGTACGGGGTGAGCGTGCCGTCCGGTTCGGGCAGTCGCAGTTTCATGTCAGCGGTCGCTCCGGTTCGTGTCCGCGCCGGTTCATGTCCGCGCCAGCTCCGGCACCTCGACGCGGCGGCCCTCGCGCCAGGCGCGCAGCCCGAGCTCGGCGAGCTGGACGCCGCGCGCGCCGGAGTGGAAGTCCCAGCGGAACGGCGCGTCCTCGGCCACGTGCCGAAGGAACGCCTCCCACTGCGCCTTGAAGCCGTTACCGAACTCGGTGTTGTCGGGCACCTCGAGCCACTGGCCGCGGAAGTCGTCGGTCGCGGGCAGGTCGGGGTTCCAGACCGGCTTGGGCGTCGCCGACCGGTGCTGGACGCGGCAGCGGCGCAGCCCGGCCACGGCACTGCCCTCCGTCCCGTCCACCTGGAACTCCACCAGCTCGTCGCGGAACACCCGGGTCGCCCAGGACGAGTTGATCTGCGCGATGACGCCGCCGTCCAGCTCGAGGATCCCGTACGCGGCGTCGTCGGCGGTCGCCTCGTAGGGCTTGCCGTCCTCGTCCACCCGTTCGGGGATGTGGATCGCGCCCAGGCACTGCACCGACCGCACCGGCGCGACGATCTCGTCCAGCACGTAACGCCAGTGGCAGAACATGTCGGCGATGATCCCGCCGCCGTCCTCGGCCCGGTAGTTCCAGCTCGGCCGCTGCGCCTCCTGCCAGTCGCCCTCGAACACCCAGTAGCCGAACTCGCCCCGCACCGACAGGATCCGCCCGAAGAAGCCGCCGTCGACCAGCCGCTTCAGCTTGCGCAGCCCCGGCAGGAAGAGCTTGTCCTGGACCACGCCGTGCTTGATCCCCGCCTCGCCGGCGAGCCGCGCCAGCTCCAGCGCGCCGGAGAGGTCCTCGGCGAGCGGCTTCTCGGTGTAGACGTGCTTGCCCGCGGCGATGGCCGCCCTGATCGCCGGCGACCGGGCACCGGTGATCTGGGTGTCGAAGTAGATCTCCACGCCGGGCCTGGCCAGCGCCTCGGCCAGGTCGGTCGTCCACTCGCCGAGCCCGTGCTTCTCGGCGACGGCCCGCAGCTTGTGCTCGGTGCGGCCGACGAGGATGGGCTCGGGCCACAGCACGGTCCCGTCCGTGAGCGGCAGCCCGCCCTCGTCGCGGATCGCCAGGATCGATCTGATCAGGTGCTGGCGAAGCCCCATCCGTCCGGTCACGCCGTTCATGACGATGCCGACGGGCCTGCGTTCCGTGCCCATGAATCCCCTTCGTCGCAGAGAGCGGGTCGCTCGTGGAGCGGTAGGTCGTGCAGCGGGTCAGTCGTGCGCCGACTCGGCGCCCAGGAGATCGCGGATGCGGCGGGTGGCCCGGGCGAACTCGGGCCGCGCCATGGTCGCGGCGTAGTCCCGCTCGGCGGGCAGGCCGACGTCGATGATCTCCTCGACCGTGCCCGGCCGCGGGGTCATCACCACGACCCGGTCGGCGAGGTAGACCGCCTCGGCGATGGAGTGCGTGACCAGCAGGATCGTCGTGCCGGTCTCCCGCCAGATGCGGTTGAGCTCCACGTTCATCTGCTCGCGGGTGAGGGCGTCGAGCGCGCCGAACGGCTCGTCCATCAGCAGGACGGGCGGCTCGTGCAGCAGGGCGCGGCAGAGCGCGACGCGCTGCTGCATGCCGCCCGACAGCTCGTGCGGGAGAGCGTCCTCGAAGCCGCCCAGCCCGGTCATCTCGATGAGCCGGGCGGCCCGCTCACGCGCCTGCGCGGCGGGCATGCGCCGCATCTCGGCCTGGAGCAGGATGTTGCGCCGCGCGCTGCGCCACTCCAGCAGGGCCGCCCGCTGGAACACGTACCCGATGTCGTGGCGCGGTCCGGTGACCTGCTCGCCGCGCAGCCGCACGACGCCGCCGGACGGCTTGAGCAGTCCGGCCACGAGCTTCAGCAGCGTCGACTTGCCGCAGCCGGAGGGCCCCACGATCGCCACGAACTCGCCCATGGCGACGTCGACCGACACGTCCGACAGCGCGGTCACGTCCCGCTTCTTCGTCCGGAACCGCACGGCGACGTCCTCGATCCGCACCGCCGCCGGGGCGCCGGTGCCGGCGTCGGGCGCCGTCACGGTCCTGTCCTCGCTGGTGATCTTCACGGCCCTCCGTCGCGGTCGGTCAGCCCTGCGGGGCGACGTTGGAGGCCCAGTACTCGTCCGGGGTCTCGGGCTTGCCGATGATCCCGGTCTGGGCGAAGAGGTCGATGGTCTGCGTCCAGTCGGCGGTGGTGTTGATCCCGGGCGCCTTGCCCTTGGTGGCGTCGGTGTGGAGCAGGGTCAGCGTCGTCTTGAACTGGTCGGTCAGCACCGACACCGGCGGCAGCTGCGCGGACGCGCCCTGCATGGACGCGACGGCGCCCGCCTGGTCCTTCTCCGCCGCCGTCCACGCCTCGCTGGTGGCGGCGAACATGCGCTTGGCGAGGTCGGGCGAGCTCTGCAGCTTGCGCTCGCCCACGATCAGGCCGTTGGAGTAGTAGTTGAGGCCGAACGCGGAGAAGCGCAGGTACGACACCGGCTTGCCGGACTTGTTCTGCATCGTCGGGCCCTGGTCGTTGGCGTACCCGATGAGGGCGTCGGCCTTGCCGGAGAGCACCGCGGCCATCTTCCCCGCCGGGTCGGTGTTCTGGATCTGCACCTCGGACGCGTCGACGCCGTTCTTCTCCAGGAAGACCGGGAACGTCTTGGACGGCGCGTCACCCGCGGTGGAGGCGATGCGCTTGCCCTTGAGGTCGGCCGGCGTCTTGATGCCCTTGCTGGTGAACGACTGCACCGAGACGGGGGTGGTCTGGAGGAAGACGCCGAGGCTCTTGACCGGCAGTCCCTGGCCCACGCCCGCCATCAGCGGCGGCGTGTCCGCCCAGCCGAAGTCGGTCTGCCCCGCGCCGGTCGCCTGCACGGTCTTCTGCGAGCCCTGCCCGGCCTTGATGTCGAGGGCGATGCCGTGCTTCTCGTAGATGCCCTGCTTCTTGCCGTAGTAGAACGGCGCGTGCTCGCCGTACGGGTACCAGTTGAGCGTGAGGGTGACCTTGTCGAGCTCCTTGCCGGAGGCGCTCTTGGTCTTGTCGCCGTCGTCACCGCCGCACGCGGCGGCGGCGCTGAGCGCGACGACGGGGACGATGACGGCGGCGAATCTGCGGAGTCTCATGGGGGTGGACCTCCGTCGGTCTCGGGCGGAAAGTGTCGGTGGGCCGTGCGTCGGCAGGCGGTGTCAGTAGGCGGTGGTCACGGCCGAGCCGCGGCGGCTGGCGTGCCAGGGGATGAGCAGCGCCTCGGCGAGCTCGACGAACATGAACAGCACGACGCCGATCGCCGACATGACCAGCAGGCCGGCGAACAACATGGGGGTGTCGAGGTTGCCGTTGGCCTGGAGGATCACATAGCCCAGGCCCTCGTTCGCCCCGACGAACTCGCCGACCACCGCACCCGTGACGGCGAGCGTGACCGCCACCTTCAGCCCCGAGAACAGGTACGGCAGCGACGCCGGGAAGCGGATCTTGCGGAACGTGGCGAACGATCCGGCGCCCATGGTGGACGAGAGCTCGAGCATCTCCGGGTCGACCGCCTTGAGGCCGGTGACCATCGCGATGACCACCGGGAAGAACGAGATGAGCACCGCGACGAAGACCTTGGGCGTCATGCCGAAGCCCAGCCACACCACGAACAGCGGCGCGATCGCGATCTTGGGGATGACCTGCGCGAAGAGCAGGACCGGGTAGAGCGTCTTCTCGATCGTCGAGGAGTAGACCATGACGACCGCGGCCAGCACCCCGAACGCCACCGCGAGCACGAAGCCGAGCAGCGTCTCGTAGGTGGTCACCCAGCTGTGGTGCCAGATGTAGTCCCACTTGCCCGTCAGCACGTCGAACGTGCGGCCCGGCGACGGCACCAGGTAGGGCTTGACCAGCTCGGCCGCGGTGACGGCCCACCAGGCGGCCAGGCATGCCACCAGGAGCACCACCGGCCGCCACGACCGTTCGAGGGCGTCTCGCAGCCGTTCGCCGGCGCCGGGCCTGTCCCGTTCCGCGACTCCGGCCACCGGAACACCGGAAACCGTGCCCTGACTCACCACGAGCACCTCCATCGGCGGGCTCAGAAAGCGCATTCAGAAAGCGCTTTCTGTTGTACGATATGGACGCGGTCTGGCACGGTCAAGGGGTCGTCCCGGACTTCCGGTGGCCGTCGTACGCGCAACGGGGAGGGGTCAGTGGTGACCGGGGAACGCACGCACGTGACATTGCAGGACGTGGCGCGGCGCGCCGAGGTGTCGCTCGCCACCGCCTCCCGCGTCCTCAACGGCACCTCGCAGGTGCGCGCCGACCTGCGCGAACGTGTCCTCGCCGCGGCGGCCGACCTCGCCTACACCCCCAACGCCCACGCGCAGGCGCTGGCCGGCGCCTCCAGCCAGGCCATCGGCGTGATCTGCCACGACGTCAGCGACCCCTACTTCGCCGCCATCGCCCGGGGCGTGATGCGCGCCGCCAGCGAGCACGGCCAGCTGGTGATGCTGGCCAGCACCAACCGCGACCCGGCCCGCGAGGTCGAGTACATCGCGATGCTCCGCGCCCAGCGCGCCCGCGCCATCCTTCTCATCGGCTCCGGCTTCGAGGACCGCGCGTGGGAACGGTCGATGGCCGCCGAGCTCGAGCCCTACCAGCGCGCGGGCGGCCGGGTCGCCGTCGTGAGCCGCCACCGCAGCCTCAAGGTCGACGCGGTGCTGCCGGAGAACCGCGAGGGCTCGGCGGCGCTGGCCCGCGCCCTCCTCGATCTCGGCCACCGCGACTTCGCGGTGCTGACCGGGCCGCTCGCCCTGACCACCGTGTCCGACCGGCTCGCCGGGTTCCGTGACGCGCTCGGCGAGGCCGGCGTCGAGCTGGCCGGCGACCACGTGATCGAGGCGCCGTTCACGCGGGACGGCGGGCACGCGGCGGCCACCGAGCTGATGCGCCGCGGCCTGCGCCCCACCTGCGTGTTCGCGGTGACCGACGTGATGGCGATCGGCGCGCTGACCGCGTTCCGCGACAGCGGCCTCGACGTGCCCGGCGACGTCTCGCTGGCCGGCTTCGACGACATCCCGATCGTCGGCGACCTCACTCCCCCGCTGACCACGGTCGCGCTGCCGCTCGACGAGATGGGCGAGCGCGTCACCAACCTCGCGCTGCGCGACCCGCGCGGCCGCCGCAGCAGGGTCGAGCGCATCACCGGCCGGGTGGTCCTGCGCGCCAGCACCGCGCCCCTGCGATGATCCCCGTTCACCCTGACGCTGTCAGCGGTGACTGTTAACGTCCCGGACGTGGAAGTCACGGCCAGCGATCTCATCGGCATGCTCGGCGACCCGGACGAGGCCGTCCGGCACGGCGCCGTCCGGGCCCTGTGCGAGTTCGATCCGGCCACGGTCGTGCCGCGGCTGCGCAGGCTGCGGCACGAGAGCCGGGGGCCGCTGCGCCGCCGGGCCCTGGAGGCGCTGGCCGCGGTCGGCGGGCCGGACGCCCTCGACGACCACGACCGGGCGGTGATCAGGCGGCTCATCCGTGTCAAGATCCGCGGTGAGGTGCCCGCGCCGATGCACCTGTGCGGCTCCTGGTTCGCGCTCCCGACCCCCGACCAGGAGGCCGTGCTCGACGCGTTCGGCCTGTCCTCGCCCGAGCCGGTGACGATGCGGCTCGGCGCCGGCGCCTGGAACCACGACAACCACGACTGGGCCCACCCCCGCGCCGAGCACCGGGGGTGCCACCGCGTCTACGTCAGCCCGGTGCTGGACGGCTGGACGCTGGTGTTCGGCGACCGGTCCGACGACGTCCACCGGACCGGGCCGCCGCGCGACGAGGCCTACGAGGAGCGTCTCCGCGGCGTGGTGCTCGCCCGCTGCGCGGCGCTCGGCCTGCGCTTCGGCGCCGCGCACTGGTACGGGGTGAGCTGCGGCGACGGCTGGACGGCCTGGACCGTCGCCGAGGGCGGCGAGATCGTCCGCCACTACGACGTGTCCGACCCCGACGACCAGATCGGCCGCCCGCTGCCCGCCGAGGAGGGCCTGCTGCCTCCGCACGTCCAGGCCATGCCGGAGGGCTGGCACGACGGCGTCGACCTCACCGACGCGGCCGCGCTGCGGGCCCGCCACCGCGAGGTGCGCGAACGGCTCGGCATCCCCGCCACCTGCCATGCCACCGTGGTCGCCGCCGGGTCGTCGGTCGATCCGGCGGCGCTCGGCCCCGCGACCCGCGTCGAGGGCCACGGCGTGCTCGCCCTCACCGACTGCGGCCGCGAGCACGGCCATCCCCGCGGCGCCCTGGCCATCTAGTGGCGGGCCGGGCCGGCTAGAGGTTGTTGCCGGGCGGCGGCACGGCGAGCCCGCCCGGCACTCCGCGCAGGCGGCGCACCGACCAGTCCTGCCCCTCGTTCTCGGTGAGCGCCCCGACGTTGGCCACCAGCCGGGCGGCCGGCTCGATCTGGTAGGGCGCGGCGCCGGCGGCGTACAGCGCGATCTCCTTCTCGACGGCGTACCTGGCCTGCGAGTAGCTCACCCAGTTCTCGTTCAGCCCGAGGATCTGCCGGAGCCCGGCACCGACCACCACCAGGGCGCCGAGCACCGCGCCCACGCCCGCTCCCCCGTCCAGCGCGGCGGACACCGGGATGGCCGCCGCGATGATCAGGATGATCAGTTCGAGCGCGTAGTGCTCGAGCCGGCACCGGCGCGCGTGCACCGAGTACCAGCGCCACTTGGCCAGCACGCTGTCGGGCACCGGAGAACCGTCGGCCCCTCGCGCCGACCACACCCAGTGCCGCTCGTTCCGGTCGCCCGAGTCTCGTGTCTCCGTCATCAGCCCTCCAGCGTTCGCGTTGATCCGCTTCCGCGAGCGTTGCCCACCGGCGCCGCTCCGGCAAGACGTCCTGGCATGAACGTCAGGCTCGTCCATCCCGACGACGCGGCCATGGACTCCCGCCCTAACGGAGCTCGGCCGTGGTGAGGAGGCGGATCTGGGCCGCCGTCCAGGCGTCGGTCATGCGCCGCGGATCGTCGGAGGCCAGCGCGCGGGCGAGCCCGTCGACCTGCTCGGCGGCCGAGCGGAGCCCGGTCGCGGCGAGGTCGGCGGCGACCCGTTCGAGGCGGGAGCGGGTGCCCGGCGTGAGGTGCAGCAGCCCGCGGTGGGCCGCGTCGGCGCACGCGTCGAGCGCGGCGCCGAGAGCCGCGCTCAGCGGGTCGAGACGGCGCCCGGCGGAGCCCTCCAGGTCGCCCTCGCCCGTGCCCGGCGCCAGGTCGGGGACGGTCACGGCGCCCGCGGCCAGGACGGCGATCGGGTCGAGGACGAGCGCGCCGTGGGAGCGGCGGAGCGTGCCGCTGATGTGGCTGGGGCCGCGGGCCAGCGCGTCCGCGAGGTCGTCGAGCGCGCCGGGGGCGTACGGGCTGAACGTGGCGGAGACCGTCGCGGTGCCCCCGGCGGCGTCGGAGATCGTCGCGTCCAGGCGCTGGTCGCCCGGGTGGTAGGCGATGCCGTCCACCTCGGCGACCTCGACGACGCGCACGAGTTCGGCGGCGACGCGGGGACGGACGAGGCGGGGCGGCATCCGGCCCAGCTCGTCGGCGGCCCGCCGCAGGTCGCGCACCAGGACCGGGGCGGGCAGGTCCGTCCAGGACGAGCCGAGCGGGGTGACCGTCGACTTGGCGACGCGGCCGGTGGCGAGGCGGACGACGCGGCCGGCGCTGCGGGTGGCCGTCTCGGACACGATGTTGGCGGTGGCGAACGCGCGGAGCGTGCTGCCGGAGACGCGCCGCCCTGCCAGCTCGTGGCCCGTGGCGGTCTCGTTCCAGTGGCGCCGCAGCACCAGGACGATGCCGGCGTCTGCCTGGGCGAGGTAGACGTCGGCGGTGCGCTCGTCGTCGGTGCCGTCGATGCGGCAGCCGAGGGCGGTGAGCCGGATGCGGCGCAGCCGGCTCTCGGCCTTCTCGCCGGTGCCGAGGACCTGTGAACGCGGGCTCCCGGCACCGGCGCGGTGCCGGGCGTGCAGCTCGGTGATCAGTTCGGCGAGCCGTTCGGGCCGGTAGCCGGCGTGGCGGTCGCGGTAGGCGGTGAGCTGGCCGATGAGGTCGGTCACGGCGGCGGCGGGCCAGTGCAGGTCCTGGGCGGTGAGGTCGCGCCCGGCGCGCTGGAGCGCGGTGCCCAGCACGGCGCTGGCGTGCATGGCGCCGTCGAGCAGCACCTGGTCGGCGAGCCGTAGCGTCTCGGTGAGGTCGGCGGCCTGCCGCCCGCCCTCGCCCCCGACGTCGATCCGCACGTCGTCGGCGGTGAGCCCGCGTTCGTCGGCGGCGCGGAACGCCCAGACCGCCAGCACGATCGCCTCGCCGCGGGAGGTGGCGGCGGCGTCGGTGTGCGCGTATCCGAGCTCGCCCGGCACGAGGAACCGCACGCTGCACGTCGGCAGCTCGACGGCCGCGTCGGCGCGCCGGAGGCGGGCGGTGTAGCCCGCCCGGAACGTACGGCGGGCGGCGGTGACCACCCGCGAGCCCAGCACCTGGACGAGCGCCTCGTCGTCGATCTCCCCGGGCGACCAGGGAGCGGCCTCGTCCGACCCGGACCCGGAGTCCCCGCCCCCGGTGCCCGACCCGGACCCGGCCTCGGGCCCGGCGTCTTCAGCACGCGACCCGGACCCGGCTTCGGCCCCGGTCTCGGTCCCGGTCTCGGACCCGGCGTCAGCGGCGCCGGGTCCGGCGGGCGCCGCGGTCTCCGCCGCGGGCGCGGGCCGTCCCTTCCCGGCCGAACCCTCGTGGTCGCGCTGGTAGGCCAGGACCAGCGCGATCTGGTGCCGGCAGGTGCCCGTCGCGGCGCAGGTGCAGGTGGCGGTCTCCAGACCGGCTCCGGCGGGGAGGACGATCTCGGTGCCGTCGGGCAGGGCGCCTCGGACGGTGCCGTCGGCCTCGACGGTGACCGCCGGTCCCGCGCCCGCGTCGACGTCCTTGGCCGCACGTTTGACCAGGCCCCGGTTGGCCAGCGCGGAGAGCGACTCCGGGGTGAGGGCGAGCAGGTCGGAACGGGTCACCGGCCGATCCTCTCGGCGACGAAGGCTGCGAGCTCGCCCGGGGTCATCGCGCCGACGTGCGCCCCCACGTCGGCGAGGCGCTGCGCGGTCCCGTGGTCGAACGCGGCGTTGGCCTCCTCGTCCAGCGCGGCGAGGCCGAGCACCTGCGTGCCCTGCTGGACGAGCCCGCGGACGGACCGGACGAGGTCGCCCGGGTCGCCGCCCTCGTAGAAGTCGCTGATCACCACGAAGATCGTGCGGCGCGGGTTGTCGATGAGCGAGGCGCCGTAGCGCACCGCGCGGGCGATGTTCGTGCCGCCGCCGAGCTGCACCTTCATCAGCAGCTCCACCGGATCGGTGACGTCGGAGGTGAGGTCGACGACGTCGCTGTCGAACGCGACGAGGTGGGTCTTCAGGCCGGGCAGGCTCCACAGGCAGGCGGCGGTCACCGCCGAGTGGATGACCGAGTCGAGCATCGAGCCGGACTGGTCGACCAGCAGGACGAGCTGCCACCGGTCGAGGTGGCGCCGGGTCCGCGAGTGGAAGTGCGGCCGCTCGATGTAGACGCGGCGCTCGTCGGGCCGGTAGTGGCCCAGGTTGGCGCGGATCGTGCGCTGGAAGTCGAAGTTGCGCGCCTGCTTGTGAATGCTCGGGCGGCGCGAGCGGGTGCCGGAGAACGCCTGCCGGACCTCGGTGGCCAGCTTCTCCACCAGGTCCCGCACCACGGCCTCGACGATGCGCCGGGCCAGCGCGAGCACCTCGGGGTTCATCAGGTGCTTGGTGCGCAGGACGGCGCGCAGCAACGTCGGGTTGGGCTCGATCCGCTCCAGCACGGCGGCGTCGGTCACCACGTCGAGGATCTCGTAACGCTCGACGGCGTCGCGTTCGAGCCGCTCGATCGTCTCCTTGGGGAAGAGCCGGTGCACCTCGTCCAGCCAGTCCACGGTGGTCAGCGGGGACGGCCCGGAGCCGCCCTGGCGCCCGCCGTCGCGTTTCACCCCGCCGCGCCGGACGCCGCGCCGGTCCTGCTCGGGGTCGCCGCGCCCGTAGAGCCAGTCGAGCGCGCCGCCCCGGGCGGCGCCGTCGCCCCCGAGGCCACCGCAGGCCCCCTCGGCGGGGGCGCCCAGGATGAGCCGCCAGCGTTCGAGTCCCGGGTCGGTCGTCATGCGAGTCCCTCCGCGGCGAGCAGCCGGTCCACCTTGTCCTCCAGAGCCCGTGCCTCGGCGATCAGGATCGGGTCGGCCGGGCCGCGCAGCAGGTCCCGGCCCGAGGCCCGCAGCCCGCGACGCGAGACGAGCGCCTCGGCGATCGTCTCGCGCTCGCGCGGCGGGAAGAACTCGAACGCCTGGCGCAGCGCGGGCAGCGCGATCAGGAAGTCGTCGTCGCCGAACGCCACCACCAGGTCGTCCAGGACGTCCTGGATGCCGGGACCGGCCAGCACCTCGTCGCGGGCGAGCGCGAACAGTCCCGCGAGCCAGTCGCCCAGCGTCAGCGGCCCGGCCGCGCCGCGGACCGCGCGCACCGGGTCGGACGCCGTCTCGCCGAGCGCCCAGCCGAGGCCGAACGCGGCGCCGCGCAGGTCGGGCGGCGCCTGCGCCTGGGCGGCGACACGGCCCGCGACGCCGAGGGCGGCGGTCCGGTCGAGCCCGAGCGGGGCGGTGGCGTGGATCAGCGCGTCCCGCAGCGCCGCCACCGCGGCGATCCGGCCGAGGTCGGCGGGCGCCGGGCCGCCGCGGACGCCCTCCACGAGCCAGAGCAGGCGGGTGACCGCACGTTCGATGACGGTCCCGAACAGGGGGCTGCCCGCGGTGCCGAGCAGCCGGTCGTGCCGCCACAGGCCGAGGACCGTGACGAGCACGCGGCCGAGCGCGTCCATGTCGGACGCGCTCACGATGCCCGCGGCGATGGCCTCGCCGACGTTGTCGGAGAGGTCGGCGCAGCCGCAGAGGGCGGCGTCGAAGAGCACCTCGCCGAGCAGGCCGACGTCGCCGCCCGCGAGCGCGGTGCGTTCCTCCAGGGCGGCGACGGCGGCGTCGGCGAGCGTGGCACCGTACGCACCGGCCTCGATCAGGGCGGAGAGCCGGTCCTCGGTCTCGGTGATCGTCCAGCGTTCGTCGAGGACGGGGTCCGCGCCGGTCGAGGGACCGGAGTCGCGGCGCGCCCCGGGGACGCGCAGGACGCGGAGCCGGTGCAGGGTGCGGCTGCGCGCCAGGCCGACCGGGTCGGTCAGCTTCAGCGTGACCGTGCCGGGACGGTCGAGCCCGAGCCGTTCCAGCTCGGCGTCGACCTCGTGGACGAGCGGCGGCGCCGGGGTGTCGGGATGCAGGCGCCCGACGCGCCGGCCGCTCAGGGCCGCGACCATCTCGGCCACCACCGGGTGCGTCCCGCCGCCGATCGGGCCCCGGGACGTCCACGGCAGGGGCCGTTCGAGGTCGTCGGAGACCAGGGCGGCCACCAGGCCGTCGAGCAGGTCGGTCCGCGACAGGTGGCGGTGGCCGCGCAGCCGCGCCAGCCCCTCGGTGAGGGTGCGCGCGGCGATGAGGTCGGCGGTGGAGACCACCTGCCTGCGCTCGCGCAGCCGCGCCACGACCGCCGTGGTGAGCCCGGCGGCGGCGCGTTCCGGCCCGTCCTCCCAGAGCCGCTGGTAGTACTCGGGCGACGGCATGCCCGACTGGTAGCCGGTGAACGAGTCGAGCCGCCGGAACGAGTAGGGCACCAGGTGGCTTCCGCCCGTCGCGCCGCCGGGCGGGGCCGGGACCTCCGGCCAGCCCGCCTCCTTCGCGGGCCGCCGGGCCAGCGCCTGGAGGGCGGGCCGGTGGAACCCGCCGGTCACGACGACCACCGGCCGGTCGCCGGCGTCGGCCATCGCGGCCCGGACCCAGCGCGCCATGTAGGCCTCGCGGGCGCTGTCGTCATCGCCCTCGCCCTCGCTGCCGTCGGCGCGCTCGCCCTTGCCGTCCTCGTCGCGCTCGCGGGCGTCGTCGTCCTCCCCTGCCGCCGCCTCGCCGCGGACGAGGTCGAAGTAGGCCGCGAGCCGTTCCTCCAGCCGGTCGTCCGGCTCGATCTCGACCATGTGGTCCCAGAGCGCGTCCACGTTGTCGACGGCGAACCTGCGGCACAGCCGGTCCATCACCTCGGCGTAGCGCTGCTCGGCGTCGGCGTAGCGGTTGCGCCGGTCGGCGAACGCCGGATGCCAGGCGGGCAGGTCGATGAACCGGACCGCCGCGCCCGCCGCCCGCCCGGCGACGAGCGCGACCCACTCGGGCGAGTAGTCGCAGAACGGCGTCCACGACAGGTGCGACCTGGCGCCGTCCCGATGGTGGCTGAAGATCGCCACCGGCAGGTCGTGGCCCAGCGCCAGCTCGTCCAGGCGCCCGTTGAAGTCGGCCGGCCCCTCGATGAGCACGTGCGCGGGCCGCAGCCGTTCGATCGTCCGCCGGACCAGGCGTGCGCAGGCCGGGCTGTGGTGGCGGACGCCGACGAAGGTGACGGCCATCAGCCCGGGAGCAGGTGCCGGGCCTGGTGCAGGGCCCGCCACTGGCCGCCGCCGCGCTTGGGCGCCTGCTGCTCCAGGTAGCGCCGCAACCGTGCCAGGTCGTCGGCGTTGTCCTTGGCGGCCGTGCCCGCCAGGCACTCCACGATGTCGGCGGGCGAGCCCGGCTCGCCGCGCAGGAACCAGCCGCGGACGCCGATGGCGTGCGCGACCGAGACGGCCTCGGCGGTGCTCATGACCGTGGACAGCCGGTCCATCGACTCGCCCTGCGCGGTGACGCCCTCGCGCAGCTCGCGGAACGTGGTGACCAGCACCTCCAGCACGTCGCGGCGCGGCGGCGCGGTCACCCCGGACCGTTCGAGCAGCGCGGTGGCCTCGGCCTCGACCAGGTCGAGCTCGGTGGCGAAGTCGGCGATCGGGAAGACGGTCTCGAAGTTGAAGCGCCGCTTGAGCGCCGCGCTCATCTCGTTGACGCCGCGGTCGCGGGTGTTGGCGGTCGCGATCACGTTGAAGCCCTCGCGGGCGAACACCATCGCGTCGGCGCCGGTCAGCTCGGGCACGGCCAGCACCCGTTCGGACAGCAGCGACAGCAGCGAGTCCTGGACCTCCAGCGGGCAGCGGGTGATCTCCTCGAACCGGACGACCTTGCCCCCCGCCATGCCGTTCAGCATCGGCGCGGGCACCAGCGACCGGGGCGACGGGCCCTCCGACACCAGCAGCGCGTAGTTCCAGGAGTACTTGATCTGGTCTTCGGTGGTGGCGGCGCCGCCCTGGATCGTGAGCGTCGAGTCGCCGCTGACCGCGGCCGCGATCAGCTCGGACAACAACGACTTGGCGGTGCCGGGCTCGCCGACCAGCATCAGCCCGCGGCTGGTCGCCAGCGTGACCAGCGCGCGGTCGATGAGGGACGGGTCGCCGACGAACTTGCGCCGGATCCCGCGCGCCTCGTCGCCCACGATGAACCGGCGCGCGGCCTCCAGGCTCAGCGCCCAGCCGGGCGGCCGCGGCGCCGTGTCGCCGGCGCGCAGCCGGGCCAGCTCGTCCGCGAACCGCACCTCGGCGGGCGGCCTCTGCAGTTGCTCTTCGGTGGTGTCGGTCATCTGTCTTCCGGTGTCAGTCGGACGGGGCGGTCAGCTCGGTGAGGTCGCGCAGGATCTCGGAGGCGGTCACGGGGTCGAGGTCCCGCGCGCGGGAGCCGATGGTGACCTCGTGCAAGGTCTGGGTCTCGCCGGGGTCGCCCCAGACCACGAGGCCGGGGTCCAGCCAGACGGTCACCGGCCCGCGCGTCAGGTCGCTCTGGATGCCCGCGTCGGCCGGAGCGCCCAGTGTCCAGCCGCGCCGTTCCATCGCCCGGACCCTGCCTCCGGGGAACGGGAGCTTCTCGAACCGGGTCACCTGTCCCGTGCTCCGCTCCTCCTCGGTGAGGGCGTGCACGGAGCGGCCGAGCTGCGGGAACGGCTGGAGGATCTCGTAGTCGGCGAAGACCTCCGACCACGGCGCCGGGTCCCCCAGGTCGAGGGGATGGGCGATGCCGATGCGCGCGGAGTCGCCGGGAACGAAGACCGCGTCGTCGACGTCGGCGAACGTGCGGTCCTCGGCGACGCGGAAGGCCGTCCCGGCGGTCTCGTCCAGCCACACCAGGCGCCGGACGACGTGCCAGAGCAGCGGATGCGCCACGAACAGGTCGCTGAACTCCTCGATGGTCCAGCGGCGGCGGCACGCCATGGCCGTCTCCAGCCGCTCGATCTGCTCGCCGGCGAGCTTGCGCACGTCCTTCTTGAGGGCGGAGAACGCCTGGTAGGCCGCCGGCGCCAGCTTCGCGTCGTCCTTGACGCCCGGCTTGGGCAGCGCCTTGCGGAGCTTGCCGGCCCCGTCCAGCACGAACGGCCTCAGCTGCTCGTCGAACCCGACCGTGAAGCGGCGCGGGCCGTAGTCGAGCACCATGCTGCCGGTGGCGTCCAGGCCGAGGTCGGGGACGAGCCGGTCGGCCAGCTGCTCGACGGTCAGGCCGCGCTCGGCGGCGGCCTTGTCGAGGAGCCGCTGGGCGCGCTTCCTGCGGCCGGCCGTCCGGCCCCTGCGCGCGTGCGTGCTGACGTGCAGCAGCGCCAGGTCGGTGCCGATCCTCGCCAGCATTTCGAGGGCCAGGCCCGCCCGCTGGAACAGGTTGGACGGCCAGCTGGCGATCACGGGCCCGAGGCGCCGCACGACACCGTCGTCGCCGAGCGTGCCGAGGGCGGTCAGCGTCCACCGCTTCTCGCCCTGCCCGCCCGCTTCGAACAGCGCCCAGGCGAAGTCGCCGAGCGACCGCGGATCGCAGCGTTCGCGGAGCTTGGTGAGCTTCCGATGTCTCCCTCGCGGCTTGGCCAGGATGGCGATGAGCTCCCGGACGTCGTCCTCGGGCAGGGTGCCGTCGCCGTCGCGCAGCCGGATCGGCGGCAGCCGGTGCGGAGCCGCCCACGGCGGGAGCGGCGTGGTCTCGGTGTTCATGATCGTCTCCGTCAGGGGGTGGGCCGGTCGGCCGGCTCGGTGAGGTCGGTCAGGTCGCCGAGCACCTCGGACGCCGTGACCGGATCGAGCTCCGCGAACGAGTGCTCGCCGTCGTCGCGGCTCGACCAGTAGTCGTGGAGGTGATCGCCGATCCAGACGTACTCGAGCCGCTGCTCGGGATCCATGTCGACGACGCCGACCTGGATGCCGGGGTCGAGGTTGATGAGGACGTACAGGCCGCCGGGCACCTCGCGGTAGATCCAGCGTTCGGTGCCGTTGTCCTGCGGCTCGCCGCGCCGCCAGCCGCGCTTGACCAGGCCCAGGACCCTGCCGAACGGCACGCTGACGCCCTCGAACCGGGTCAGCCGCGCCCCCGCCCGTTCCTCGTCGGTCAGCGCGTGCACCGGCCGGCCCAGCTGCGCGAACGGCTGGATGATCTCGTAGTCGGCGAACGTGCCCGCCCAGGCCGGCACCGCGTCGCCGAGGTGGAGCGGGTGGGCGACGGTGACCTCGGCGGTGCCGGCGAGCGTGAAGACGTCGTCGGCCGCGTCGGCGAACGTGCGGTCCTCGGCGACGCGGAACGCGGTCGCCTTGCCGCCGTCCTCGGCCAGCCACACCAGCCGCCGGACGATGTGCCAGACGAGCGGGTGGCCGACGAGGTGGGTCCGGAAGTCGGCCGCCGACCAGCGGCGGCCGGTGGCCATCGCCAGCTCCATGCGCTGGACCTGGATCGAGGCGACCGTGCGCACGTCCTTCTTCAGCTGGGCGAACGCCGCGTACGCGGCGGGGGCCAGCTCAGGGTCGTCCTTCGCGCCCGGCTTGGGCAGCGCCTTGCGGAGCTTGCCGTCCTCGCCGGTCACGTACGGCTTGAGCTGCTCGTCGAACCCGACCGTGAAGCGGCGCGGCCCGTAGTCGAGCACCATGGTGCCGTCGGGCTCCAGGCCGAAGCCCGGAACGAGCCGGTCGCCGAGCTGGTCGCCGGTGAGCCCGAGGTCGTCGGCGACCCACTCCATACGTTCCTGCGCGCGGTCCTTGAGGCCCTTGAACCTGACCTTCTGCGCGATGCCGTGCAGCTGCGTCAGCGCGGCCTCGGTGCCGATGAGGGCCAGCACGTCGAGCCCCTTGACCGCCTTGTGATGGCCGTTCTCCCCCGGCCAGGCCCGGATGATCGGCGTCAGCTCCCGGGCGGTACGGTCGTCGCCCAGGAAGCCCAGGGCCGTCAGCGCCCACGCGTCGGACGCCGGCTCGCCGTGCTCGCGCCACCGTTCGAACGCCGTCCACGCGAACGACGCCAGCGACGCCGGGTCGCAGATCTCCCGCGCGGCCTCGATCCCGGGCTCGACGTCCGCCCAGGGCTCCGACAGCGCCACCATCGTCAGGAGGTGGGCGGTCGCCTGGGCGGGCAGCGTGTGCCCGGGGTCGTCCCGCATCAGGATCTGCGGCAGCGCGGCGGGCGCCGCCCAGGCGGCGAGCGCGGGGAGCTTGCGCGGGGGCAGCAGGTCGCGCGGGTCGAGGGCGAGCAGGGCCTCGACCTCGCGCACGGCCTCGCCGCCGTACCGCCCGGCCGCCTCGACTACCTCGGCGGTCCCGGCACCGGCGGCCACGTGGTGCAGCGCGTAGCGGGCGCCGCGGCGTTCCGCCCCGGGCTTGCCGAGCGCGGCGGGTATCAGCAGCGGAGCGGCGTCCGCGCCGTGCCGCTCGAACCAAGCGAGGGCCGTGTCCTTGTTCGCCTTGAGGCGGACGAGCCAGTCGGCCATGAGCACCGCGACCTCGGCGCCGCGGTACGGCAGCAGCAGCTGTCCGAACGAGGTGGGCCTGGCCCGGGCGAAACGCAGCGCGAACGGCAGCGCGTCCACCTCGAACCGCGCGACGACCCGCGACGCCCAGTTGTCCGCGTTGTGGTCGCGGAACGGATTCCAGTCCCCGACCAGCGGCCGGACCAGCTCGTCCGGCCCCAGCACGAAGAGCGCGTGCTCCTCGTCGCGGAGCAGGCCGCCGGCCCGATAATCGGCGAGGCGCCGCTCCCAGACCTCGGCCGGCGTCTCCGGAAGGCTCCTGGGGCCGTAGGAAACGCCGCCGCGCCCGCCGGAGCGGCCCAGCCAGTCGCTCGGGATGCCGATCTGCCGCCCTTCCAGCTCCTCGCGTTCGCCGGCCTCCCAGGCGATCACGGTCTCGGCGGGCGGGGTGAGGCCCTCGACGACGGTGTGCGTCTCCTCCCGCCGCGGCCTGGTCCACCACGGTTCGCGCAGGACGGCGGGCACGGCGTCCAGTGGCGCCTCGGGGATCAGGTCGGAGTCGCCGAGCGCACGTTCGGCGCTGTCGCGCAGGTCCGCCGGAAGGCCGGTGACCAGGTCGCGGTGGAGCCGCGCGTGCCCGGCGAGCAGTTCTTCGGCCTCGCCGCCGTCCGCCGCCGCGAGCACCCGCAGCGCCCGCTCCGGGAAACGTTCCATCGTCTCCATCACCCGCGCGCGGAAATGCGGTTCGTCCACGCGGGCCAGGAGCAGTTCGAACGCCTCGTCCGAGGGCAGCGCGGTCAGCACCGTGAACAACGCCTTGCGCCAGTCGGAGCTGAGATGCGACTGGTCGAGCGCCTCGGCCAGCAACGGCGCGATCGCGGTGCCGACGCCCTCGGCCATGGTGCCGAGGATCTCCACGGAGTAGTCGCTGTAGACCAGGCGGGCCCAGGAACCGAGACGCTCCAGCTGCTCCTCCGTGCCAAGGGAGCACAACAACATCAGGCGCTGCGCGTACCCGGGCGGCGGCGCGGCGCAACACTCGTCCACCCAGTCGGTCCTGGTGGGGACGAGGTAGGCGGTCACGAGCCGTGTGGCGGGCCCGCGGCGCCACTCCGCCAGCCGTTCCACGGCCTCCGCGTAGGTGGCGTCGTCGGCCGCGGCCAGCATCCTGCGGAGGCGCAGCGCGGCCTGGGGCAGCTGCGGCTCGTTGTCGACCCTCGACGGGTCGGCGTCGCACGCCGCGACGAACGCGCAGGCCGCGAAGACCGGCCCGTGCACGGCCGTCCAGCCGTCCACGAAACCGTCCCAGCGTTTGGGGTCGTAGGTGCGCCGGCGTTCGTGCGCGGCGAGGGCGAGCGCCGCGGCCGCCGCCTCGGGCGACATGCCGGGAGCCGTGACAACGGTCTCGGCGAGGCCCTGCCGGCCCCGCTCCTCCGCGGTCCGCAGCCAGGCCGTGGCGACGGCCTTCGCGATCTTGATCTTCGGCGCCGGGGCGCCGCCGCGCCGGTGGTGCACCCTGCGCCGCCAGCCGGCCGGGATGTCCATGGCCGTCATCCTTCGGAAAGTGTGGTGAGGTCGGCGAGGATCTCGGACGCGGTCACCGCGTCCAGCTCGCCGAAGGTGTACGGGGTGCCCACGCGAGGGAGGAAGTCGGCCGGCCGGTCACTGATCCAGACGTGCTCGAGCCCTTGCTCGGGAAAGTGGTCGACCAGGCCCACCGAGAAGCCGGGATCGAGGTCGATCACGACGTACCGGCCGCCGGGGACGGCGCGGGAGATCCAGCGTTCGACGCCCGCGTCCAGCGGTATGCCGCGTTCCCAGCCCCGCTTGGTCAGCGCCAGGACCCGGCCGAACGGCACCGCGAAGCCTTCGAAGCGGGTCAGCCGCCCGCTCGCCCTCTCCTCGGCGGTGAGCGCGTGGACGGGGCGGCCGAGCTGCGGGAACGGCTGGAGGATCTCGTAGTCGGCGAACACCCCGGCCCAGGCGGGCAGGGCGTCGCCGAGCTCGAGCGGGTGCGCGACGCCGATCGCGGCGGTCGCGGGCGGGGTGAACAGGTCGTCCTCGACGTCGGCGAACGTGCCGTCCTCGGCGAGCCGGAACGCGGTGGTCTCGCCGCCGTCCACGCTCAGCCAGACCAGCCGCCGCATGATGTGGCGAAGGAGGGGGTGGGCGGCCAGCAGGTCGCGGAACTCCGCCGCGGCCCACCGGCGGCGCGTGACCATGCTCTCCTCCAGCCGCCTGACCTGGTCTGCCGCGACGGTGCGCACGTCCTTCTTGAGCGTGCCGAACGCCTTGTACGCGGCGGGCGCCAGCTCGGGATCGTCCTTGGCCCCGGGCTTGGGCAGGGCCTTGCGCGGGGTGCCGTCCTCGTCGGTGACGTACGGCCTGAGCTGCTCGTCGAACCCGACCGAGAAACGACGGGGGCCGTAGTCGAGCGTCATGCTCCCCTGGGCGTCCAGCCCGAAGTCGGGGACGAGCCGGTCGGCGAGCCGCTCCGGGGTCAGGCCGAGCCCGCTCGCGACCTCGTCGATCTTCTCCTGCGCCCTGGTCCTGAGGCCCTTGAACTTCACCCGCTGCGCGATGCCGTGCAGGTGCATCAGGGCGACCTCGGTGCCGATCTCGGCGAGCACCTCGAGCCCGGCGACGGCCTTCTGGTGGCCGCCCTCCCCCGGCCACGCGCGGATGATCGGCGTCAGCGCGCGCACGGTCTCGTCGTCGCCGAGCCGGCCGAGCTGGGTGAAGGCCCAGCCCTCCTTCGCGGGCGCGCCCGCCGCCTGCCAGCGCCGGAAGACCCCCCAGGAGAACCGGGCCAGCGACTCCGGCGTGACGAACGCCCGGACGGCGTCGACCCCGGCGTAGACCTCACCCGGCTTGGACAGGGCGAGCATCGTCACGACGTGCGCGGTGGCCTCGTCCGGCAGCGCCCCGCGTCCGTCCTTCAGGAACAGCTGGGGCAGCACCGCCGGGTCCGCCCACGCGCCCGCCTCGGGAATCCTGGGCGGCAGCAGGTCGAGCGGATCGGTGGCCAGCAGCGCCGCGACGGCGGCGGCCGCCTCGGGACCGTGGGCGTCACGGGCCGCCTGGACGATCGGATCCGCGCCACTCTCGGCGGCGACGAGCAGGAGCGCGCTCTCTGCCTCGCGCCGTGCCCGTCCGGCCCGGCCGAGCGCCGCCGGGACCAGCGGCAGCACCCCGGCCGCGCCGTGCCGGGCGAACCACGCGCGGGCGGCCGGGCGTGCCGACTTGAGGCGGGCCAGCCAGTTCGCCGCGAGCCGCGCCGCCTCCGCGTCGAGGAAGGGCACCAGGACGTGGGCGTTGCCGGCCGGGTTGGCGTCGGCGGCCTCCAGCGCGTGCGGGAGCGCGTCGAGTTCGAAGCGCGCGACGAGGGCGGGCAGCCAGTCGTCGGTGTACCAGAAATGGCGGGGCCGCCAGTCCGCCAGGAGCGGGCGCACGAGCTCTTCGGGGCCGTGAAGGAGGAGCCGGCGTGCCGGGCGCTCCTGCATCGTCCCCTCGCGGAAGGCCAGGACCTCCGCGTCCCAGTCCGCGTCCTCGGCCGTCGCCGGGCGGGCGGACGCGGCCCACGCCTCGCGTTCTCCCGGCGCCCACGAGACCGCACGTTCCGGCGAAGGGGTGAGACCCGCGACCACGGCGGGCGCGGCCGCCGCGCGCTCGCGCGTCCACGGCGGCTCGCGGAGAAGGGACGGCAGTGCCGAGACGGGCGCGTCCGGGGCCCGCTCGGACTCCTTCAGAATTCGCTCGACGACCTCGCGCGCGCCCTCGGGAAGCGCCGGCAGCACCTGCTCGGCGAGCCTTCGATGCGCCTGGACGTGCCCGGCGAGCAGCTCGCCGGCGGCCCCCGCGGCCTTGGACGTCCCACCTGCCTCCGGCGCCAGCAGCCGCAGCGCCCGCACCGGGAACCGCCGCGCGGCCTCGAGCACCGCGGGCTGGACGTGCTTGGTGTCGAGCCGTTCGACCAGCGCGGCGAACGCCTCGTCCGACGGCAGTGCGGCCAGCGCCTCGGCCTGGAGCCTGAGGTCGTCGGCCGCGCTCCTGCCGACCCCCGCGATCAGCAGCGGGGCGAGCGCCGGGCCGATGCCCTCGGCCAGGATCGTTCGCAGCCGGCGCAGGAACGCGGCCTCCATCCACCACTGGTGGAGATGGTCGCCGGATCGCCGGAACCGCACCTCGAGGTCGCGGTGGCCGCCCGAGCGGTCCCAGCCGTTCCAGGCGACGAAGATCGTGCTGAGCTCGGCGACAGCACGGGAGGCGAAACCGACGCCGTGCTCCGCCACCCAGGCGTCCAGATGAGCGTCGCGGGCGAGGTCGCCGGGCCGCGCCGGCCGCGCGGCGAGCGTGGCCGTCACGACGGCGGCGCCCGTGGGGTCGGTGCGGCCCGCCAGGTACTCGCGGGCTCTTTCGACGAGCTCCGGCGCGCTCCCCGGGTGCGCGAACGTGCTCTCCAGGTGCGCGGACGCCCCAAGGTTGTACGCCCGGACGGCGTCGGGCGCCTTGCGGGAGACCTTCACCGCGGGGCCCGGCAGGCCGCCGCGCCGGGGGTGCAGGTGCTTGTGCCAGGAGTCCGGCAGGACCAGCCGGTCCTCGTTGTCGATCACGACGCCTCAACTTAGAGGAGTCATCCGACAATCTCCTGCGATACGGGTCAAAAGGCGTGGTGGGCGGCGGTCCGCGGCCGGACGAGAAGGGTGAGGGCGGTGCGCGTCATCGTTCTCCCTTCACGATCGGCCGGAAACGTCCAGGATGCGCGAGGGATCGTTCGATCGGGGACGAAGCGTGCGGAACTCCGCCGAACCGAATGTCGCGTTGCTCACAGTGAGCGTTCTGGAGCGGCCCGTTCACACGTTCACGAACGTGAGCGGATCGTCGCGGAGTGTCGCCGGAGAAGCCTGGGTGACCTGGCACTTCAGGGGCGTGGTCGAACTCAAGTTACCAATTGGTATGGGGTGTCTTAACTCATCCGAAACATGTAGAACTTGTTTCAGTCTGGCGAGAGTGAGGTACATCACATGAGTGACGCCACCACACGTGGTAAGGGATCTAGTGGCGTTTCACGCCGCGGATTCATCGCTGGAACTGGTTCTATCCTCGGTGCCGCGGCCTTCGGCTTGCGGCCCACGCCGGCCCACGCCGCGGCCGGTCCGATCTCCGACGGCGCCAGCGTCCCGGTCCTGGTGATCGGCACCGGCTACGGCGGCTCGGTCGCGGCACTGCGGCTCGCCCAGGCGGGCGTCAACGTGCACATGGTCGAGATGGGCATGGCCTGGGACACCCCGGGCTCCGACGGCAAGATCTTCTGCAACACGACTAACCCCGACTACCGGTCCTACTGGCTGCGGACCAAGACCAAGCAGCCCCTGAGCAACTTCCTCGGCTTCCCCATCGACCGCAACATCCCCAAGTACACCGGCATCCTGGACGCCGAGGAGTTCGGCGGCATCACCGTCTACCAGGGCCGCGGCGTGGGCGGCGGCTCGCTCGTCAACGGCGGCATGGCCGTCACGCCGAGACGGGAGAACTTCGGCGCCATCCTCCCGTCGGTCAACGCCGACGAGATGTACAACACCTACTACCCGCGCGCCAACTCCGGGCTCGGGGTCAGCGTCATCGACCCCAACTGGTTCGAGACGACCTCGTACTACCAGTACGCCCGCGTCGGCCGTAAGCACGCCCAGCGGTCCAACTTCCCCTTCGTGTTCGTCCCGGACGTCTACGACTGGAACTACATGAGGGCGGAGGACAACGGAACGGTCCCCAAGTCGGCGCTCGCCGGCGAGATCCTCTACGGCAACAACGCCGGCAAGAAGTCCCTGCAACAGACCTACCTCGCCCAGATCAGGGCGACCGGCAGGGTCACCATCTCGCCGCTGCACCGGGTCACCTCGGTCAGCCCGGCGAGCGGCGGCTACGCGGTCGTCATCGAGCAGCTCGACACGAGCGGCAACGTCACCGCGACCAAGACGGTCCAGGCGGGCAAGGTCTTCTTCGCCGCGGGCAGCGTCGGCACCGGCAAGCTGCTGACCAAGCTGAAGGCGACCGGCGCCCTGCCCGGCCTCAACGCCGAGATCGGCAAGGGCTGGGGCGACAACGGCAACGTGATGTGCGGCCGGGCCAACCACCTGTGGGACCCGACCGGCAGCGTGCAGTCGAGCATCCCGTGCTGCGGCATCGACAACTGGAACGCCGGCGGCGCGTTCGCCGAGGTGGCGCCGCTGCCCACCGGCATCGAGACGTTCGCCTCGTTCTACCTGTCCATCACCAAGAACCCGAACCGGGCGCAGTTCACCTACAACGGCTCGACCGGCAAGGTCGACCTGAACTGGCAGACGGCCTGGAAGCAGCCCTCGATCACCATGGCGAAGAGCATCTTCGACAAGATCAACTCAAAGGAGGGGACGATCTACCGGACCGACCTCTTCGGTACGAACAAGATCTGGGGCGACCACCTGACGTACCATCCGCTCGGCGGTGCGGTGCTCAACAAGGCGACCGACAACTACGGCCGCCTGCACGGCTACAACGGGCTGTACGTCATCGACGGCGCACTGATCCCGGGCAACACCAGCGTGAACCCGTTCGTCACCATCACGGCGCTCGCCGAACGGAACATCGAAAAGATCATCGCTACCGACGTGTAGCGGCGACCTGAGATGTGGCAGCCGGCCACGGGCGCGTGTGGCCGGCCCTTCCGAGAGAGAAACTCCGCCACGGGAAGCGCGTCAGCGCCCGGGCAACATGCACATCGTGTCGAGACCGAGCACGTGGTTGAGCCGGCCGAACGCCAGCCAGGACCCGATGCTCATGCTGAGCTCCACGATCTCCAGCTGGCTGTAGTGCGCCCCCATCCGGTCCCAGAACTCCTCGTCCAGGCCGTGGTGATCCTCCGCGTACCGTTCCGCGTACTCCGCGGCCAGCCGCGTGCGCTCGTCGAACCGGTCGGTCGTCCGCCAGTTCGTCACCGCGTCGGCGAACTCCTCCTCGACCTTCTCGCCGTCCCGCTCGGTCCGCCAGTCGAGGCAGAACACGCACCCGTTGATCTGCGCGATCCGCAGCCGTGCCGCCTCGAACTCGCGCAGGCCCAGCGTCGTGTGCGCGTAGACCGAGAGCGAGAAGTTGGCGGCCGCGGGCCCGATGCCGGGGACCATCTCGCCCCAGACGTACTCGATCGCGTCCTTGCCTTCGGGGATGTCGATGTTCATGCGTTCTTCCTTCCGAGCTTGCCGGCCGCGGGCCGCATGGGGACGTCGAGCGCGTCGTAGAGGCCGGGTTCGGCCTCCACCAGCCAGTCGATGGCGCTCACCAGGCGGCCCACCGCGGTGGCGTTGCCGCCCGCCGCCCGGTTGCCGCCCTCGTCGGTCGCCTCGACCGTGACCTCGATGCGCGGGACGCCCTCGATGACGACCCGGTGCGCGCCGTCCCCGTCCGGCGGCGTGGGCCAGTCGGGCGCGCACGACGGGTGGATGCGCGTCACGTGCTCGATGACGATGCGCGGCTCGCCGCCGATGATCCCCTGGACCTCGAAGCGCAGCGCGCCCTGCGTGCCCGCCTCGAACTCCCCCATCGTCTTGGTGCTGACCGTCGTGTCGAGCGCGCGCCGGTCGAGCGTCTCGCGGATCTCGTCGAGTTCGGCGCCGAGCGCCCGCGCCATCAGCCGGATCTGCCCGCCCCACACCATGGTCGGAATCGTGGGCGCGACCATCGGCGGCTCGTAGTCCATCGGCTGGCCCATGCCGACCAGGTACCGCACCGACTCCTCCTGGTCGTACGTGGAGTAGTCGAAGATCTCCTGGCACCGGATCACGTCGATCGTGCTGCCGAGCCCGCTGACCAGCAGCGGGAGCACGTCGTTGCCCCAGCCCGGGTCGACGCCGGAGACGAACAGCGACCCGCCGCCCTCCCGCGCCGCGTCGAGCACCGCGTCCCGCATCTCGGGCGGCGCGTTCAGCTGGTCGTAGAGCGCGTAGAGCGAGGGGGTGACGACGACGGCGCCGGCCCGGATCGCCCGGTTGATGTCGGCGAGCGCGTCGTCCGGCCGGATCTCCCCGGACGCCGCGTACACCACCGCCCCGGGCCGGGCGGCCAGCACCGCGCCGACGTCGTCGGTCGCCGCGACCCCGAGGTCACGGCCCAGCCCGGCCAGGTCGCCGGCGTCGCGGCCGACCTTGTCGGGGTTCTGCACGAGCACGGCCGTGAGTTCCAGCCCGGGATGGGCGTCCACGGCACGGATGGCCAGACGGCCGACGTTGCCGGTGCCCCAGACAATCGTGGAGATCATAGGCCGGAGCGTAGCAAGCGTTTGGTTGTGTGAACAGGCTCACAACGACCGGGTCAGCTCCAGGAGGTCGGCGATGAGTTCGGAGGCGATGATCGGGTCGAGGTCGCGCACGTCGGACAGGCCTTCCTTGGCCGGGAGGTAGCCGCCCGGGCGCTCGGTGAGGGTGAGAACGGCGAGCGTCTGGTCACCGAGCGCGTCGATCTCGCCGATGACGATGCCCGGGTCGAGGTCGATGACGGCGTGCAGCCGGGCACCGATCTTCTTGCTGATCCATGGCTGGACGCCCGCGTCCTGGGGCTCGGCGCGAACCCAGCCGCGGCGTTCGAGGGACACGACCCGCCCGGACGGGACGACGGCGTCCTCGAAGTCCTTCAGGGAGTGCGCGGACCGGTCGTGGACGGGCCTTGCGAGCTGCGGGAACGGCTGGACGATCTCGTAGTCGGCGAACAGCTCCGACCACGCGGCCAGGTCGCCGCCCAGGTCGAGCGGGTGGGCGATGCGCACGGTGGTCTCGGCGTCCGGCGTGAAGGTCTCGTCGGACACGTCGGCGAGCGTGCGGTCCTCGGCGACGCGGAACGCCCGTCCGGTCCCGCCGCCGCTCCCGGGCTCGGTGATCCAGACCAGCCGGCGGGCGATGTGCCAGACGAGCGGATGCCGGGCGAAGAAGTCGCCGAACTCGGCCACGGTCCAGCCGCGCCGCGCGACCATGGCCGCCTCCAGCCGCCGGACCTGGTCGGCCGCGACGGTGCGCACGTCCTTCTTGAGCGCGGCGAACGCCTGGTACGCGGCGGGTGCGAGCTCGGGATCGTCCTTGGCCCCGGGCTTGGGCAGCGCCTTGCGGAGCCTGCCGTCCTCGTCGGTCACGTACGGCCTGAGCTGCTCGTCGAACCCGACCGTGAAGCGCCGGGGACCGTAGTCGAGCGTCATGCCCCCGTCGGCGTCCAGCCCGAAGCCGGGCACGAGCCGGTCGGCGAGCTGCTCGGGCGTCAGCCCGCGGGTGGCCGCGATCTCCTCGATCTTCTCCTGCGCCCTGGTCCTGAGACCCTTGAACTTGACCTTCTGGGCGATGCCGTTGAGGTGCATCAGCGCGACGTCGGAGCCGACCTCGGCGAGCACGTCGAGCCCGGCGACCGCCCGCTTGTGACCACCCTCCCCCGGCCAGGCACGGATCAGCGGCGTCAGCCGCCGCACGGTCTCGTCGTCGCCCGCCAGGCCGAGCTGGAACATGGCCCAGCCGTCCTTGGCGGGCGCACCGGCGACCAGCCAGCGCTGGAAGAGCGCCCAGGAGAACGCGGCCAGGCTCTCGGGCGTGCAGGCCTCGCGGATCGTCGCGACGCCCGCGTACACCTCACCGGGCTTCGACAGCGCCAGGACCGTGACGAGGTGACCGGTCGCGGCGTCCGGCAGCGCGCGGCCGTTCCGGAGCAGGACCTGAGGCAGCAGCGCCGGATCCGCCCATTCGCCGGGCTTGGGGACGCGGGCCGGGAGGAGGTCGAGCGGATCGACGGCGAGCAGCGCCTCGACGGCCTTCACGGCCTCGTCCCCGTGCGCCCGGGCCGCCTCGCGGACCGCGTCGTGGTCGAGCGTCCGGAGGACACGTTCGGCGTTGGCGCGCTCCGGCCCGGCGGGCCCGAGGGCGGCGGGCACGAGCAGCGGGGCGACGTGCGCGCGGTGGCGCGTGAGCCAGGCCAGCGCCGTGGAACGGGCCGAGGCGAGACGTCCCAGCCAATCGGCCATCGACGTGGCCACTTCGGCGCTCAGGAAGGGCAGCAGAACGCCGCCGAACGTCGCGGGGTTGGCGCGGGCGACGTGCAGCGCGTGCGGGAGTGCCTCCAGCCCGTACTTGGCGACGATCCCCTTCATCCAGGTGTCGGCTCCCCACACCGAGACCGGCCTCCATCCGGCGAAGAGCGGCCGGACGAGCTCGTCGGGGCCGCGCAGGAAGATGCCGGGCTGCCGCCCCGGGCTGAACCTGCCGTCCTTGAACGTCTCGAGCTGCCGCTTCCAGTCGGTGCCGTCGCGGAAACCCCACGTCGAGGTGTCGGCCGTCGCCCAGGCCTCCCGTTCGCCCGGTGCCCACACCAGCGCCGGCTCGTCCGGGACCGCGAGGCCGGTGAGCACCACGGGCGTGGTCTTGGTGCGCTTGCGCGTCCAGGGCGGCGTGACCAGGAGCTCCGGCAGGTCGCCGGGGTCCGCGTCCTCGGCCCGGTCCGGCGAGGACAGCAGGCCGGTCACGACGGCGCGGACGTCGTCGGCGAGGTCGGGCAGCACGCGGGTCACGAGCTCGCGTTCGGACAGGACGTGGGCCCGCAGCAGCTCACGTGCCAGACCGGCGTTCTTGGACGTCCCGTCCGCGGCGGGGGCCAGCACCCGGAGGGCCCGCACCGGGAACCGCCGCATCGCCTCCGTCAGCTCGGCCCGCGCGTGCTTGTCGTCGATCCGGTCGGCGAGGTGCCGGAACGCCTCGTCGTCGGGGAGCACGGCGAGAACGCCGTACACCAGCTTGCGGTACTTCACCGTCGCCCATTCCTCCGCCAGCACGGGAGGGAGCAGCGGGGCCAGCGCCGTGCCCGCGTTCTCGGCGATCGTCGCCAGGACGTCGAGGGTGCTGTCGTACCAGGTGAGCACGGCACCAGGCTTGATCTGTGCGGGCTCGCCGAGCGAGCACCACACCATCCACTCCAGCGATTCGAGCGCCGCCCCGGACGGCGGGAGCGCGAGCACCTCGTCCAGCCAGTCCTGCCGCGTCGGAATGAGGTAGGAGACGACGACCATCCGCTCCGGCGTGTCACGAAGGCCGGCGAGCCGCGCGGTCACCGCCGCGTAGGTGGCGTCGTCGGCCGCGGCCAGCAGCGTACGGAGACGGCGCACGCCCTCACGCGCCCCCCACCACCGGCCGAGGCCGTCGCCGTGGCCCGCCTTCTTGACGAAGAACGGGGCCCCGAACGACCTGGGCGTCCAGCGGCGGTTCGAGGTGGTGATCCCGCGCCCGTCGTCGACGACGAGACCGGCCAGTTCCACGAACGCCGCCGCCGCGAACTCCAGGCCGTGGTCGGCGGCCCACGCGTCCGCGAACCGCAGGTACCGCCGCTCGCCCCAGCCGAGCTCGTAGTGGGCGAGCGCGACGGCGACCACGGCGGCACCGAGCGGGTCGGCCTCACCGCTCAGCCATGCCCGCGCGCACGCGGTCAGCTCATCACCGTCCGGGTCGGCCAGCACCTTCTGAAGGTGCTCCCCCGCCGCGATCGTGTCGCCGCGCAGCAGTTCCCCGGCCTCGGGGTCGATCCTGGTCTCGGGCGGCTCGGCCCCGCCCCGGCGCGGGTGGAGGCTGCGGAGCCAGGAACCGGGCAGGACGAGCGCGTCCTCATCGACGTTCATGGCGCCTCACCGTAGAGGGCGAGGACGACAAATGCCGCCGGGACGGAGGAGCGCGACGGATTATGGACGAAGGGTCGTGGTCTCCTCCGCGATCACCTGGTGGATGGACCGGGCCGCGCCCTCCGCGTACGCCGTCTCGAAGCTCCGCTCACCCAGGGCGGCGCGGGCCTGGGCCTCGCAACGTTCGCGCAGGACGAGGAACCCGCGGACGCCCAGGTGCGGGCGGCTCACCGCGTCCCAGACGGTGCCCGCGGTGCCCAGGAGGCGGACCGCCCGCGTCGCGTCGCCGTCCGACATCGCGTACCAGGCGAGCGAGTCGACCATGAAGGCCCAGCCGACCTTGTCGTGGGCGCCCTGCTGGAGCCGCAGGCACTCGCGCGAGGCGGCGGTGGCCGCGGCGACGTCGCCGCGCAGCCAGCGGGCCAGCCCGCGCAGGAAGACGCAGTAGGCGCTGATCCAGCGTTCGCCAAGCCGGATGCCGAGCGCCCGGCCCTCCTCGCAGACGTCGATCGCGGTGTCGACCTCGCCGAGGGACAGGTGCGCGGACGCGAGCACGGGATAACTCTGGAGCAGGACGCCCCCGGCCGGATGGTTGCGCAGGATGGCGACGGCCGTCGTGAGACTTCCGGCGGCGGTGACGGCGTCGCCCTCGAAGAGCGCGATCTGGCCGCCGAGGTTGGCGGCCCAGGCGCGCACCTCGTCGGCGTCGAGCATCTCGGCCAGGTCGCGCAGGTCGGCCAGGTGGTGCCGGGCGGCGTCCAGGTCGGTGCCGCGGACCATGGTGAGCTGGGCGAGGGCCCAGTGCGCCTCGGCGCGGATGCGGCTCGGCTCCGGCCGGGTCGCGGCGAGACCGCGGGCGATCCAGTGCCGGCCCTCGCCGGACATGCCGTTGGTGATCCAGTAGACCCAGATCTCGGCCGCCATCCGCAGCCCGTGGTCCTCCTGGCCGGGCGTGCGGTAGGAGTGGTCGATGGCACGTCGCAGGTTGGCGTGCTCGGCGCGGAGCCGGTCGGCCCAGTGGTACTGCGACTCGCTGACCATCTGGGCGGCGAACCGGTCGGTCAGCCGGGAGTACCAGTCGCGGTGCAGGCGGCGGACCGCCCGCTCGTCGCCGCTCTCGCGCAGCCGGTCGACGCCGTACCGGGAGATCGTCTCCGGCATGCGGTAACGCTCGCCGCCCGGCTCGCGCACGACGATGGACTTCTCGACCAGGCACGACAACGTCTGCAGGACGCGCGGCCCGTCGCCGTCCGCCGGGCCTCCCACGTATTCGGCCGCCTTGACGTCGAAGTCGCCGGCGAAGACCGACAACCGCGCCCACAATCGCCGCTCGTCCGGCGTGCACAGCCGGTGCCGCCACTCGACGGCCGCGGTGAACGTGCCGTCCAGGCCCGTCAGGTCGTCCAGCAACAGCTCGGGCGGCGTCTCCCGCATCTGGCCGGCGGCCAGCTCGACCGCGAGCGGCACTCCCTCCAGCCGCCGGCACAACTCCCCGACCGCCGCACGGTTGCCGCCGTCGACCTCGAAGCCCGGCGCGGCCGCGGCCGCCCGCTCGGCGAACAACGCGGCGGTGTCGCCCGCGGGCAGCGGGCCGAGCCGCACCTCCCGCTCGCCGGCCACGCCGAGCACCGCGCGGCTGGTCGCCAGGACGTTCAGGCCGGGCGCCGTGCGCAGCAGCAGGCCGACGAGCATGGCGCACCCGCCCGCCAGGTGCTGGCACCCGTCCAGGACGAGCAGCGCGCGGCGCTCGGCCAGATGGCCGAGCAGCGCCTCGACCTGGTCCTCGTCGGGCTGGTCGGGCAGTTGCAGCGCGCCGCACAGCGTGTGCGCCAGCAGTTCGACGTCGGCGAGCCGGGACAGGTCGACGAAGCACACGTCGTCGCCGAACGCGCCGCGGGCCTCGGCCGCCGCCCGGATCGCGAGCCTGGTCTTGCCGACGCCGCCCGCGCCCGTGATCGTGAGCAGGCGCGTCCCCGGGAGCGCCTCCCGCAGCATGGTGAGCTCTCCGGCACGACCGACGAAGGAGGTCACCTCCGCGGGCAGGCCTCCGGTTCGCCGCTCCAGTGCACGATTCACCCGGCCGCCCCGACAGATGGACAAGGCCCCACATCGTACCGGGGCGAACACGATCCGCGATGGGACCGGTACGGAACGGATAGGCGTTTTCGGCCCGCGCGCGGTGCCAATCGCCCGCGCGGCGCCGTTCGGCCGCGCGGGGTGCCCGTACGGCAGCGCTCGTTCAGCCGCGGGCGGTGTCGATGCGCCGGGCGCCGACGGCCGCGACCAGCCGTCCGACCGACGGGATCTCCAGCGGGAGCAGCGAGTAGCGCGGGTGCACGACCCGGCGCCGGTCCCGCTCCAGCGCGCGCACGGTCGCGGCCGCCACCGCTTCCGGCGGGACGGGCGGCAGGGTGCGCGGCGGCCGGCCGCGCCACGGCAGCAGGTCGACGTCGCGCAACGCCGTGTCGGTCGCCCCGGGCACGACCTCGAGCACGCGAACGGGCGTGTGGCGCAGTTCGTGGCGCAACGACCGGGTGGCCTGGGCGAGCGCCGCCTTGGCCGCGCCGTAGTAGCCGAGCATCGGCAGCGGGACGGCCTGCATGGTCGAGGTGACGTTGACGACGACGCCGCGGCCCGACCGCAGCATCTCGGGCACGAGCGCGGCGGTGAGCGCGAGCGGCGCCCAGAGGTTCGTCTCGAACGTGACGCGGGCGTCGTCGGCGTCGCCGTGCGCCCGCTGGGCCCCGACCAGGCTGACACCGGCGTTGTTGATGAGGACGTCGACGCCGCCGAGGGCGTCCAGCGCCCGGCCCGCCAGCTCGGCGCCCGCGCCGGGGCGGGACAGGTCCGCCGGGAGGACGTGCGCGGCGCCGAGCGTGCTCAGCTCGGGTACGCGGCGGGCGGCGACGGCGACCTCGGCGCCGCGCTCGGTGAGGGCGAGCGCCAGCATCCGCCCGATGCCGCTCGACGCGCCCGTGAGCAGGATCCGCGCGTTCCGAAGGTCCATGGCGTCGCTCCCATATTGACTGATTATCAATCAACATGCGACGCTAGGCCACGTGCCGCCAGCCCGTCAATCCGCCGACCGCCGCGAGCTGCTCCTCCGCGCCGCCGCCGACCTGTTCGCCGAACGTGCGTACGACGAGGTCACCACGACCGAGATCGCCCGCCGCGCCGGCGTCGCGTACGGGCTGATCGCGCATCACTTCGGCAACAAGCGCGGCCTCTACCTCGCGACCGTCCGCGCCGCCGCCGAACGCCTCCGGGAGATCCGCGAGAGCCCGCCCGGCGACGCCACCCCGCAGGAGCGGCTGCGCGACGTGCTCGACCGCCACATCCGGCTGATCGACGACAACGCGTCCGGCTACCTGACGGTCATGAGCGCCGGGCTCGGCTCCGACGAGGAGGTCCGCGCGATCATCGAGGAGTACCGCTGGGACGGCGCGCTGCGCGTCCTGCGCGCCCTCGGCGTCGAGGAGCCCGTCCCGCCGGTGCTGCGGACCGCGACGCGGGGCTGGACGGCCTACCTCAACGAGATCGTCGTCGACCGCCTCACGCACGGCGACGTCGACCGCGCCCACCTCGTCGAGCTGGCCGCCGCCGTGCTCGGCGGCGCCCTGCGCGCGGCGGCGGCCCTCGATCCCGCCTGCGGCCTGCTCCCGGCCGACCTCGACGCGCTCGACCCCTGAGGCCGGCGCGGGACCGCCCGCGACTCCGGCCAGACGCTCAGTCGGCGGCCTCGCTTCCGGTCTCGCCGCCGAACAGCGCCCGGCCGGCCTTGGACCGTTCGGTGCCGCGCGTGCCGTCCGGGACCTCGCGGGTGCGGTGCCGGGCGCGCCAGTCGTCGACGCCGTCGAACGAGCCGTCGGCGAGCCCGGCGGCCAGCGTGCGGACCCAGCCGGCCTCGGCCTCCTTCATGGCGAGCGCGTACTCGGCCTCCAGCAGGAAGAGCCTGGGCATGCCCTGGCCGTCCACCAGGTCCGACAACATGGCGCGGGCCGTGGTCGTCTCCTTGTCGAGGGCCCGCAGCCGCTGAACGAGCAGATCGGCGACCTCCTCCGGCGGCAGCGCGACGACCAGCGTCAGCGCGGCCTCGAAGAGCGGGTACTCCTTGACCGGCTCGCGGACCAGCTCGCGCAGGCGCCCGACGAGCTCGGCTCGGCCCGCGTCGGTGATCCGGTAGACGGTGCGCTCGGGGCGACGACCCTCGCGCGCCGTGCCCTCGGCCTCGACCAGGCCCCGGTCCTCCAGGTTCTGGACGACGGTGTAGAGCGAGCCGTAGCGGATCTTGATGCTCTGGTCCTTGCCGCGGTGCTTGAGCAGCTGCGCGATCTCGTACGGATGCATCGGCCGGTCCATGAGCGTGGAGAGCACGGCCAGCGCCAGCGGGCTCGTGTTCGTGCGTCGTGCCGGCATCGCGGTTCCATTCGCGCTCGTATATTCGGGTACGAATATAAGAGATCGACGCCGGTCCCGCCAGACCTCAAAGGTGATCGGTCAGCCGGCCTGCTCGACCCGTTCGGCGGCCTTGCGGGCGGCGATGAGCACCGGGTCCCAGACGGGCGAGAACGGCGGCGCGTAACCGAGGTCGAGACCGGTCATCTGCTCGGCGGTCATCCCGTTCCACAACGCGATGGCCAGCCCGTCGATGCGCTTGGCCGCGTTCTCCTCGCCCACGATCTGGGCGCCGAGCAGCCGCCCGGACCGCTTCTCGACGACGAGCTTGGTCTTCATGGACGTGGCGCCCGGGTAGTAGCCCGCGCGGGTGGTCGACTCGACGGTGACGCTGAGCGTCTCGAACCCGGCGGACGCCGCCTCGGCCTCGTTCAGGCCGGTGCGGGCGACCTCGAAGTGGCAGATCTTCGCCACGGCGGTGCCGACGACGCCGGGGAACGTCGCGTAGCCGCCGCCGGCGTTGACGCCCGCGACGCGGCCCTGCTTGTTGGCGTGCGTGCCGAGCGCGATCGCGATCGGCTCCCCCGACACCAGGTGCCGGGTCTGGACGCAGTCGCCCGCCGCCCACACCCCCTCGGCCCTGGTGCGCATCCGGCGGTCGGTGACGATGCCGCCGGTCGGCCCGACGGCGATGCCCGCGGCCTCGGCGAGCCCGCTGTTGGGCCGCACGCCCATGCCGAGGACGACCAGGTCGGCGTCGAGCGTGCGCCCCGGCGTGACGACCGCCCGGATACGGCCGTCCGACGTCTCGAACGCCTCGACGGTCTCCTCCAGGTGGAGCGTGACGCCGAGACCGCGCAGCGCGTCGGCGATCAGCGCGCCCATGTCCGGATCGAGGGTCCGCATCGGCTGCGCGGCGCCGTCGACGAGGCTGACCTCGAGCCCCTCCTTGACGAGCGCCTCGGCCATCTCCAGCCCGATGTAGCCGCCGCCGACGACCACGGCACGGCGCGGCTTGTGCTCGTCGAGCGCGCGGCGGATGGCGAGGCCGTCGTCCAGGACCTGCACGCCGTGCACCCCGCCGGCGTCGGCGCCGTCGATCGGCGGCCGGCGCGGGGTCGCGCCGGTCGCGACGACGAGCTTGTCGAAGCCCTCCCAGCGCTCGCCGCCGGCCTCCAGGTCACGGACGCGCACGGCGCGCCGGTCGAGGTCGATCTCGACCACCTCGTGCCGGATCCGCACGTCGATGTCCTGCTGCTCGCGGAACTCCGCCGGGGTCCGCACGACGAGGTCGTCGATCTCCTCGACGTCACCGCCGATGAAGTAAGGGATGCCGCAGGCCGAGTAGGACGTGTGATGGCCGCGCTCGAACGCGACGATCTCCAGCTCGGACGCCGGGCGCCGACGCCGTGCCTGCGAGGCGGCGCTCATCCCCGCCGCGTCTCCCCCGACGACGACCAGCCGCTCAGCCGACACGATCGCCCCCGGTTCTCCGGCCCATCTCTGCCACCCGCACATCCATGAAGATCAAGTCCCCCCGCCACGCCAGCCTATGCCGCGGATCCCGGCCGACGTGGAGACGGTGCCCCGCGCGTTCGCCCCGGGCGCCCGGGACCGCCTGCCGCCTGAGACGGTCAGCGGACGCGGCCACGGGGTTTGAGGCGGGTGGACGGGAAGGGCGGGGCGGGGAGCCGGTCGCCGGCGTAGCCGTGGACTTCGCCGAAGCGGGCGTCGGCGTTCGTCCAGTCGGCGCGTGCGGCGCCGATCTCCTCGCCGCTGCGCGCGACGAAGTTCCACCACATGACGATCTGCTCGTCGAAGGGCTCGCCGCCCAGGAGCAGCAGGTGGCCCGGTGAGGCGGCGCTCACCTGGAGCTCCGACCGGCCGCAGCCCAGGTAGAGCAGCGAGCCGGGGGCCAGGTCGACTCCGTCGACGTTGACCGCGCCCAGGGTCGTGAGCGCCGCGTACTCGAAGTCGGGCTCCAGCGGCAGCCGTGTGCCGCCGCCCGCCGCCAGGGTCACGTCGGCGCCGACCAGCGGCGAGAACGTGGTGCCCGCCGAACGGGCGCCCGCCATCTCGCCCATGAAGACCGTCGTGCGCGTCCCGCCGTCCTCCAGGACGGGCAGGTCGCCGTGGAACTCCCAGGCCGGCGCGGTCGCCCGCGCCCCGTCTGGGAGCGCGACCCACAGTTGCGCGCCGTGCAGGAGCGGGGAATGGGCGGCGGGCGACTCCTCGGAGTGCGCGATGCCGTGCCCGGCCGTCATCACGCCGAGCGTGCCGGGCGTGAGCGTCTGCAGGCTGCCGAGGCTGTCGCGGTGCAGCACCTCGCCGCCGAGCAGCCAGCTCACCGTCTGCAGCCCGATGTGCGGGTGCGGCGGCACCTGCATGCCGGGCCGGTCGACGATGTCGTCGGGGCCGTAGTGGTCGACGAAGCACCAGGCGCCGACCATGCGGCGGCCCAGCGTCGGCAGCAGCCGGCGCACCTCGGTGCTCTCGCCGAGCGGCACCGAGCGGCCCTGGAGCAGCTCGCGCACCGGCTCGGCCGCCACGCCGGCGCGGCCGCCGCACTCGGCCAGCCGCGGCGCTGCGTCGAGGTCGCTCACTGCGCGCCCTCCCCGGCCGCGGGGAGCTTGAACTCGGCGCGATCTCCCGCGGCGACGAGGTCGAGGTACTCCTCGTGCTTGGCGATGAACTTGTTGACGTACGGGCAGTACGGCCGCACGGCGAGCCCGCGCCCCCGCACCTCGTCCAGCGCCGCTCCGACCAGCCGCCCGGCCAGCCCGCGCCCGGCGAACGCGTCGTCGACCTCGGTGTGGGTGAAGTCGATGACCTGGTCGTGCAGGCGGTATTCGGCGAACCCGGCCAGGTCGTCGCCGTCGAAGACCTCGAACCGGTTCGCTTCGGGATTGTCCCGGACGGTCACGGACATGGCGCCCCCTCTAGTTGAAACATAAACAATCTTGCTGCGCATCCTACGCGCCGCCGAGCCGGTACGCACGGCGGGCGTTGCCCGCGGTGACCAGCCCGGCCACCCTCTCCGCGTCCTCCCCGGTCCACGCGCCCTCCTCGACACCGGAGGCCAGGTGACCGGCCAGGCCGCGGCGGAACAGCAGTGCGCCCAGGTGGTAGAGCTCGGCCAGCCCGAACGCGTCGGAGGAGTAGAGCACCTTGCCGAACGGGGCCAGCTCCAGCAGTTCGGCGATCAGCGCGGGAGCCCGGTGCCCCAGGTTGTGGGTGGCGAGCCCGACGTCCACGAACACGTTGGGGAAGACCTGGGCGAGGTAGCCCGCGTTGCGGTGGAACGGGTAGTTGTGCAGCAACATCACCGGCACGCCCGTCGGCGCCAGCGCCCGCAGCAGCCCGGTCAGCAGCAGCGGATCGCCCCGGCGCAGATCGGCGTCGGCGTCCCCGTACCCCACGTGGAACTGCACGGGCAGGCCGCGGTCGACGGCGCACCACACCAGGAAGCGGTGCAGCACCTCCTCCTCCACGCGCGGCGGCCCGCTCCGTCCGGCCATCGCGCGCTCGGCCTCGCGCAGCAGCCGTCCGGCCGCCACCGCCACCTCGCCGTCGGACGGCCGCTCCCCCGCCATCTCCAGGCCCGCCCGGTAGGCGGCGATCGACTTGCAGCCCACCACCTGCGGCTCCCGGCCGCGCGCGTCCAGCCGGGACCGCACCTCCGCCGCGAAGCCCACGGCGCTCACGCCGCCGGCGGCCACGTCCTCGGCCAGCCGTTCCAGGCGCACGATCTCGAAGGCCGGCCTGTCCCCGGCGAGCTTGCCCAGCTCGGCGGGCTCCGTCAGCGCCTCGGGCGTGTAGCCGGTGTCGACGCACAGCGCGTCGAGCCCGGCGGCCGCCAGGAACCGCGCGTTCACCTCGGCGGCGCCCAGCTCGGCGCGGCGCGCGAGGTAGTCGTCGGCGGGCGCGTGCGCGGGCAGGTCGAGCACGGGCGCGCACCACCGCCGCACCGCGAACCCGATCTGCGAGTCGAACAGGCTGCCGCCCAGCTCCGCCCCCGCCGTGGCCGACTCGGTGAGCATCGCCTCGAACTCCGCCCTGCCGGACAGGTCGCGGGCGAGCACCCCGTGGCAGTGGTGGTCGACCAGCCGCAGCGATTCCAGCTTTTGCAGCACCCGCACCTCTCCTTCCGTGAATACGGCCGGTCGTCTCCGTACGCTTTCCCCGTACCGACGACCCCGCACGCCATCCTCTGACCGGGAGCCCCACCGTGGAAAGCACCTCAGCCGGAGATCGGACGCTCGACCGGGACGAGCGCGGCAGGCTCGGCGCACGGGCCGCCGAGAAGGCCGCCGAGCTCGCCGGCCATGACGTCACCGCGGTGGCCCTGACCTGGGTGGACGTCGGCGGCATCACCCGCACCAAGACCGTTCCCGTCGAGCGCCTGGAGCATGCCGCGTCGTGGGGCGTGGGCATGTCGCCGGTCTTCGACGTCTTCCTGCTGGACGACTCGATCGTCTCCGGCCGGTACGTGGGCGGGCCCACCGGTGATCTGCGGCTGCACCCCGACCTCGGCCGGCTGGTCCCGCTCGCCGCGCTGCCCGGCTGGGCGTGGGCGCCCGCCGACCGGTTCACGCAGGAGGGCGGCGAACATCCGGTGGACGCGCGCGGGGCGCTGCGGCGCGAGACCGCACGCCTGGCGGAGCTCGGGTACTCGGTCCGTGCCGCGTTCGAGATCGAGTGGGCGGTGTCGGACGGCGACAGCGAGGGTGACGACGACTTCACCCCGGCGTGCAACGGCCCCGCGTACGGCATGACGCGCATCGCCGAGTTGTCGGGCTACCTGCGCGACCTGCTCAGGGCGCTCGCCGCGACCGGGGTCTCGGTCGATCAGCTGCATCCCGAGTACGCCGCGGGCCAGCTGGAGTTGTCGGTGGCGGCCGAGGACCCGGTCGGCGCGGCCGACACCGCCGTGCTGGTGCGGGAGACGATCCGCGCGGTGTCGTTCGAGCACGGCCTGGCCGCCTCGTTCTCCCCCAAGGTGCTCCCCGACTCGGTCGGCAACGGCGGCCACGTCCATCTGAGCCTGTGGCGCGACGACCCGGCGGAGGGCCCGGTCAACACGATGGCGGGCGGCGACGGCCCGTGCGGCATGGCCGCCGCGGGCGAGGCGTTCGCCGCGGGCGTCCTCGGCCATCTGCCCGCGCTGCTGGCCGTGGGCGCGCCGTCGGTCGCCAGCTACCTGCGGCTCGTCCCGTCCCACTGGGCGGGGGTGTTCGCCTGCTGGGGGCGGGAGAACCGCGAGGCCGCGCTGCGCTTCGTCACCGGCGCGCTGGGCGAGCGCGCGTCGGCGGCCAACCTCGAGGTCAAGTGCTTCGACCTGTCCGCCAACCCGTACCTCGCCCTCGCGGGCCTGCTCGCGGCGGGCCGCGCCGGCATCGCGGCGGAGGCGTCGCTGCCCGCCCCGGTGGACGTGGACCCCGCGACGCTGACCGCCGCCGAACGCGGCGCGCGGGGCGTCACCGCGCTGCCCGCGTCGCTCGAGGACGCCGTCACGGCGTTCGAGGACGACGCGGTGCTCGGCGCGGCCTTCGGGGAGGCGCTCGCCGACACGATCGTCACCGTCCGGCGCGGCGAGATCGCGCTGTTCGAGGGCGCCTCCCCGGAGGAGATCACCGCGGCCACCCGCTGGCGGCACTGAGCGCTAGAACGTGATCAGCGGGTCGCCGAGGAAGTCCGCGACGAAGTTGACGAAGAAGAACCCGAAGAACAGGAAGTTGAGCACCAGCACCACGTGGTGCCACAGCCTCGGCCGGGCCGCCTTCGGCAGCTTGCTGTTGAGGTAGATGAGCATGAACGGGTAGATCAGCGCGCCCAGGTTGACCATGTTGGCCGACCACTGGACCAGGTTCACCGGCAGCGCCAGATGCAGGATGATCGAGATGATCACCAGCAGCACCAGCATGAACGGGTAGTAGAAGCGGCGCGGGTCGCCCTCCAGGAGCGCCCGCAGCCGCGGGCTGGTGGCGTGCGCGGCGTCCGTGGTCACCCGGACCATGGCCTCGAAGATGCCGAGCTGCGTCGAGAAGAGGATCAGCACGCCGAGCAGCAGCGCGAGGTAGAACAGCCACTGGCCGTACTCGTCTCCGAGCGCCGACGCCACGAACGTCGGCACGTTCGCCGTCGTCGGCTTCTCGCCGGACAGTTCGACGGCCCGCGCCATCAGGATGGTGGGCAGCAGCATGCCGAGCATGGCGCCGGCGAAGAAGATCCCCCACATGTCGGTGCGCAGCAGCCGGTACCAGCGCTTCCACAGCGCCGCGTTCTTCTCGTCGTCGGGGAAGGTCACGCCGCTGTCGAGCAGCTTGATGCGCTCACCCCGGAGCCCGGAGATGTATCCGGCCCGGTGCCCCATCCCGTAGCCCTTGTCGCGGTAGTGGCCCATCACGTACCAGTTGAGGCCGGAGGCGAGTGCCGTGAAGCCCGCGAGCCCGCCGAGCTGGGTGGCGGTGATGCCCTCGGGCGGCGCGGCCGGGGTGACGAACCCCTTGATGCCCTCCCACCAGCCGCTGAACGGGACGATGAACAGGTCGATGAGCAGGAGGCCGGCGAGGATCGTGCCGACCATCAGCCAGTTGGCCAGCTCCAGCGACCGCGAGATGCGCCGGGCCGCGGCGGTGATGAGGAAGACCAGCACCAGCAGAGCGATCGCCCAGAGCCGGGGCTCCTCGGCGCCCTTGGCCGGGACCTCGCCGTGCACGAGCGCGTACATGCCCTGGCCCGCCGCGGCCGCCCAGCCGCCCGCGATGAACGCGAACAGGACGACGAAGACGGAGAGCGGCACCCACAACTTCCAGCCGGGCGGCACCCGCCCCCAGCCGACGACGGGCGCCTCTCCGGTCGCCACGACGTACCGCGCGCTCTCGATGTTGTAGAGCGTCTGCAGGACGGCGGACACGACGATGACCCAGCCGACGCCCTCGAAGCCGTACTGTCCGACGGCCTGCGGGCCCAGCAGCCATTCACCGCTGCCGATGGAGATGCCGAGCGCGATCAGGCTCGGGCCGAGCGCGTAGCGGAACAGCTCGCGCGGGCCGATCCGCCGGACGCCGAAGACCTCCTCCGGGGTGGGAAGGTCGGCGAGGGCCAGGTCGGGCCGGCTGACTCCGAGCGGACGGGCTTCGACGGTGGCGGTGGGGTCGGAGGGATCGGGGGGACGGGCGGAATCGGCCATGTGTCGCCTCCCAGGCGGTGCCGTGCCCCCGAATCATCGGTTGTGCGGATGATCCGTCAACTAGGCGACCGCGACAAGTCCCCGGCGGCCATCATCTTGCCGGTGTCGTAGGGCTGGAAGCGCACCTGCACGTCACCGCAGGCGCAGCGGGTGTAACTGACGACGCCGTCGGACGTCAGGTGCCTGGACAGCACTTCGTAGGTCTCGTCCCTCGGCCATCCGCAACGTGGGCAGTCGTCGTCCACCGTGATCCCGTCCCTGTGTCCCGTGTAAGGGTTAAAGTTGAGTAAGACTCTTAGGTACAATAACACTTACTGATGACGTCGTGTGCGATAGTCGGGGCAATGGCAACGCAGATCACCGGATACAAGAGCAAGGCCGTGGCGGCGGCGGTCGCTTTGGTGAACGCGGTCACCACGCGCGAGGGCGACGGCGGCGAGGACGCCCTGCGCGAGCTCCTGCGCGTCAACGAGTTCTTCTGGGAGCAGTTCGAGCCCGCCGACGCGGAGGTGTTCCGCGAGTGGGGCCGCACGCTGCGGCCGTTCTTCGAGGCCACCGAGCTCGACGAGGCCACCGGCCTGCTCAACGCCCTGATGCTCGCGATCCCGATGCATCCCCACATCGCCAACCACGAGCCGCACGGCCTGCACATGCACTACGCGCCGCCGTCCTCGCGGCTGGTCGAACGTTTCCGGGCCGCCACCCTCATGAAGCTCTCGGAGCTGGTCTGCCAGTACGGCCTGGGGCGCACCGGGGTGTGCGCCGCCGACGGGTGCGAGAACGTCTACGCCGACACCTCCAAGGCGGGGCGCCGCCGCTTCTGCTCGGAGACGTGCGCCAACCGCACCAACGTCGCGGCCTTCCGCGCCCGCAGGCGCACCGTCCCCGAGCAGGCCTCCAGCTGAACCGTCCGGCGGACGACGCGTGACGGCGCCCGCCCCGCGTACGGGACGGGCGCCGGTGAAGCGAGATCAGGACTCGTGGGCGTGGGCGGAACGCGCGTCGGCCGTGCCGGGGATCTCGGGGCCGCGAAGCGGGATCTCGTCGGCGTCCGCCGGGTCGATGCCGTCCAGGAGCCCGTAGCCGGCGGCGTGCGCGAGGTCGACCATCGACACGTACGCGGTCCACACCTGGAACCGCTGCCGCTCGGGCGGCAGGTTGCTCAGCTCGACCAGCAGCGACGCGCCGCCCAGGATGCCGTAGGCGTTGCGCGCGATGCCCTCGTAGTCGCCGCCCGGGTACTGGGAGACGACGGCGCCCGCCCGGGTGAACGCGTTGTACACGCGGACGCCGACCTGCTTGGAACTCGCCAGCGCGGCGGCCGGGACGGTGACGTTGGTCGGCCACAGGATGGACGTGGTGATCTCGCGGCCGTCGGGCGGCGGGAAGGCGTACCGGCCCTGCATGTGGTAGTCGACCATGATCGAGGGCCGGAAGCGGTCGTGGGCGCGCCGGATCGCGGCGGCCTCGGGCACCGGGTTGTCGGCGGGCGCCATGCCCGGGTTGTGGTAGCGGTTGATGTCGTAGCCCTTGCCCGGCTCGCCGTACTCGGGGTCGGCGTCGGGGTCGTAGTTGTAGCGCCACTGCCGTTCGTGCCCGTCGGGGTTGGCGCGCACCAGGATCCCGAGAGTGATCTTCGAGCGCAGCCGGCGGGCCTCCTTGCCGTTGGAGACGCCGAGCGTGGCGAGGGCCTGGAGCGCCGACTCGGTGCCGAGGGGCTCGTCGCCGTGCTGCTGCGTCACGTACATCAGCCGTTTCGGCCCGGTGCCCAGCGTGGCGAACCACAGCGGCCGGCCCTCGTTGCTGGTGCCGACACTGCGGACCCGGACGCGGCCGTCGCTGGAGCGCGCGATGCGCTGGAGCGCGCGGGCGAGCTCGGCGTTGGAGTGCAGCCGGACGCCGGCCTGGGCGGCGGCGGTCCGGGCCGCCACGGCGTTCGAAGCGGCCGGTGCGGCCTGGGCGGGGACGGCGAACGCCCCGGTGAGGAGTGCGAGAGCGGCGGTTGCGGCGAGGGAGCGGGCCGTGCGGCCCGGGAGCGAGGTCACGATCTGCCTCCATTGGCATCGGTGACGGCCTGGGCCGCCTTTCGCAGGCCCGCACCCATCATTCCGGGATGCGGGCCCGCCTTGCCCATGGCGTGCCGGGCTCCGCGTCAGAAGGAGGCCTTCAGGACGTCGATGCCGCGGGCGTGGTCGGCGACGTAGATGTAGTCACCGTGGTAGTAGGCCGCCCAGGTCCGCGCGTCGTCCGGGCGGTAGTAGGCGATCTGCTTGATGTCGGTCGGGTCGCGCACGTCGAGGAAGCGGGTGCCCTGCGTGTAGAACGCCTGGGCGAGGATGCCGTTCTTGATGTCGAAGTAGTGCGCCGAGCAGTCGTCGGTGTCGGGACGGCTGCCCTCCTTGCCCGCGACGCTCCAGGTGCCGAGCGTCTGGAGGCGGAACGGGTTCTCCGGCGTCGAGCGCCAGCCCTGGCCGCCGTACGAGCCCTTGAGCGAGGCGATGACCAGCAGGCCGTCGTTGGCGCACCCGTCGTTGAAGGTCTCCTCGGTGATGATGAGCGTCTGGCCGTGGCCCCACTTGCGCGGGTCGGGGCCCTGGTTCGCGGTGCGGCCGACGCCGCGGAAGCTGTTGTGCATGAACGAGGAGTTGATCGTGGCCTCGTCGATGCCGCCGCCCGCGTACGGCACCGGGTTCCACGGCGTCGCCTTGCGGACCTTCTTGGCCACCGGGTCGTACCGCACGCCGGAGGTGTGGTAACCGCGCACGCCGCCGCGCCCCGACGCCCAGGCGATGCCGGACGAGTCGACCTGGATGTCGTGGGTGTAGTCGGTCTTGCCGTCGTTGCGGCCGGTGTCGATCGGGTCCGGGAAGACCTTCGGCTTGCGCGGGTCGCGCACGTCCGTCACCCAGACGGGCCGGCCGCCCCAGTCGGCGGGCTGCCAGTCGGCCTTGGCCGGGCCGCCCGTCCACAGGTACTGGCAGTCGTTGACGCACGAGGTGGTGTGGCCGGCCGGCAGCACCTGGTAGGCGATCTGCTTGAGGCTCTCCGGCTTGGACACGTCGACGACGTAGACGCCGGACTCGCCGGTGTTGGTGGTGCCGCCGAACGCGCGCGGGTCGCGGGACAGGTAGATGATCTTGCGCTTGTGGTCGGCCTCGGTGTCCTCGCCCTGCCAGAAGCCGGGCAGGTCGAACGAGCCGACGAGCTTGGGCACGCGCGGGTCGGCGGACAGGTCGTAGGCCTTGAGCCCGAACCGGCCGCTCACGAACATGATCTCGCGCTTGTGCCGGCCCTTGCCGTAGTCCATGAACACCAGGGAGGTGGCCTCCTTGGCGTCCGGCACGTTGCCGACGCGTTCCACGCCCTTGACGGCGTCGGACACGTTCGCGGAGGTCTTGCCCACCTCGGCCGGGCCGTGGCCGGCGTGCGAGCCGAGGTCGCGCCCCTCCCCCGCCGTCCGCGCGGTCGCCGCGCCGGTCGTCCTCGTCTGGGACGCGCCGGGGTCGGGCGGGCACGCCCACGCCGTCCCGGCGGCCAGCAGGACCGCGGCCGCCGCGGCGGCGACGCTGCCGGAGAGGGCACGTCTCCTTCGACGTTCAGGGAACATTCGTGCCTCCAGGTCGCGGATGTCGCCGAGGCAAGTCTCACCGGAACGATCAAGATGATCAAGGGGCTAACTCTCACAAGGAATACCGCCCCGGGATGTGAGCTGCTGACCGAACGCCCGCACCAGGGGGGACGGCGCCCGGTCACGGCCTCTCCCGGCCGTGGCCGCTTTGTGCCGCGCGCGGCGTCATCGGCGCGCGTGGCCCCGCGCGCCGATGGTGCCGTACGCTCACCGGCGTGAAGAGCAGCACCCGTACCGCCGCTCTGCTCGCCGGGGCCGTGGTGATGCTCGTGAGCCCGGTCGTGGCGATGAGGGCGCTCAGCGATCCGGCCGATCCGCGGGTCTCCGTCGGCGCCGCGCCGCCGGCCACGCTCGTGCCCGGCGACGTCCGGGACGCCACCGGGCGGATGATCGCCGGTGCCGTGTGGATCGGGCTGGTCGCCTACGACCCGCGCACGGGCGCGCCGGTGAACGCGGGCGCCGAGTCGGTCACCAGCGGCGACCGCAGGGTGTGGACCGTCCGGATCAGGGCGGGCGGCCGGTTCCACGACGGCTCGCCGGTCACCGCCGCCTCGTACGCCGGCGCCTGGACCGCCGTGGTGCGCGAGGGATGGTCGGGCGCGCGGCTGCTGACCGACGTCGCGCGCGTCAAGGGCGCGAAGCCGAAGCGGGAAGGGATCGCCGGCCTCGAGGTCGTCGACGAGCGCACGTTCAAGGTCACCCTCGACCGGCCGCTGAACGGCTTCCCGGCGCTGCTCGGCGACCCCGCGTTCCTGCCGATGCCGGACACGGTGCTGCGCTCGCGCGACTGGACGTCGTACGGGCGGAAGCCGATCGGCAACGGGCCGTTCCGGGTGCGCACGCACGACCGGAGCGGGACCGTGCTCGACCGGGAGGGGGCGCGCAGCGTCGTGGTCCGGGCCATGCCGGACGCCGCCGCCCAGTATTCGGCCGTGCAGTCCGGGGACCTCGATCTGGCCACCGCCGTCCCGCCGGACCGGCACGAGTCGATGGAGGCCGACTTCCGCGGCCGGCACCGGATCGTGCCCGGCCGCGACACGACCTACCTGGCGTTCCCGCAGTGGGAGAAACGCCTCGGCGGCCCCTCCGTGCGCCAGGCCCTGTCGATGGCGATCGACCGCAACGCGGTGTCGGAGGGCGCGCTCGGCTACCAGACGAGCCCGGCCGGCGCGCTGGTGCCGCCCGGGGTGATCCCGGGCCGCCGTGACGAGGGCCAGTGCCGGCCCTGCGTGCACGACCCGGCGGCGTCCACCGCACTGTTCGAGGACGCGGGCGGCCTCACCGGGCCGCTGTCCCTCTGGTACGCGGCGGGGGCCGGCGACGACGCCTGGGTGAAGGCCGTGGCCGACCAGCTGCGCAAGCGGCTCCAGGTCGACGCGCGCCCCAAGCCGGTGCCCGCCGCCGAGCTGGCGCGGGCGCTGGAGGCCCGCGAGGTCGACGGGCCGTTCGTGGTGCACTCCGCCCCCGCCTACCCGGCCCCGATCGCCGCGATCGCCCCGCTGGCCGGGATCGGCACCGGCTACGGCGACGACGGCGCGCTCGACCTGATCGAGCAGGCCGAACGTGCCGCGACGCCGGACGAGGCGGTGACCCCGGCCCGGCTGGCCGAGACCACGCTGCTGCGCGACATGCCCGCGATGCCGCTGTGGACCGTGCACGATCACCTGGTCTGGTCGGAACGCCTGGAGGGCGTCACCGCCGACGCGTTCGGCGGCGTGCGCCTGGCCGCCCTGACCGTCAGGGAGTGACGGGGCGCCAGGAGCGCGAGGGCCGGGACGGCGCCCAGCACGGCGATCACCGCGGCGACGGCCATCACCGCCCCGAGCCCTCCCGCGCCGCGATCGAACGTCACGCGCGCGACGGCGTCGCCGGGGACGGCGACGCGGCGCGGCCGTCCTCGGACAGCCGGTAGGACAGCGCCGTGTGCCGGCGTCCCGCGCCGGGGGTCCGCACGGCCGCCGCGAGCGCGCGCCGCGACCCGACCAGGACGACGAGCTTCTTGGCGCGGGTGATGCCGGTGTAGAGCAGGTTGCGGCGCAACATCATCCACGAGCCGGTCGTCAGCGGGATGACGACGGCCGGGTACTCGCTGCCCTGCGAGCGGTGGATCGTGATCGCGTACGCGTGGGCGAGCTCGTCCAGCTCGTCGAAGGCGTACTCGATCTCCTCGTCCTCGTCCGTCCGCACGGTCAGCGTGTGCTCCTCCACCGACAGCGCCGTCACGACGCCCACCGTGCCGTTGAAGACGCCCGCCTCCCCCTTGTCGTAGTTGTTGCGCAGCTGCGTGACCTTGTCGCCGACCCGGAAGACCCGCCCGCCGTAGCGCTTCTCGGGACGCCCGGCCTCCGGGGTGAGCGCCTCCTGGAGCATGGTGTTGAGCGCGCCCGCGCCGGCCGCGCCGCGGTGCATCGGCGTGAGGACCTGGACGTCACGCCGCGGATCGAGCCCGAACCGCCGCGGGATGCGGTCGGCGATCACCTCCACGGTCAGCTCGGCCGCCTGATCGGGCTCGTCGCACGGGAACAGGAAGAAGTCCGGATAACCCTGGGTGTGCGGATGGTCGCCCTGGTTGACCCGATGGGCGTTGACCACGATGCCGGACTCCTGCGCCTGCCGGAAGATCTTCGTGAGCCGGACCCGCGGGATCGCCTCCGCGTTCAGCAGGTCGGCGAGCACCTCCCCCGCGCCCACCGACGGCAGCTGGTCGACGTCGCCGACGAGCAGCAGGTGGGCACCGCGCGGGATCGCCTTCACCAGCTTGTTGGCCAGGATCAGGTCGACCATCGAGCTCTCGTCGACCACCACCAGGTCGGCGTCCAGCGGGCTGTCGAGGTCGTACCTGGCGTCCCCGCCGGGTTGCAGCTGGAGCAGCCGGTGCACGGTCGCGGCCTCGTGCCCGGTCAGCTCCGCCAGCCGCTTCGCCGCCCGCCCGGTCGGCGCCACCAGCACGATCTCGGCCTTCTTGGCCGCCGCCAGCTCCACGATCGAGCGCACGGTGAAGCTCTTGCCGCACCCCGGGCCGCCGGTCAGGACCGCGACCTTGGAGGTCAGCGCCAGCCTGACCGCCTCCTCCTGCTCGGGCGCCAGCTCCGTGCCGGTGCGCTCCCTGAGCCAGCCGAGCGCCCGATCCCAGTCGACCCCGGCGAACGCGCCGAGCCGGTCGTCCCGCGCGTCCAGCAGGTCGCGGAGGCCGCGCGCCAGCGACCGTTCGGCCCGGTGGAACGGCACCAGGTAGACCGCCGGCACCGTCGCCTCGTCGCCCTCCCCGACCGTCACCCGCTCGCGCACCACGCCCTCCTCGGCCGCGAGCTCGTCCAGCGCCGGGACGATCAGCGTGCGCGGCACGTCGAGGATCTTCTCCGCCGCCGTCACGAGGTTGGGCTCGGGCAGGAAGCAGTGCCCGTCGTCGGCCGCCTCGGACAGCGTGTACTGCAGGCCCGCCTTGATACGTTCGGGGCTGTCGTGCGGGATGCCGACCGCCTGCGCGATCGTGTCGGCCGTCTTGAACCCGATCCCCCACACGTCCGCCGCCAGCCGGTAGGGCTCCCGCCGCACGGTGCCGATCGAGGCGTCCCCGTACTTCTTGTAGATGCGCACCGCCAGCGACGTCGAGACGCCGACGCCCTGGAGGAAGACCATCACCTCCTTGATGGCCTTCTGCTCCTCCCACGCGTCCGCGATGCGCCGCGTGCGCTTGCGCCCCAGCCCCCGCACCTCGATCAGGCGTTCCGGCTCCTCCTCGATCACCCGCAGGATGTCGACGCCGAAGTGCTCGACCATGCGGTCGGCCATCACCGGGCCGATGCCCTTGATCATGCCGCTGCCCAGATAGCGCCGGACGCCCTGCACGGTCGCCGGGAGCACGGTCGTGTACGAGTCGACCTCGAACTGCTTGCCGTACTTGGGATGCGACCGCCACCGCCCGGTCAGCTTGAGGCTCTCGCCGACCTGCGCGCCGAGGAGCGCCCCCACCACCGTCAGCAGGTCGCCGCCCGTCCGCTCCGTCGCCACGCGCGCGACGGTGTAGCCGGTGTCCTCGTTGGCGTACGTGACCCGTTCGAGAACCGCCTCCAGCACCGCAGGGTTCATGGACCACATCATGTCGGACCCGCCCGACAATGCTCTCCGGTCCCGACCCGCTCCCAGCGCGCGGGCGGCGAAACGAGGAGGGCGGGTTTACCGGCCCGGCCGCGGGGCAGGCGCGGCGTGATGGACTGATGTGACACACTGGATTGATTCATATACTTGACTGATTCAAGATATCGCCCCAGGCTGGGGGACGTGGTCGCACCTCTGGATTTCCAGCGGATGTTGCGCGGATCCGCTCTGCGCGTGACCCGTCCTCGGGTGGCGGTGCTCAGCGCGGTGCACGCGCATCCGCACGCCGACACCGACTCGATCATCGGTGCCGTGCGCAGAGAGCTGCCGAAGGTGTCCCATCAGGCCGTGTACGACTCGCTGCACGCGCTGACGGCCGCGGGCCTGGTGCGTCGCATCCAGCCGGCCGGTTCGGTCGCGCGTTACGAGTCGCGGACCGGGGACAACCACCACCACGTGGTGTGCCGGTCGTGCGGAGACGTCGCCGACGTCGACTGCACGGTGGGCGAGGCACCCTGCCTGACCGCGTCCGACGACGGCGGCTTCTCGATCGACGAGGCCGAGATCACCTACTGGGGCCTGTGCCCTTCCTGTTCCTGATTCGCCTCTGTTCCGTGGAGGAAACACATGTCCGAGAACCATGAGACCGTCGCCCCGACCCCGGAGGGCGGGGGCGGCTGTCCCGTCACGCACACGCGTGCCTCCCATCCCACGCAGGGTGGCGGCAACCGCGGCTGGTGGCCGGAGCAGCTCAACCTCAGGCTTCTCGCCAAGCATCACCCCAAGGCCAACCCCCTGGGCCCGTCCTTCGACTACGCCGAGGCGTTCAGGAGCCTCGACCTTCCCGCCGTCAAGCGGGACATCGCGCACGTGCTCACGGACTCGCAGGACTGGTGGCCGGCCGACTTCGGGCACTACGGGCCGCTGATCATCCGGATGGCGTGGCACAGCGCGGGCACCTACCGGGTCAGCGACGGACGCGGTGGCGCCGGTGCGGGCCAGCAGCGGTTCGCGCCCCTCAACAGCTGGCCAGACAACGCCAGCCTCGACAAGGCCCGGCGCGTGTTGTGGCCGGTCAAGAAGAAGTACGGCCGGAAGCTCTCGTGGGCCGACCTGATGATCCTGGCCGGCAACGTGGCCCTGGAGTCGATGGGTCTCAGGACCTTCGGTTTCGGCGGGGGCCGGGAGGACGCGTGGGAGGCCGACGAGGACGTCTTCTGGGGCCCGGAGACCGCCTGGCTCGACGACGAGCGCTACAGCGGCGACCGCGACCTGGAAAAGCCCCTGGCCGCGGTGCAGATGGGCCTCATCTACGTCAACCCCGAAGGACCCAACGGCAACCCGGACCCGCTCGCCGCCGCGCGTGACATCCGCGAGACGTTCAGCCGCATGGCGATGAACGACGAGGAGACCGTCGCCCTGATCGCCGGTGGCCACACGTTCGGCAAGACGCACGGCGCGGCACCGGCGGACGCCATCGGCCCCGAGCCCGAAGGCGCCCCGCTGGAGGACCAGGGCCTCGGCTGGAAGAGCACGCACGGCACCGGCAAGGGCCGGGACTCCCACACCAGCGGCCTCGAGGTCACCTGGACCCCGACCCCGACCCAGTGGGACAACAGCTTCTTCGAGCTCCTCTTCGGCTACGAGTGGGAGCTGACCGAGAGCCCCTCCGGGGGCAACCAGTGGCGGCCGAAGGACGGCGCCGGGGCCGGCACCGTGCCCGACCCCGAGGACGGCACCCTGAACCGTCAGCCGGGGATGCTGACGACCGACCTGTCGCTGCGCTACGACCCGATCTACGAGCCGATCTCGCGGCGCTTCAAGGACGACCCCGAGGCGTTCGCCGACGCGTTCGCCCGCGCCTGGTTCAAGCTGGTCCACCGCGACATGGGGCCGATCCAGCGCTACCTCGGCCCCGAGGTCCCGACCGAGACGCTGATCTGGCAGGACCCCGTCCCGGCGGTGGACCACGAGCTCGTCGACGCCGCGGACGTGGCCGCCCTCAAGGCGCGGCTCCTCGACTCGGGCCTGTCGGTCTCCCAGCTGGTCTCCACCGCCTGGGCGTCGGCCGCCTCGTTCCGGGGCACCGACAAGCGCGGCGGCGCCAACGGCGCGCGCATCCGGCTGGAGCCGCAGCGGAGCTGGGAGGTCAACAACCCCCACGAGCTGGCTCCGGTCCTGCGCACGCTGGAGCAGGTCCAGCAGGCGTTCAACGCCGAGCAGACCGGCGGCAAGCGGATCTCGCTCGCCGACCTGATCGTGCTCGGCGGGTGCGCCGGCGTCGAGCGGGCCGCGAAGAACGCGGGCCATGACATCACCGTGCCCTTCACACCGGGACGCACCGACGCGTCGCAGGAGGAGACGGACGTGGAGTCGTTCGAGGTGATGGAGCCGACGCACGACGCGTTCCGCAACTACCTCATGAAGGGCAACCTGCTGCCGGGCGAGTTCCTCATGATCGACCGGGCGAACCTGCTCACCCTCAGCGCGCCCGAGATGACGGTCCTCCTCGGCGGACTGCGCGTCCTGGGCGCGAACCACGGCCAGACCTCGCTGGGCGTCCTCACCGACACCCCCGGGGCGCTGACCAACGACTTCTTCGAGAACCTGCTCGACATGGGCACGGTGTGGAAGCCGACGTCCGAGGACGCCGAGACCTTCGAGGGCCGCGACGCCTCGGGCAAGGTCAGGTGGACCGCCAGCCGCGCCGACCTCGTCTTCGGCTCCAACTCCGAGCTCCGCGCGGTCGCGGAGGTCTACGCGAGCGACGACGCGCAGGAGGAGTTCGTCCATAACTTCGTCGCCGCATGGGACAAGGTGATGAACCTCGACCGGTACGACCTCGTCTGATCCCGGATCCGCCCGACGTCCGGGCAGGCCCGCGCCGGGCCTGCCCGGACGTTCGCGTCCGGTCGTGATCGGCCGGGCGCGTCCGCCTAGCGCCTCTCCCCGGCCATGGCGGTGAGGGTCTCGTGGGCGGTGTGCCGGGGGGTCCAGCCGAGGTCGCGGCGGGCTCGGGTGGTGTCCATGAGCATCGGGTGGCGGACGGCGTGGATCCACTCGGCCTGGGAGGGCATGAGCGGGAGGACGCCGACCAGTTCGGCGGTGAGGTCGACCAGCTCAGGGGGGACCGGGACGGTGTAGGCGCCGATGGCGCGGGCGAAGTCGGCGATGGTGAGCTCGCCGTCGCCGGCCAGGTTGTAGATGCCGGGCGGGCCGTCGGCGGCGACGGCGGCCGCCAGCGCGCTCGCGACGTCGTCGTGGTGGACGAGCTGGAAGCGCACGCCCGGGTCGGGAAGGACGGGGTGCAGCCCGGGGAGGGCGCCCAGCAGGCGGCGGAGCGGGCCGGGGACGTAGGCGGCGAGCTGCTCCCAGGGCATGGAGCGCAGCAGGACCGTGGCCTCGGGGCCGGCGACGATGCAGGGCCGCAGGACGTAGGCCGGGACGGTCAGGCCGCTGAGGAGTTCCTCGCAGGCGGCCTTCTGGGCCGAGTAGTAGTGCGAGGACGAGCCGCGCGGCGGCACGTCCTCGGTCAGCGGTGAGGGGTTGTCGGCGTGGTAGCCGTAGGCGGCGACGGAGGACGTGTAGACGAGGCGGGCCGGGCGTCCGGCCCGCTGGGTGGCCTCGAAGACGTTGCGGGTGCCGGCGAGGTTGACGCGTTCGCTCTCCTCGTGCGAGCCGAGGATGATGAACGCGAGGTGCACGACGACGTCGGCCTCGGCCACCAGGGCGTCGACGGCGGCGCGGTCGAGGATGTCGCCCTGGCGGTAGCCGGTCTTCTTCCAGCCGCGCGAGGACGGGTCGAACGGTCTGCGCGCCATGCCCAGCACACGTTCGACGCGTTCGTCGGCCTCCAGCGCGCGCACCGCCGCCGTGCCGATCTCACCGGTCGGTCCCGTCACCGCCACCGTCAGTCCCATGGGCGCAGACTGGCACAGGCCGGGCGGACCTGACAGGGGGAGTCAGCGCCGACCTGGGGTCTCACCGGCCGAGATGTGCATCACACCGGTTTCGGTCACGAGCGCGGTCACCAAACGGGCGGGCGTGACGTCGAAGGCGGGGTTGAACGCGCGGGCGCCGGCCGGGGCGGTGCGGACGCCGCCCCAGTGCAGGACCTCGTCGCCGGAACGTTCCTCGATGGGGATGCCGTCGCCGGAGGCCGTACCGAGGTCGATCGTGCTCCACGGCGCCGCGACGACGAACGGGATGCCGGCGTCCGCGCAGGCCAGCGCCACCCCGACCGAGCCGATCTTGTTGGCGGTGTCGCCGTTGGCGGCGACCCGGTCGGCACCGATGATCGCGACGTCGACGAGGCCGCGCAGGATCGTGCCGGCCGCCGCGCCGTCGGCCTGGACGTAGTAGGGGACGTTCAGGTGGCCGAGCTCCCAGGCGGTGAGCCGCGCGCCCTGCAGCAGGGGCCGGGTCTCGTCGGCGTGGACGACGTCGAGCCGGTCGCGTGCGTGCAGTTCGCGGACGATGCCGAGCGCCGTTCCCCAGCCGGCGGTGGCGAGCGCGCCGGTGTTGCAGTGGGTCAGGACGCGGAGGGGGCGGTCGGCCCTGCCCAGGAGCCAGTCGGCGCCGTGGGCCCCGATCGCGCGGTTGCCGCGCACGTCCTCGTCCAGCAGCGCCTGGGCCTCGGCGATCACGGCGTCCGGGCCCTTGGCCATGAACGGGGTCACCCGGTCCACTCCCGCGGCGAGGTTGACCGCGGTCGGACGCGCCTCGCGGACACGGTCGACGGCCGCGAGGAGCGCCGGCCGGTCCCAGCCCTCGCGTTCGGCCTGCCGCATGGCGATGGCCACGCCGAAGGCGCCCGCGACGCCGATCGCCGGGGCGCCGCGCACGGCCAGCCGCTGGATGGCGTCCACGAGCGCGTCGACGTCGCGGACGTCCAGGTGGTCCAGCCGGCCGGGCAGCAGGGTCTGGTCGATGAGCCGGAGCCCGTCGCCGTTCCATGCGACGGCCTGTACGTCGTTCGCCATGGCCGCAGCATAGGCGCTGCCCGCACCAAGATCGTCCACGCTCGTCCCGCAGGCTCCCGCCGCGCCGGATTCCCTTGTGGCGCAAGGGCTTGGGCCCTCTTTTGGTCATGCTGTGACCTGCGACAACTTGACATTTTCGAACCTGTGTTCGACATTGGGGAGGGGTCGGCTCAGGGAGGCACCGGTGTCGGACGCGGCGTTGGCGAGGGCCACGCTGGCGAACTCCGCGGCGCTCGAGAGCCTCGGCCTCGAGACGGCGTCCGGCCTCGGTCTCGTGCCCGTGCTCCCGGCGCTGCGCCCGGTCGTGCCGGGCCTGCGGCCGGGATCGATCGTGGGCGTGACGGGGTCGGCGTCGCTGGGCGTGGCGCTCGTCGCGGGCGTCTCGCGGCACGGCGGTGAGAACGAGACGGGCGGGTGGTGCGCGGTGGTGGGTCTGCCGGAGTTCGGCGTCGCCGCCGCCGTGGGCATGGGGGCCGCGCCCGAACGGCTGCTCCTGGTGGACGAGCCTGGCGACCGCTGGCCCGACGTGGTGGCCGCACTGGTCGAGGCGGTCGACCTCGTCCTGCTCAGGCCGCCGGAGCGGCCGGGCACGGCCGCCGTGCGGCGCCTGTCCGCGCTGGCCCGCAAGCACGGTTCCGTCCTCACGGTGACCGGTCACGACTGGCCGGGCACCGCCCTCCGCCTGCGCGTCGAGCGGGCCGAGTGGGTCGGTCTCGGTGACGGCCACGGCCGCCTGCGGGGCCGCCGCGCGGAGGTCGTGGCGGAGGGCCGCGGCACCCCGGGCACCGGCCGGCGGGCCACGCTGTGGCTGCCGGGCCCGGACGGTGAGGTGACCCCCTACGAGGCCGCACCGTACGAAGTCGGCCCGCACGTAGTCGGTCCGCATGAGGTCGGCCCGCATGAGGTCGGTCCGCATGAGGTCGGTCCGCACGAGCCGGGCGGCCCGCACGAGGCGGGCGGGGGGCGCCGGCCCGCGCTGGAGGTCGTTCCCGAGCCGGAAGGCGAGGCGATCGCGTGAGCGGGCACCTCGTTCCGCGGCCGGGCCTCCCGTTCCCGGAGGTGCGGGCGTGAGCCGGGTCCTGGTGGTGTGGTGCCCTGACTGGCCGGTGACGGCGGTCGGGGTGGAGGCGTCCACGGCGGGGGCGGTGGTCGTCCAGGGGCAGATCTCGGCGTGCACGGCGGCGGCACGGGCCGAGGGGGTGCGGCGCGGGCAGCGGGTGCGGGACGCGCAGCGGCGGTGCCCCGAGCTGGTCGTCGCGGAACGCGACACCGACGCCGAAGGACGGTTGTTCGAGACGGTCGTGGAGGCGGTGGCGGCACTCACGCCGAAGGTGGAGGTGGTGCGGCCGGGCATGTGCGCGATCGCGGCCCGCGGGCCCGCCCGCTTCTACGGCGGCGAGGAGTCGCTGCGGCTGATGGTGCAGGACGCGGTGGTCGAAGCGGGTTTCGACTGCGGCGCCGGGATCGCCGACGGGCTGTTCGCGGCGGAGCTCGCCGCCCGTACCGAGGACGGCGGCACGGTGGTGCCGGAGGGCGGGGCGGCGGCGTTCCTGGCGCCCTACCCGCTGACCGTGCTCGACCGGCCGGAGCTGGCCGACCTGCTCAAGCGGCTGGGCGTGCGGACGCTGGGCGCGTTCGCGAGCCTGCCGTCCGGGCACGTGGCCGGGCGGTTCGGGACGGACGGCGCGCTGGCGCAGCGGCTGGCGCGCGGCGACGAACCGCGGCCGCTGGCGCCCGCGCACATGGCCGTCGACCTGTCGGTGCGCGAGGAGTTCGACCCGCCCGCGGCGCAGGACGAGCAGGTGGTGTTCGCGGCCAAGCGGCTGGCCGGCGAGCTGCACGAGGGGCTGGGCGCGGGCGGGCTGACCTGCGTCCGGCTGACGGTGACGGCCGGCTTCGCCGACGGGCACGTCCTCGAACGGTTGTGGCGGCACGACGGCGCGTTGTCCACGCTGGCCATCGCCGAACGGGTGCGCTGGCAGCTGTCGGCGTGGCGGTCGGACCGGCCCAAGGGCGGCGTGGACGCCGACGGCATCGAGCTCGGCGACGGCGACGACGCCGTGTGGGGCGGGGTGGCGTGGCTGGAGCTGACGCCCGACCAGCTCGTCCCCGACGAGGGCCGGCAGCAGTCGTTGTGGGGCCAGACCTCGGTGACCGACCGGATCGCGCGCGCCGCCGACCGGATCCAGGCGCTGCTCGGGCACCGCGGCATCACGCGGCCGGTGCTGACCGGCGGGCGCGGGCCGGGCGAGCGGGTGACGAAGGTGCCGGTGGGCGATCTGGTCCCCGGCGGCGTACCGGACGGGCCGTGGCCGGGGAGCGTCCCGGCGCCGGCGCCCGCGTCGGTGCCGCCGTCGATGGCGCCGGCCGAGGTCGTGGACGCGTCGGGCGCGCCGGTCGTGGTGTCGGCGCGCTGCGCGGTGTCGGCGGCGCCCGCGATGGTGACGGTCGGCGGCCGGGCGGCCGTGGTGACGTCGTGGACGGGGCCGTGGCCGGTCGACGAACGCTGGTGGGACTCCGCGCGGTCCCGGCGGCGCGCCCGGTTCCAGGTCGTGACCGACGACGGGCTGGCCCGCCTGCTCGCGGTGGAGGGCGGCCGCTGGCTGGTGGAGGCGACGTATGACTGAGGAGGCGGCCCGTGGGGTGGCATAACCCGCCGATCTCCTGGCGGGACTTCGAGAAGCAGCTGTCGTGGAGCACGAACGGGGACACGCCGCGGCCCGGGCCGGGAGGCGACGAGCGTGACCTCCCCCGCCCGCCGGACCCGCCGGACCCGCCGGCCGCCCGGCGGCGGGCCGCGCCGGAGGTGCCGTGGGCCGAGCTGCACTGCCACTCCTCGTTCAGCTTCCTGGACGGCGCCAGCGAGCCGGGCAGGCTGGCGGAGGAGGCGGCGCGGCGCGGCGTCGAGGCGATGGCGATCACCGACCACGACGGGATGTACGGGGTGGTGCAGTTCGCCCAGGCCGCCCGCGAGCTGGACGTCGGCACGATCTTCGGCGCGGAGCTCAGCCTCGGGCTGCCGGGGCCGCAGACCGGCGAGCCGGACCCGGCCGGCGAACACCTCCTCGTGCTCGCCCGCGACAAGGAGGGCTACGCCCGGCTCTGCTCGGTGATCACCGCGGCGCAGCTCGACGGCGGGCGGAAGGGCCGTCCGGTGTACGACGTCGACAAGCTGGCGGGCGCGCACGACGGCCACTGGGCGGTCCTCACCGGATGCCGCAAGGGCGCGGTGCGCGCGGCGCTGGAGGCGGGCGGGCCGGAGGCCGCCGAACGTGAGCTGCGGCGGCTCGCGGACAGGTTCGGCCGCGGCAACGTCTTCGTCGAGCTCATCGATCACGACCAGCCCGACGACGACGTCCACAACGATCTGCTGTTCGGGCTCGCGGCCCGGACCGGCCTGGACGTGGTGGCCTCCAACAACGTGCACTTCGCCGCGCCGGGGCACGACGCCCGGCTGGCGCAGGCGCTCGCGTCCGTGCGGGCCCGCCGCAGCCTGGACGACATGGTCGGCTGGCTGCCGGCGGGCGGGACGGCGCACGTGCGGAGCGGCGCCGAGATGGCGCGGCGGCTCGCGCGTTTCCCCGGCGTCCTGGAACGCACGGTGGAGCTGGGGCGGTCGTGCGTGTTCGACTTCAAGGTCGTCGCGCCGGCCCTGCCCGACTGGCCGGTGCCGGACGGCCACACCGAGGCGAGCTGGCTGCGGCACCTGGTGGCCGAGGGCGCGCTCAAGCGGTACGGGCCGCCCGGGCGCGAGCGCACGCCCGGCGCGTACGCGCAGATCGCCAAGGAGCTCGACGTCATCGAGCAGCTCGGCTTCCCCGGCTACTTCCTGATCGTCCATGACATCGTCCAGGCGTGCGAGGACCGCGGCATCCTCTGCCAGGGCCGCGGCTCGGCGGCCAACTCGGCGGTCTGCTACGCGCTCGGCATCACCGGCGTGGACGCGGTCAAGCACGGTCTGCTGTTCGAGCGGTTCCTGTCGCCCGGCCGGGACGGGCCGCCCGACATCGACCTCGACATCGAGCACCGCCGCCGCGAGGAGGCCATCCAGTACGTCTACGACAAGTACGGGCGCAAGTGCACCGCGCAGGTCGCCAACGTCATCAGCTACCGGCCGCGGATGGCGGTCCGCGACGCGGCGCGCGCGCTCGGCTTCTCCCCCGGCCAGCAGGACGCCTGGTCCAAGGGCATCGACCCGCGCGACCCGGTCGGGTCCGAGGCCGAGATCCCCGAGGCGGTGACCGAGCTGGCCGGGCGCATGGCCAGGCTCCCCCGGCATCTGGGCATCCACTCCGGCGGCATGGTGATCGCCGACCGGCCGGTGGGCGAGGTCTGCCCGATCGAGTGGGCCACGATGCCGCAGCGCAGCGTCCTGCAGTGGGACAAGGACGACTGCGCGGCGGCCGGGCTGGTGAAGTTCGACCTGCTCGGGCTCGGCATGCTCGCCGCGCTGCACGACGCTTTCGACCTCGTCGCCGAGCACCACGGCAAGCGTTACGACCTGCAGTCGATCCCGTCCGAGGACGGCCTGGTGTACGACATGTTGTGCGACGCCGACACGGTCGGGGTGTTCCAGGTCGAGTCGCGGGCGCAGATGGCGACGCTGCCCCGGCTGCGGCCGCGCAAGTTCTACGACCTCGTCGTCGAGGTCGCGCTGATCAGGCCCGGCCCGATCCAGGGCGGCTCGGTGCATCCGTACCTGCGCCGCCGCAAGGGCGCCGAGCCGCCCGACTGCCCGCACCCGCTCATGCAGAACGCGCTGGCCCGCACGCTCGGCGTCCCGCTGTTCCAGGAGCAGATGATGCAGCTCGCGGTCGACTGCGCGGGCTTCTCCCCGGCCGAGTCCGACCTGCTGCGGCAGGCGATGGGCGCCAAGCGCGCGCCCGAACGGGTCGAACGGCTGCGCGCCCGGCTGCTGTCGGGCATGGCCGAACGCGGCATCCCGGCCGACATCGCCGAGGACATCTACGAGAAGATCCTGGGCTTCACCGGCTTCGGCTTCCCCGAGTCGCACGCGCAGAGCTTCGCGCACCTGGTGTACGCGAGCTCGTGGCTCAAGCGGCACCACCCGGCCGCGTTCACCGCCGCGCTGGTCCGCAACCAGCCGATGGGGTTCTACAGCACGCAGTCGCTGTACGCCGACGCCAAGCGCCACGGGGTCGTGGTCCGGCCGGTGGACGTCAACGCCAGCGGCGCCCACCCCACCCTGGAAGAGCCGGTGCCCGTCGACAGCGACCACCCGCACGCCCCGGGCACGCCGCAGCCCGCGATCCGGATGGGCCTCACCGGCCTGCGCAACCTCGGCGACGACGTGGCCGAGAAGATCGCCGCGGGCCGCCCGTACACGAGCATGGAGGACCTCGCCCGCCGCGTTGGCCTCTCGCAGGCGGCGCTGGAGTCCCTGGCCACCGCCGGCGCGTTCGCGGGCCTCCCCGTCCGCGACGGGGAGGCCGGACGGCTCGGCAGGCGGGAGGCGCTGTGGGCGGCCGGCGCCCTGGCCGGGACGGGCCCCGGGCAGCTCGAAGGGGTCACGCCCGGAGCGGCGGCGCCGTCGCTGCCCGCGATGACCCCGGTCGAGGAGACGCTCGCCGACCTGTGGGCGAGCGGGGTGTCGCACACCCATCCGATGGCGCACGTCCGGGAGGCGCTGGACGATCTCGGCGCGCTCTCGTCCGGGCGGCTGGCGACGGTGCGCGGCGAGCGCAACGTCGTCGTCGCGGGCCTCGTCACGCACCGGCAGCGGCCGCCGACGGCGGGCGGCATCGTCTTCATGACGCTGGAGGACGAGACCGGGATCATCAACGTGACCTGCCCGCCGCAGGTGTTCCAGCGGCACCGCGGCCTGGCCGTCGACTCGCAGGCCCTCCTGGTGAACGGCCGCCTCGAGCGGGCCGACGGCGTCACCAGCGTCCGCGCGACCCGCCTGCGCCGCCTGCCCGTCCCCGGCAAGGTCCGTTCCCGCGACTTCCACTGACCGGGGCGGGCGAGACGGTCTCGCCCACCCCGTCTCTCGCCGGAGTCACCAGTTGGGGTGCGCGATGTCGGTGCCGTCGGACACCGAGCGGTCGTCGTTGCCGTTGACGCGGATGGCGCGCAGCGACGGCTTGGAGTATGGGCCGCGCACGTACGCCAGCCACTGGCCGTCGGGAGACCAGTTCGGGTCCATCTCGTGCTCCGAGCCCGTGGTCACCTGCCGGTGGCCGGTGCCGTCCGCGTTCACCACCCAGATGTGGCCCTTCGGGTACTTCCCGCGGGTGTACGCGATCTGCTTGCCGTCCGGCGACCACTCGGGGTCGTTCGCCACGATCCCCTTGGGCGTGATCCTCTTCCAGCCGGCCGTCGGGTTGGACAGGTCGCACGTGTAGATCGCCTGGTCTCCGCCGCGCTGGCTCCAGAACACCAGCGTGTCGGCGGTCGGCGACCACATCGGGTCGTCCTTGGCGGCCGGGTCGTCGGTGGCCTTCTCCGGCGACTCCCCGTTGAGGCCCATCGTGTAGACCTGCGGCGTGCCGTTCTCGTCCTTGCGCAGGACCGCCAGCTTGGTCCCGTCCCGCGACCAGGTCACCCGGCCGCCCGACACGTCGCCGACCTTGCGCGCGTCGCCGCCGTCCGCGTCCATGATCCATACGGCGGAGCCGCTCTCGGTCCTGCGCGTGAACGCGACCTTGGTGCCGTCGGGCGAGCGCTCGGGCAACATGTCGCACGTCGCCCCGCTGAGCAGCGTCACCCTCTCCTTGGTGGCGGGCGTGTAGCGGCCGATGTCGCCGTAGCACCGGGTGGGCCAGCCCGGCTTGCTGTCGATCCGCACGTACATCGACTGCGTGGGGAACGGCGCCGGCCCCTTCGCGCCCGCGGCCGTGGCCCCCTTGGTCGGCTTGTCGTCGCTCATCTGCGACCAGGCGACCGCGCCGCCCGCGCTCACCGCGACCAGCGTCAGCGCCGCCGCGCCCACGACCACGCCCTTCCTGCGCCGCGGCTCCTCGCGCCGCGGCGGCGGGATCAGCAGCGGGGGATGCGTCGGCGCCTCAGGCTCACCGCGGGGCCTGAACGAGGGGTCGGTGACCGTCTCATCCGCCGGGTGGGTCTCGTGCTCCGGCGGCGTCCCCGCCCACGGGGGCGGCGGCGGACCGGCGAAAGGAGGAGGACCGGCGGCCGGAGGCGGCCCAGGGGGCGGACCGGCGGGCGGCATGGCCATCCCCTGCCCGGCCATCCCCTGCCCGGCCATTCCCTGGCCTGCCATCCCCTGGCCGGGCGCACCGCGGTCAGGCGGCGCGGGGGCCGCGCCGCCCGCTCCGGCAGCGGCACCGGCACCGGCACCGGCACCGGCCGCGAACGCCGCGTCGCGCTGCTCAGGGCCCGCGCCGCGCTGCTCAGGAGTGCCGCGCTGCTCAGGTGGCGTGCCGCGCTGCTCAGGAGTGCCGCGCTGCTCGGATGGCGTGCCGCGCTGGTCAGGGGGCGCGCCTCCAGGCGTGGGCGCACCGCGTCCGGCCTCCGGGGGCGCACCGTAGGCCTGCGCGCCGCCGGGCTCGGGGCGCCCAGCAGGTGCCGGCGTACCTGCGGGGGTGCTTCCCGGCCCGGGAACGCCGCCACCGGGCGGGAACGCGCCTGCGGCCACCGGGCCGGCAGCACCAGGCGTACGGTCCCTGGCGGGCTCGGACTCAGGCTCGCGCTCGGGCTCGCCGGCGGGCGCACCGCGTTCGTGCTCCGTCGCGGGCGGCGGGGCCGCTCCCTGCTCGTGCGCGACGCCCTGCTCACGTCCCTGCTCACGTCCCTGCTCACGTCCCTGCTCGCGCGGCGCGGCTCCTGGTGTGGACGCGGGACGCTCGGCCACGCCGGGGTCTGGGGTGTGGGCGCCGTCACCCGGGCCGGACGGGGCGCGTCCCGCCTCGGGAGCACTTGGCAGAGGCCACCCGGAGGCCGGGGACGACCCTCCCGCCGGAGCCTCCTGCGCGGGCGGGGAGGTCCAGGACTGGCCCAGGTGGGTGGTGAGCTCGGCCTCTCCTGCGCTGCCGCCCACCAGGGAGAGGAGGAGGTCGCGGGCTGAGGGACGGCGTTCGGGCTCCTTGTCGAGGGCGGCCCGGACCAGGGAGGCGAGCGGGTCGGTGAGGGCGCCGAGCTCGGGCTCGGCGTGCAGGGCGCGGCCGACCATGATCTGGAACGAGCCGGTGCCGAACGGGTTGCGGCCGTTGGCGGCGTAGGCGACGAGGCAGCCCCAGGCGAAGACGTCGACGGCGGGCGTGACCTGCTGGGTGAGGATCTGCTCGGGCGCGATGTAGCCGGGGGTGCCGACGACCTGGCCGGTCTTGGTGTGGGACGTGGCGGCGTCGAGCGCGCGGGCGATGCCGAAGTCGATGACGCGGGGGCCCGAGATGGAGAGCAGGACGTTGCTCGGCTTGAGGTCGCGGTGGACGAGGCCGGCGGAGTGGATGGCGACCAGCGCGGCGGCGACGCCGACCGAGACGCCGTGCAGCATGCCGGGCGTGAGCGGGCCGTTGGCGTTGATGTGCTGGAGCAGCGAGGGACCGTCGATGTACTCGGTGACCATGTAGGCCATGCCGAGGTCCTCGCCGTGGTCGAGGACCTGCGCGGTGCAGAACGAGGCGACACGTTCGGCGTTGGCCATCTCGTCGTGGAACCGCGACAGGAACGCGCGGTCCTCGGCGAGCTCGGGCCGGACGACCTTCACCGCGACCAGGTGCCCGCCCGGGCCGCGTCCGAGGTAGACGGCGCCCATGCCGCCTTCGCCCACCTTGGCCTCGATCTGGTACGGACCCACCCGTGTGGGATCGTCGGGACGCAAGTCGCGCAACGATCCGGTGCCCGGCCGGTCAGCCATGGCGATCACCCCTCGCACCCGGGGCCGCAGCGCGGCACCCCACCCCGTGGGGAACACGATGGCAGAGGAGGACCCCGTCCGGCCAGATGCCCGGCGGGGTCAACGTTACGCCAAGCCCGTTCCGGCACCTGGTAAAACTCTCGGCCCTGGAAAACGGATACGACATTTTTCCCTCTTCTAGTGCATACGCTGACCAACCAGGCACATCAGGTCAACGTTCGTTAGACGTGCGTCGGGGGATGCTTGTTGGCAAGACGTGAACGGCTGTTCGGCCTGGGACTCGCCTCGCTCGTGGCGCTCGCGGGCTGCACGCCGGTGCCCGCCGATCCGATGCGCACGATCACGGACGTGACCGGCGTGCAGACGGTCGACTCCGGCTCGGTGTCAGGGCTGACCGCGGTGACGCTCAGCGAGGAGGACGGGCGGCGGCGCGTGTTCGCGGGGTATCCGCGGATTCCCGGCGCCGAACCCCTCACGGCGGAGCTGGCCGAAGCGGTGAACGGCCAGATCAGGCCGTTCAAGGCCGCCACCTCGCGGACGCGCGGCCTGCCCGGCGGGAACGTGCCGGAGCTCAACGTGCGGTGGTCGCTCACGGCGGCCTCCCATGACGTCGTCGGCGTACGGCTGCTGACCGACCACTACCTGGGGACGTCGGGCGGCGAGACTCGGCGGACCCTCTGGTTCGACGGCAGGACGGGCAAGGTCCGTTCCAGCGCCGCCCTGATCGACGGCAAGGCCGGGCTGGACGCGCTGGCCCGGGCGGTGCGGCAGCGGCTGGGCACCGAGACCAACCCCTCGCGGGTCACGCCGGACGCGTTCACCTCCATCGCGTTCAACGAGCAGGGCGACCTGGTCGTGGAGTTCAGCGACTACACGGTCGCCCCGGGCTCGGCGGGCCGGGTCGCGACCGCCGTGCCGCGCGCCGCCCACGACGGGCTCCTCTCCGATTTCGGCCGGCGCGCCCGCGACGCCGCCGCGGCGGCCCCGCCCGACCTCGCCCTGCGTTCGGACACCACGACGTCCGGCCCCGTGCGGGGCGCCCCCACGCCCCGGCCCGTCCCGGCCGACTGCGCGAAGGCCAAGTGCGTCGCCCTCACCTTCGACGACGGGCCCGGCCCGTACACCGGCCGCGTCCTGGACTCCCTCGCCGCGCACCGGGCCCGCGCCACGTTCTTCGTCGTCGGCGTCAACGCCGGCGCCCATCCCGCGCTGCTGCGCCGCCAGGCCGCCGAAGGGCACGAGATCGGCAACCTGACCCAGAACCACCGGGACCTCGGCCGCCTGCCGGCGATGCAGGTCACCACCGACGTCCAGCGCACCGACGAGACCGTCCGCGCCGTCATCGGCAGGGCGTGCACACTGCTGCGCCCGCCGTACGGGTCCACCAACGCCACAGTCTCCCAGGTGGCCAGGTCGATCGGCATGCCTCAGATCCGCTGGGACGTGGACGCCGGCGCGCGGGCCGGCGACGATCCCGCCGCCGTCGCCGACCGGGTCGTGGCGGACGCCGGGCCGGGATCGGTGATCCGGATGCACGACGTGCACCGTTCGTCGGCGGACGCGGTGCCGCGGATCCTCGACCGGCTGGAACGACAGGGCTACACGTTCGTGACCGTCTCCGAGCTGTACGCCGGCCGTTCCCTCGCCCCCGGCGCCGTCTACCCCGAAGGGTGAGCCGTCAGCTCGTGATCACGTCGAGGCGGCGCAGGATGACGCCCTCGCGCAGCGCCCACGGGCACACCTCGAGCTGGGTCAGGCCGAAGAGGTCCATGGCGGCGTCGGCGACGATCGCGCCCGCCACGAGCTGGGACGCGCGGCGTTCGGAGACGCCGGGGATCCCGGCGCGCTCCTCGGTGCTGATCCGGGCGAGCTTGTCGGTCCATTCGGTCAGCGCCTCGTTCTGGAGGGTGCGGCGCACGAACGGCCCCTCGGACGACGGCGCGGCGCCGGCGATCCGGGCGAGCTGCTTGAACGTCTTGGACGTGGCCACCGCGTGGTCGGGCGTCCCGTACCGCACCACCTCGCCGACCCGGCGCGCGATCTCGGCCCGTACGTGCCGGCGCAGCTTGCGCACCTCGTCCGGGGACGGCGGGTCGGAGGTGAACCAGTCGCGGGTGAGCCGCCCGGCGCCCAGCGGCAGCGAGATCGCCACGTCCGGGTCCTCGTCGATGCCCGCCGCGATCTCCAGCGAGCCGCCGCCGATGTCGACCACCAGCAGCCGCCCCGACGACCAGCCGAACCAGCGGCGCACGGCCAGGAACGTCAGCTTGGCCTCGTCCGGCCCGGCCAGCACCTTGATGTCGACCTGAGAACGTTCCCGGATGCGGTCGAGCACCTCCTCGCCGTTGGCCGCGTCGCGCACCGCCGAGGTGGCGAACGCGACGAGCGTCTCCACGCCCTTGTCCTCGGCTATCTGCAACGCCTCGTCGACGAACCCGGCGAGCCGCTCCTCGCCCTCGGCCGAGAGCCGGTCGCCGTCCAGCAGGGCCGCCAGGCTCAGCTCGGCCTTGTGCGAGAACGCCGGCAGCGGCCGCGCCCCCTGGTGGGCGTCCACCACCAGCAGGTGCACCGTGTTCGAGCCGACGTCAAGCACTCCCAGTCGCATGTGGACGACGCTACCGAACCGTGCACCCGATAAATGTCGCCGGACCGCCCTTAACTGGGACGGAACACGCCCGCGCGCCCGCCCGAAACGCCCATCACCCCCCTGACATGCATGATCTTGAACATGGCGGCCACGCGCATCCGGTCGCGAGGCTCGGATAGCGTGGCGATCGTGACCGAGGAGCGCAGGTGGCGGGTGCCGCCGCCGCAGACCGCGTTGAAGTGCGCCGTGGCGGCGGTGTGCGTCGTGCTGGCGCTGCTCTCCCTCGACGACCGGCAGATGGTGTTCCTCGCCGGGGTCGCCGCGATCGGCGCCGGCGCGCTCGCCCTGCGCGACCTGCTGGCCCCCGTCCGGCTGCGCGCCGACGCCGAGGGCGTGACGGTGATCAGCGGTTACGCGCGGCACCGGCACGTCCCGTGGCCGGAGGTCACCGCGATCCGGGTGGACGAGCGGCAGCGGCTCCTGCTCCACACCCGCCTCCTGGAGATCGAGACCGCCGACGACCTGCACCTGCTCAGCGCCTTCGACCTGGGCACCGACGTCCGCGACGTCGAGGCGGAGCTGACCGCCCTCCGCACCGGAGGCCGCCCCTAACCCGGCTCGGCGTCCGCGGGGGTGGCCGCCTCGGCGAGCCGGTCGGCCAGGGCCTGGATGCGGTCGACGAGCTCCGGCGGTTCGTGGACGTCGAACGCGATGTCCATGAGGGCGACCCAGACGGCCAGCTCGTTCAGGAGGTTGGCGCCGCAGCGCAGCGTGCAGGTGCGTTCGTCGACCGGCTCGACCGTGCCCATCGTGGGCGGCAGCAGGGCGGCGACCTCCCCGGCCGGCGCGTGCATGGTGAACCGTCCCTGGTAGCGGTACGGGGACGTGGAGATCGCGCGCGAGGTGTAGGCCGCGACGTCCTCGTCCGGCGGGTCCCGGGGCACGAAGCGCGGCCCGTTCGGCGTCCGGAGCCGCAGCCTGTCGACGCGGTACGTGCGCCAGTCGCCGCGATCCACGTCCCAGCCGACCAGGTACCAGCGGCGCCCGGAGTGCACGAGGCGGTGCGGCTCGGCCGCTCGCACGGACTCGGTGCCGTCGTGCGCGCGGTAGTCGAACCGCAGGCCCTCGTGGTCGCGGCACGCGGCGGCGATCGCGGTGAGCACGGCCGGGTCGATGCCGCGTTCCGCCCCCGTCATGGGAACGGTCATCGACTGCAGCGCGTGCACGCGGTGCCGGAGCCGCGACGGCAGGACCCGTTCGAGCTTGGCCAGCGCCCGCACGGACGTCTCCTCGATGCCCTCGACCGTGCCGCCCGCCGCCGTGCGCAGGCCGACCGCGACCGCGACGGCCTCGTCGTCGTCCAGCAGCAGCGGCGGCAGGTCGGTCCCGGCGCCGAGCCGGTAGCCGGATCGCCCCGCCGTCGCGTGCACCGGGTAGCCCAGCTCGCGCAGCCGGTCCACGTCGCGCCGGACGGTCCGGGTCGTGACGCCCAAGCGCGCGGCCAGGTCCGTCCCCGACCAGTCGCGGTGGGTCTGGAGCAGTGAGAGCAGCCTGAGCAGCCGCGCCGAGGTCTCCACCATGCCTTCAAGATTGCCCTACACCTAGGACCGAAACCGTCCTAACCCCTTCCTAACGTTGAGGACATGAGCCACAACGACATCCGCCCGTTCCGCATCGACGTCCCCCAGCAGGACCTGGAGGACCTGCACGACCGCCTGAGCCGCACGCGGTGGCCGGACGAGCTGCCCGGCGTCGGCTGGTCGTACGGCGTCCCCGTCGCCTACGTCCGGAAGCTGGCCGGGTACTGGCGCGACGGCTACGACTGGCGCGCGCACGAGGCCGCGCTGAACGAGCATCCGCAGTTCACCACCGAGATCGACGGGCAGAACGTGCACTTCCTGCACGTGCGCTCCCCCGAGCCGGACGCCCTCCCGCTGATCATCACGCACGGCTGGCCGGGCTCGGTCGCCGAGTTCATGAAGGTCATCGGCCCGCTGACCGACCCGCGGGCCCACGGCGGCGACCCGGCCGACGCGTTCCACGTCGTGGCGCCGTCCCTCCCCGGCTTCGGCTTCTCCGGGCCCACCCGCGACACCGGCTGGACCTTCCGCCGGATCGCCCGGGCCTGGGCGACCCTGATGGAACGCCTCGGCTATGACCGGTACGGCGCGCAGGGCGGCGACACCGGCGCGCTCATCTCCCCCGAGCTGGGCCGCGTCGCACCGGACCGCGTCGTCGGCGTGCACGTCAACGGCGGCCTCGGCTTCCCCACGTTCGCCCCGGACGAGACCGAGGGCCTCACCGAGGCCGAGCTGGAGCGCTACGGCGTCTACAACGACAGTGACCACACCGGCTACGCGATGATCCAGTCCACCCGCCCGCAGACGCTCGCGTTCGGCCTGCACGACTCCCCCGCCGGCCAGCTCGCCTGGATCACCGAGAAGTTCAAGGAATGGACCGACCCCGCGCACGACCTGCCCGAGGACGCGGTCGATCTCGACCAGATGCTCACCGACGTCACGATCTACTGGCTGACCGGCACCGCGGCCTCGTCCGCCCGCCTGTACAAGGAGGGCGCGGCCGAGTGGGGACGTCCCGTTCCGCCGTCGAAGATCCCCCACGGCGTCGCGGTCTTCCCCACCGACTCCGGCATCCGCCGCATCGCCGAACGCGAGCACGAGGTGGTGCGCTGGTCGGAGTTCGACCGCGGCGGCCACTTCGCCGCCATGGAGGCGCCGGACCTACTGGTCGGCGACATCCGCGCGTTCTTCCGCCTGGTCACCCGAGGTTAGGTTCACCTAAGCTCGTGGACGCACCACCATCGGACGAAGCGAGGCCGCCCGCACCATGCCCAAGGACCTCTTTGGCCTGCCGCTGTGGGCGGCGCTCGCCGTCGCGATCCTGATCATCTTCGTCCGCGGCCAGGCGTACTACTGGCTCGGCCGGGGCCTCGGATCGAAGATCTACACCTCCCGCCTCGGCCGCCGCGTCGGCGAGGAACGCCTCCGCAGGGTCGAGGAGATCGTCGCCCGCCGCGGCGCGCTCGCCGTCTTCGCCGCCCACTGGGTCGCGGGCCTCCGGCACGCCATCCCCATCGCCGCGGGCGGCACGCGCATGCCGCTCCCCCGCTACCTGGCCGCCACCGTGCTCGGCTCGATCATCTGGACGTCCATGGTCATGCTGGGCGGGTACGCGCTCGTCTGGGGCTGGCTCGAGATCGCCGCCCGTTCCCCGCTGATCGCCGCCGCCGTGGGCGCCGCCGTCCTCGCCCTGATCGCCGCCTACCTCGCCTACCGCCGCCGCACCCCGGCCGAGCCTCCCGCCGAGGACAGGACCCCGGTCGCCTGACCACCGCCTCCGGCGATGTCAGCCCCGGCTGCCACGATCGTTCACCATGGACACGACGGCCTTCTGGGCACTGATCGACGAGGCGCGGGCGCAGACCCCGGCGTACGACCACGAGTACGAACGGGCCGAGGCGGTGGCGGCAGCGGTCACCAGGACCCTCACCACCAGGCCCCTCCCCGAGATCATCGCCGCTCAGCAGACCCTGTGGGACCTCCTGAGCGACTCCTACCGCAACCCGCTCTGGGCCGCCGCCTACCTGATCAACGGCGGATGCTCGGACGACGGCTTCGACTACTTCCGCGGCTGGCTGATCACCCAGGGCCAGGAGGTCCACGAACGCGCCGTCGCCGACCCCGACTCGCTGGCGGACCTTCCCGTCGTCCAGGAGGCCGCCGAGGAGCTCGAGTGCGAGGCGACCCTGGCCATCGCCTGGGACGCCTACAGAAAGGCGGCCGGCGAGGACCTCCCGCCGGACTCCTACACGATCAGATACCGCGACCTCGAACGAGACTGGAACTTCGACTTCGACGACACCGCCGAGATGAAGGCCCGCCTGCCCAGGCTCGCCGCCCTGTACCTCTCCTAGGAGCCGGCCTCGCCGACGAACGCGTCCGCGTAACTCCCGGCGGGCGGGATCTCCTTGATCATGTCGATCAGCACGCCGTTGGGATCCGCGACGATGAAGTGCCGCTGGCCGAACTCCTCGGTCCGGATCTCCAGCTCGGGCGTCAGCCCCTCCCCCACCACCAGCCGGTCCCACTCGGCGTCGACGTCCTCGACCTCGAAGTTCAGCAGGAGCCCCCGCACCGGCCTGCGGTAGGCCTCGGGCACCGTCGGATGGCCCGGGTCGAGCAGGGCGAGCTCGTACGGCGGGTCGCCGGGACGCCGCAGGCTGACGTACCAGTCCGTCTCGAACGTCACCTCGAACCCGAACAACCGCGTGTAGAAGTCGCGCGACTCCTCGATACGGGTGGAGCCGAGGACGGGATAGAAGCTGGTCAGCTTCATGACGACCTCCTTCACATACCGATGGTATGTCGAGTACGCTAGTTGACCTACCATCGGTATGTCAATGGAGCGAGATGACCACCAGAGCCGAGCAGCGCGAGCACACCCGGCGCACCCTCGTCGCCACGAGCAGGGACCTCTTCGCCACCAAGGGGTACGGCGCGGTGGGCCTGTCGGAGATCGTGCGCGCCGCGGGTGTCACCAAGGGCGCGCTCTACCACCACTTCGAGAGCAAGGCCGACCTGTTCCGCGCGGCACTCGAACAGGTGCAACGGGAGGTCGGCGACGACGTGGCGGCCGCCGCCGCGGCCCACGACGACCCCTGGGACCAGTTCACCGCCGGCTGCCAGGCGTTCCTCACCGCCAGCACGGCCCCCGGCGTCCAGCGCATCATGCTGATCGACGGCCCCGCCGTCCTGGGATGGAACGAATGGCGCGCGATGGACGAGGCCAACTCCGCACGCCACCTGGCCGAGGCCGTCGAGGAGCTGATCGAGAAGGAACTCATCCCGAAGCAGCCCGCCGCCCCGCTGACCCGCCTGCTGTCCGGCGCCATGAACGAGGCCGCCCTGTGGCTGGCGAGCACCCCCCAAGCCCTCCCCGACACCACCGCCGCCCTGACCCGCCTACTCGACTCCCTCCGCACCTAGATGTATTCGGCCGTCACGTTGGTGCCAGGCGGCCGGTCGGTGGTTGGCGGCTGAGTGCGGTGTGCGGTCGTTGTTGCTGGTGAACACTTGCCGGTGCGGGCGGATGAGTTCGTGGCGGGCGCCCAGGCCGGTCAGGGCGGCGGCGAAGTCACGGCTGTGGCGGTAGGGCGAAGGCGTTGTCGGTCATCACTCGTTCGATGCGGGTGATGCCGTGGTCGGCGAAGTAGCCGGCGAAGTAGCCGGCCGCGCGGCGCAGGAAACCGGCCGCGGTGGCGCCTTTCTCGTCGGGGTGGATCTCGGCGTAGGCCGGCCGGGAGTGGTCGTCGACGGCGGCGTGCACGTAGTCGTAGCCGACCCGGGCGTTGCGGTGCCGCTGGGTGCGGCTCCCGGGGCGGCCGGTGGCGCGCCGGCCACCGCCGTCGGGGATCCGGCCGATCTCCGGACGAGGCAACGGCCCGCGCGGTGTTGTGCGCGGCGGGCCAGTGAAGATTGGCAGGCATCTGAGCGCCGCGATCGGCGGCCTGGTAGCGGTCTGGCCTGGAGCGGCAGCCCCAGATCATTGAATGAATGACAGCAGCCGGATGACCGGTCGCGCGGCGTTTCCGGCGTCGTCGCCGAGTTCGGGCGGCAGTGCTCCGCTCAGCCACAGGTTGGCGAAGCCGTGGACGATCGACCAGGCGGCCAGCTCGGTGTTCTCGGTGGCCGATGTCGAGAGTGCCGCTGTGAGCGCCTGGCCCGCGCGTTCCTGTGCGGCGAGCAACTGCGGGTCGTCCGCGTTGTACAGGTTGGGATGGAACATCACCTCGAAGTGCGCCGGGTGCCCGACCGCGAACCGCACGTAGGCCACTCCGGCCTCGATGAGGTCACCACCTTCGGCGGTCACGGCGTCGGCCAGCAGGTCGTAGCCCTCGGCTGCCAGCGCGGTGAGCAGGCCCGCCTTGGCGCCGAAGTGGTACTTGAACGCCGTGTGCGAAACCCCTGCGCGACGGGCCACATCGCGCAGGCTGAGCGCGACGGGCCCGCCCTGCTCGATGGCTTCGACGGTCGCCGCGAGCGCGACCCGCCGCAGGTCTCCGTGGTGATAGGGCCGATCGGTCATGGGCCGGAATCTTACCGTTGACAACATTCCAGGCCCACCATATCTTTCCAGTGGAAAGTTGCTTCCGTTCCAGATGGAGGCCCCAGTGGAACCACTCCTCGCCCTTCTGATCGGCTTCGGTGCCGCCCGGCTGGCTGGACTCGCCGGCGTCGACGCACTGGACGGCTGGCATCCGGCGCTGCGAGTCGGGTTGGCCGTGATGTTCCTGCTCACCGCGTTCGCACACTTCTATCCGAGACTCCGCGCCGAGCTCATCGCCATGGTCCCGCCGACGCTCCCCCGCCCCGGCCTCCTCGTCACGCTCACCGGAATCCTCGAACTCGCCGGAGCCATCGGTGTTCTCATCCCGGCGACCGCCCGCCTTGCCGCGGCATGTCTCATCGCGTTGCTGATCGCGATGTTTCCGGCGAACGTCTCGGCCGCCCGGCGGAACGTGGCCCAGGGCGACCGGATCGGCCCGCGCACCGCTCTGCAGTTGGTCTTCATCGCCGCGGCGGCCCTCGTCATCGCGTGATCGCTGATCAGCACCGGCAGTCCCCTTGGTGGTCGCCCCGGAACCAGATCTCAGGAAACGCCTCGGCATGGCGGTCATACCGATCGAACTCTTCGAACCCCTGGCCCACCTGAATCCGAGAAGCCTGGGGCGAGTGCCTGTCAGTTCGACTGCCGCTTTGGTGGGTGGGCTGGGTGCGGGCGTGCCTGTAGGCCCGGTGGTCAAGTGGCCGCCGGGCCGTAGGCAGGTTGGTCGGTGGATTCAGGCCACGAGGTGGTGGTCGTGCCAGGGGTTCTCGGCCTGGCCGGGTGGCCTCCCGTGCCTACCCCGTCTGGATCGGGCGATCCCGTCCGGCGGCAACGTCCGATAGACATACCGCCCGGCCTCGTTCTTGATGATCTGCATTTGTTTCGGGTGGGTGTGCTTCCACCGGTTATGCCAGCCGCAGCACAGGGCGAGCTTGTTGACATCGGTGGGGCTGTTGCCGAGAGCCCATCCGTCGACGTGGTCGACTTCGCAGAGGAAGCCGGGGACTTCGCAGCCTCGGACGGCGCAGGTGTCGTATTGGGTTTCCAGGACTTGGCGTTGTCCTCGGGTGGCGATGCGGACGGTGTGGCCGAGGTAGAGCGGCACGTTGTTGGGGCCGAGCAGCAGCGGCGACACTCCCGCCGTCAGCGCCAGCCGCCGTACCTGTTCGGCGGAGATGTGGGTACCGTCGCGCAGCCAGCCGGGCGCGTTGTCGCCCATCAGGGTTTCGAGGTTGGCGATGACCATCACCCGCGTGGACTTGTGCCCCCGCGACAACACGTTCGTGAGGGCAGCGGCAGTGCGCTCCCCCAGATCCCGCCGGTCATCAGTCCCGGCAGGCTTGGCCAACGGACCAAGGACACCCTCCAGGATCTGGGCGTCTTCGGCGTTCAGCCACCCGTTCACATAGGCGCCGTTGTCCAGCGACCGGCTCACCGTGAGCCAGGAGCGTTCGTAGCCGCGCTGGACGTCCTCGGGCGCCTTCTCGGTGCCGTCGGCCTCGTTCACCCGATCATGGATCGTGCGGCCCAACTTCGCGACCTTGCCCGCCGACAACCCATCGGTGGCGGCGTTCAGCAGGATGTTCTCGGCGGTCACACAATCCTCGTCGTTCAACCGCTGCACCGCGTCAGCGACGGTGGCGGCGTAACCGAGTGACAGGTCACCGGACGCCATGTCCTTGCTCACCCGCTCCAAGCGGGGCAGTTGCCGGGCCAGGGTGATGCGTTCCTTGGCGCGGCCTTCACGCATGCCCAGATGGCAGCGCAGCCACGCCTGCGTGGACGGCAATCCCCACTCCTTCACCACACCCGTCCGGTCCACCACCGCGACCATTCCAGCGAGCGCGTACTCAGCCTGGTCGGTTGCGGTTGCCAGCATTTCAGCCAGTTCCATGCAGGCGGGCCCGGAGTCGGGGGCGGGACGTCGGGCGAGTTCGGTGACGATCGCGGCTGCCGCTTCCACCAATTCAGCGGTGGAAGCGGAGCCGAGGTCCGCCACGAGTGAACTCATGCCATCATTTTACCGCCATTAACTCGCCGTGTGTGATCGATTACAAGCTTCCCGGTGACCGTATATGGCCATCAATTCATCAGCGGTGACAGGTATTTGTTCGTCCTACGTCGAGCGCAAATGCGGACGGATGAGTCGGAGTGTAAGCCGGTGGTGGATGGCTGAGCGGAGCCGAACTGACCCACCGCGCACAAGCCTCCGCCCACCTGAGTGTTGCTGTCACGCTGGCTGAGGTCCCAGGACTCCGGAGGTCTGGCCAGGTGAAAGGGCGGCAGGTGAGCCGCCACCCGAGGTCGCGGCAAACCCGCGCTTCGCGCGGCCGAAGGTTCGAACATGAGCGACCAACAAACCCCGCACCATAAGCAGCAAAACCCCAGCCGCCCGCCCACTTTCTTGTCGCTGCCGAGTTTGAACAGAAGACCGCACCCACTCACACCCGGACAAAAGGACGAGCCAAAGGGGCGACCGAGGCCGCAAAGCGCGAAGCGCCTAATAATTAACCCAGAGACACACCGACCCAGGAGAGTAGACGCAGAGCCCTAACCCTGCACCTTCCTTCTTGTCGCTGCCAAAAGTTTGAAGTGGCCGTGCACCAAGCCCTGGCCGTGCCCGGTCACATCGGGCGTCAGCCAGTCTCGGCCATAGATGGATGGATGGCATCGAGCGGCCTGAACCCATGACCTGCCCGAGACCAGGCCCGAGACCAGGCCCGAGACCAGGCCCGAGACCCAGGCACGCGGCCGAGGAAATCAGGCGGGAACCAGGCGGCGAATCAGGCGGCGAATCAGGCGGGGAGGTCGTCGTCCGCCGAAGGGTAGGAGCTCTGCGCGCCCGGGCGGCGAACGGCGGCGGCGCCCACCCGGGTGGCGTAGCGGGCCGCGTCGGGGAGCGCGTCGCCGCGAGCGAGGCGGAGGCAGAGGGCGGCGGTGAACGCGTCGCCGGCGCCGGTGGTGTCGACGGCCTCGACCTTGGGGGACGGAACGGTGGTGACGCCCGCGGAGTCGGCGGTCAGGGCTCCGTCGGCGCCGAGGGTGATGACGACCGATCGCGGACCACGTTCCAGGAGGGCGGCGGCCATCGCGGCGGCGTCGTCCTCGGCGTCCAGGAGGAACGCGGCCTCGTGCTCGTTCACGACGAGGGGGTCGCAGAGGGCGAGAAGCTCGTCGGGGACGGCCGTGGCCGGCGAGAGGTTGAGGACGACCCGGGCACCAGTGTCGGAGGCCTGCTTCGCGGCGGCCACCACCGTGGGGATGGGGATCTCCAGCTGGAACGACACCACGGCGGCGGAGAGCAGGCCGGGGTCGAGGTCGGCGGGCAGCAGGCGGGCGTTGGCGCCGGGCGACACGATGATGCTGTTGTCGCCGTCGGGGCCGACCGTGATGAGCGCGACCCCGCTGGGCCCCTCGGTGACGAGGAGCCCGGCGAGGTCCACTCCGGCCGAGGAGAGGGCGTCACGGAGAAGCCCGCCGTGGGCGTCGTCGCCGATGCGGGCGACGATCGCGGTCCGGGCGCCGAGGCGGGCCGCGGCGACGGCCTGGTTGGCGCCCTTGCCGCCCGGATAGGTGGCCAGGTCCGAGCCCAGCACCGTCTCGCCCGGGTCCGGGCGCCGGTCGACGGAGACCACCAGGTCGGCGTTGACCGACCCCACGACGACGACTTCGTGTGTCACCTGTCTCTCCTTCAGAGGAGGCGTATCGATGGGAGGCGTATCAATGGGAGGCGAACGGCCGGAAGGCGAACGGTCAGGAGGTGAACTCGGACGCGTTCGCCTTGGTCGCGACCTTCACCGGCACGGCGTACGTCGCACCGATCTTTTCACCGTTCGCCGCCTTGACGGCGCTCTGCACCGCGATCCGGCCGAGCAGCCGCGGCTGCTGCGCGATCGACGCGGTCATCGTGCCCTCCTGGACCGCCTTGATGCCGTCGGGCGTGCCGTCGAAGCCCACCACCTTGACCTGGGCGCCCGACCTGCCGCCGAGGGCCTTGACCGCGCCCAGCGCCATCTCGTCGTTCTCGGCGAAGACGCCGGTGATGCCGGGGTTGGACTGCATGAGGTTGGTCATGACGTCCAGGCCCTTGGTGCGGTCGAAGTCGGCGGGCTGCTTGGCCACGACCTTGATGTCCGGGTAGGCCTTCAGCCCTTCGGCGAAGCCCTGGCCGCGCTCGCGGGAGGCGGAGGTGCCCGCCTGCCCCTGGATCCAGGCGATCTCGCCCTTGCCGCCCATGGCCTCGGCGAGGGTCCTGGCCGCGTCGCGACCGCCGGCCACGTTGTTGGACGCGACGAGCTGCGCGATCGTGGCGTCGTCGACGCCGCGGTCGGCCGCGATCACCGGGATGCCGGCCTTGTTGGCCGCCCGCACGGCGGGTGAGGCGGCGGCGGAGTCGACCGGGTTGACGATGATCGCCTTCATGCCCTGCGTGGTGAAGTTCTGCAGCTGGTTGGCCTGCTGCGACGCGTCGTTCTGCGCGTCGCCCACGGTCAGGTCCACGCCCAGGCGGTCGGCCTCGGCCTCGGCGCCCTGGCGCAGCTGCACGAAGAACGGGTTGTTGAGCGTCGACACCGACAGGCCGACCTTGGGGCCGTCGCCGCCGGTGTTGTTCACCGACACCGCGATCGCCAGCGCCGCGATGGCGGCGATCACCACGCCGCCTCCGGTGTAGAGCGTGCGCGGGCTGAACGAGGTGCCGCGGCGGCGGAGCGTGTCGAGCAGCACGGCCAGGGCGATGACCACGCCGATGACCACCTGCTGCCAGAACGCGTTCACCGACAGGAGGTTGAGCCCGTTGCGCAGCACGGCGAGGATCAGCGCGCCGACGAGCGTGCCGAACGCCTTGCCCTTGCCGCCCGACAGGCTGGCGCCGCCGATGACGACGGCCGCGATCGCGTCCAGCTCGTACCCGGACGCGGCCTGCGGCTGCGCCGAGGAGAGCCGGGCGGCGAGCACGATGCCCGCGACGGCGGCGAACGCGCCGGACAGCGCGTAGGTGAGGAGCTTCTGCCGGGAGACCTTGATGCCCGACAGCCGCGCCGCCTCCTCGTTCCCGCCGATCGCGTACATCGCGCGGCCCGGGTAGGTGCGGGCCAGGATGAGCGCGGTCAGCAGGCCCATCACGGCCATGACGATGACGGGGACGGGCAGGTAGGAGCCGATCGTGTCGCCCAGGCGGGTGACCGCGTCGGGCAGCGCGATGGGGCTGCCCTCGGAGATCACCAGGGCGAGGCCGCGCGCGATGCCGAGCATCGCGAGGGTCGCGATGAACGGCGGCAGCTTGCCGTAGGTGATGAGCACGCCGTTGACCAGCCCGGCGGCCACGCCGACCGCGATCGCGAGGACGAGCGCGATCGGCCAGGGCACGCCGTGGTCGGTCGCCGTCCAGGCGAGCACGACCGCGGACAGCGCGGCGACCGCGCCGACCGACAGGTCGATGCCGCCGGTGACGATGACGAACGTGACCCCGAACGCCAGGATGGCGACCACGGCCGCCTGCACCCCGACGTTCAGGAGGTTGTCGACGGTCAGGAAGTCGCCCGACAGCAGCGCCAGCGCCACCACCAGGATGACCAGGCCCGCCAGCGCGCCGTTCTCGCCGAGCAGCCGGGCCGCCGTGCGCCCGGCGCCACCGCCGTCCTGCTTCGGAGACTGCTCGCGCAGCGTGTCAGTGGGCATCGGACCCCTCCACCCCAGTCGTGCCGCCGGCGCCGTCCCCGGCGCCGTCCTCGGTCCCGTCGTTCTTCTTCAAGCTCGGGCCACCGCCCGCGGCGCCGTCGCCCGCCGCATGGCCGTTGGTCAGATCGGCGACGGCCAGTGCCATCACCGAGTCCTGGGTCGCCTCGCCTGCGCTCAGCTCGCCGGCCAGGCGGCCGCGGGCCATGACCAGGACCCGGTCGCTCATGCCGAGGACCTCGGGGAGGTCGCTGGAGATCATGAGCACCGCGTGGCCGGAGGCGGTGAGGTCGTTGATGAGCCGGTAGATCTCGACCTTGGCGCCGACGTCGATGCCGCGGGTCGGCTCGTCGAGGATGAGCACCCTGGCGTCGGCGAGCAGCCACTTGCCGATCACGATCTTCTGCTGGTTGCCGCCGGACAGCGTGCGCACCTCCTGGCGCAGCCCGCTCATCCGGACGTTGAGCTTCCCGGCGATGTCGGCGGCGGCGCGGTGCTGCCCGGCGCGGTCGACGAACCCGCCGCGGCTGGACCGGCCGAGCGTCACCAGGCCGAGGTTCTCCTGAACGTCGGCGCCGAGCACCAGGCCCTGGCCCTTGCGGTCCTCGGGCACCAGCCCCACGCCGGCCTCCAGCGCGGCGTGCACGTCGCCGCCGCGCAGCCGCCTGCCGCCGACGAGCACCTCGCCGGTGTCGTAGCGGTCCGCGCCGAAGATCGCCCGCGCCACCTCGGTACGGCCGGCGCCGACGAGGCCGGCGAGCCCGACCACCTCGCCCGCGCGGACCTCGAACGAGACGTCCGTGAACGCGCCGTCGCGGCCGAGGCCGCGCACCTTCAGGAGGGGGTCGCCGGAATCGGACCGTTCCCGCGGGTACTGCGCTTCGATCGGCCGCCCGACCATCAGCCGGACGAGCTCGTCGTGCGGGGTGTCCGCGGGCACCTCGGCGACCGACCGGCCGTCCCGGAGCACCGTCACCCGGTCGCCGATCCGCGGGATCTCCTCCAGGTGGTGGGTGATGAAGACGATCGCCACGCCCTGGTCGCGCAGCTGGCGGACGATCGTGAAGAGGGTGTCGACCTCGCCTGTCGTCAGCACCGCGGTGGGCTCGTCCATGATCAGCACCCGCGCGTCCTGGCCGAGCGCCTTGGCGATCTCGATCATCTGGGCGCGGGCGATGCCGAGGTCGCCCATGCGCTGCCGCGGGTCGGCGGCCACGCCCACCCGGTCGAGGAGCGGGCGGGCGTTCTCGGCCATGGCGCGCTTGTCGACCAGCCCGAACCGGCGCGGCGGGCGGCCGAGGAAGAGGTTCTCGGCGACCGTCAGCTCCGGTACCAGGTTGAACTCCTGGTAGATGGTCGCGATGCCGAGCCGCTGCGCGTCCTCGGGGGAGCGGATCTCGGTCTCGGCGCCGTCGGCCACGATGCGGCCCGCGTCGGGCCGGTGCGCGCCCGACAGCGCCTTGATGAGGGTGCTCTTGCCCGCGCCGTTCTCCCCCAGCAGGACGTGGACCTCGCCGGGACGCAGGTCGAAGTCGACCCCGTCCAGGGCGACCACGCCGGGGAAGGTCTTCCGCAGGTCGTGCACCCGCAGGATCTCGTGGGGCTCCGTCATCGTCGGGCGCTCCCTTCCATCGAGTCGTTCTCTCCGCATGACCGGCGCACCACCAGCCGGGCCGCCAGCACGACCGGGTCCGCCGGGCGCCCGCCGATGCGCTCGGCGAGCCCGCGCACCGCGAGCCGCCCCAGCTCCTGGACGGGCTGGTCGATGGCGGTGATCGGCGGGTCGACGTGGGTGAACCACGGCAGGTCGTCGTAGGAGGCCAGCGCGACGTCGGCCGGGATCCGGAGCCCCCGCGCCCGGATCTCGTCGAGCGCGCCGAGCGCCATCAGGTTGTCGCCGGCGAAGATGACCTCCGGCGGCTCGGGCAGGGCGAGCAGGCGCGCCGCGCTCGCCCGCCCGCTGGCGGCCTGGAAGTCGCCCGCCTCCAGGTACTCGTCCCGGACGGGGAGCCCGTGGCCGGCCATGGCGGCGACGAAGGCGGCGGTGCGGTCGCGCCCGGTCGACAGCAGCGCGGGCCCGGAGATGAACGCGATCCGCCGGTGCCCGAGCCGGGTCAGATGGGCGATCAGCTCGCCGATGGCCGCCGTCCCGTCCGCGCGCACGGTGGGCACGTCCAGGCCGGGCAGCGTCCGGTCGAGGAACACCAGCGGGGTCCCGTCGGCCACCGCGTCCCGCACCAGCGGGGTGATCTCGGCGGTCGGGCACAGCAGCAGGCCGTCGACCCGCTGCTCCAGCAGGGTCCGCACGTAGTGGTCCTGGCGTTCGGGACGTTCGTCGGCGTTGCCGATCACCACCGAGTAGCCCGTGACGCGGGCCTCGTCCTCGACGGCCCGCGCCAGCTCGGTGAAGAACGGGTTGAGGATGTCGCCGATGATCAGCCCGATGGTCCGGGTGGCGTCGGTGCGCAGCGAGCGTGCGACCGCGTTGGGCCGGTAGGCGAGCTCGGCGACCGCCGCCAGCACGCGCTCCCGGGTCCCGGCCGTCACCGGCGCGCTGTCGTTGAGCACCCGGGAGACGGTGGCGACCGATACGCCCGCCAGCCGGGCGACGTCCTTGACGCTCGCCATGGCCACCTCCCGAACTCCGAACTCCCGGAGACCTGACTCCCGAGAGCCTGATGTAATCGTTTACATCAGCATCAGTGTAAACGTTTACACGGATCTTCGTCATCCCGCAAGCCCGGATCCGATCGTTCACCGCGCCCCGGGGCCGGCACGGACGTCAGCACGGGGTCAGGGCGGCCAGATCGACCACCTCGCCGAGCTCCCGCACGGACGTGTAGTAGCCCCGGCCCACCAGGCCGTTCTCGTCGGTCACCACGAAGGCGCTCTCCACCCCCGCCGGTATGCCCGCGAAGTCGGCCCACACCCGGTGCGCGCCCACGAGCCGTACCCCGGTCACCCGTAAGGCGCCCGGGCCGGCCCAGCAGCGCGATTCCCCCCGATCACTCCCCATGAGATCAAAATTACGCTCCGTGACATCGCCGCCTCGCCCCGCCCCGGGCCGCTAGCGTGAGCGGACGTGAGCGAGGTCCATGAGTCGCGGCTGGCGCGCCGGGTGACGGAGGCGGCGGAGGCCGTGCTCGGACGGTCGGGATCGGTGTCGGCGATCGACGTCTTCGTCGAGATCCGCTGGATCCGGACGTCCCGCGTGGACGAGTGGCGCCAGGGCAGGATCGCCCATCTGGAGGCCGCCCTCACCGTCCGCCCCGACAAGATCGCCACGGTCCTCGCCGCGCTCCGCTCCTGGGCGGAACGCCGGGGCCTGGAGCCGGACGAGGCGGCCTACATCTCCGCCGCCCGCGACCGCCGCCCGCTCCGCTTCACCGCGTCCGGCGACGAGACCACCGAACGTGCGTACCGCACGCACTGGATCTCGCCCGATCTCTCCCCCGCCCGGCGCGCCCGCCTCGCGGCCAGGAACACCAAGGCCCCGGACCTGGTGGCGGTCCTCCCCCTCCAGGCCTGGACGTGCGCCGCCTGTCACGGCACCGGGGAGCTGCACGTCATCGAGGACGACACGCCGCACTGCCTCACCTGCGCCGACATGGACCACCTGGTCTTCCTGCCGTCGGGCGACGCCGCGCTGAGCCGTCGCGCCAAGAAGGAGAGCGGGCTGTCGGCGGTCGTGATGCAGCTCAACCGGCGGCGCAAGCGGTACGAACGCCGCGGCATCCTCGTCGAGGAGACCGCCCTCGAACGTGCCGAGGAGCAGTGCCTGGCCGACGAGGAGTCACGCGCCCGCCGCCGCGACCGCGACCGGGAACGGCGCGAACACCTGGACGAGACGTTCCAGCGCCGGATGGCCGCCGAGATCGTGCGGCTGTTCCCCGGCTGCCCGCCCGGCCGCGCCGACGCTATCGCCGGGCACGCCGCCGTCCGCGGCAGCGGGCGCGTCGGCCGGACGGCGGCGGGCCGAGCCCTCGGCGAGGAGGCCGTCACGCTCGCCGTCATCGCGTCCGTCCGCCACCTGGACACCGACTACGACGCCCGGCTCATGAACGGCGAGCCCCGCCGCGACGCCCGCGCCGCCATCCGCCCCGCCGTCGACGCCGTCCTCACCCGCTGGCGCACCCCGGCGGGGTGATATCCGGAGCGGGGCCCTCAGTCGCCGCTGAACTCCGTGCGGGCTTCGACGGCGGTGTCGGGGTTGTCGCTGAAGAGCGCGTCGATCCCGGTGCGGTAGAAGAGGTCGTACTCCTTGAGCGCCTTGCCGTAGTCGCTGCGGACGGTGCCGTTGCGCAGGTCGGTGGGCAGGAAGTCGTTCTCGTTGCGGAAGGTGTAGGGACCGACCTTCAGCTTGGCGGCGTGCGCGTCCTTGACCAGCGTGGACGGGGTGCCGAGCGAGCCGTCGGCCTTCCGCGGGATGACCAGGTTCTTGTCGGGGCCGATCCAGCCGGCGTACGCCCGCACCTGCTTCAGCCCGGCCGGAGTGATCATCTCGGCGTACGTCGGCCCGCCGCCGTTCGCGATCGTGTCGTAGGGCGAGCCGGTGGCCGAGATCGTCTGGAGCAGCGTGACGCGCAGCGACCGGCGCAGCGTCCGCAGGCTCGTCGGCTCGAACGACTGGAGGATGACGCGGCCGTCGGCGCGGTCCAGGCCGTTCGCCTTGACGGTCCGCACCACCGCGGGCTCCAGCGGCAGGCCGATGGAACGGAAGTACGTCGGGTGCTTGGTCTCGGGGATGACGCCGACGCGGCGTTCGTGCCGGCGGCTCAGGCGCTTGGCGAGGTCGAGGACCTCCTGCAGCGTCGGCACCTGGTAGCGCCCGTCGTAGATGGTGTTCTCCTGCCGGATGGCGGGCAGGCGCTCGGCGGCGCGCAGCGTCCTGAGCTCGGCGAGCGTGAAGTCCTCGGTGAACCATCCGGTGACCTGCGCGCCGTCGATGGTCTTGGTGGTCCGGCGGCTCGCGAACTCGGGCCGCGCGGCGACGTCGGTGGTGCCGCCGATCTCGTTCTCGTGCCGGGCGACGAGCTGGCCGTCCTTGGTCGGCACCAGGTCCGGCTCGATGTAGTCGGCGCCGAGCCTGACCGCCAGCTCGTACGAGGCCAGCGTGTGCTCCGGACGGTAACCGGAGGCGCCCCGGTGCCCGAGCACGAGCGGCCCGCGCGCCGACTCGCCCGCCGGGGCCGCCTCCGCGGATCCGGCGGACACGAGCAGGGGCAGCAGCGCCGCACCCGCCGCCAGCAGCGCGGCCTTCCCCTTCAGGGTTGTCCGGGCGACCATCTCGGCTCCTCTCCCGCGGTGCGTCCGCGGTGGCTCTCCGCGGCGTCCCCGCGGCGTCCGTCGCCGGGGTGGATCACCGCCGACCGGAACGTATCCGGCGGGGGTCACCCCGGCCAGGACCTGGCCGGTGACGGCCCGGGCAACCTTGATCGGCGACCCGGTGAACGGCCGGGAGTGGCAATGGCCGATCATTCTCCCCAATATCACCGCAAACACGGCACAATGGCGGGGCGCAGGACGGGGAGTTGACATGAGCGGGCCACTGGGATTCGACGCCACGGTGCCGAACGCCGCGCGGATGTACGACTACTGGCTCGGCGGGAAGAACAACTTCGCCGCCGACCGCGAGGCCGCCGAGCAGATCGTCAAGATCACGCACGGCTGGATCCGGCACGACGCGCGCCTCAACCGCGCGTTCCTCGGCCGTGCCGTCCGCACCGCGGTGGCGGCGGGCGTCCGGCAGTTCCTCGACCTCGGGTCCGGGCTGCCCACCGAGAAGAACGTGCACGAGGTGGCCCGCCGGATCGACCCGGCCGCCCGCGTCGTCTACGTCGACTACGACCCGGTGGTGGCCGCGCACGGCCAGGCGCTGCTCGCCGGGGCCGACGGCGTCGGCTTCGTGCAGGCCGACATCCGCAAGCCCGACGACATCCTCGAGCACCCAGTCACCGAGCAGCTCATCGACTTCGACGAGCCGGTGGGACTGCTCGCCGTCGCGGTGCTGCACTTCGTCTCCGACGACGAGGACCCGTACGGCATCCTCGAACGGTTCCGGCCGCGGCTGGTGCCGGGCAGCCACCTGGCCATCTCGCACCTGGAGAAGGACTCGTACCCGAAGATCATCGATCGGGCGCACGAGATCTACAAGAGGGTCAGCACCGGGTTCACCGTCCGCGACCGCGCCGAACTGACCCGCATGTTCGAGGGCTTCGAGCTGCTGGAGCCAGGGCTCACGCACCCGGCCAAGTGGCGTCCGGACGACGAGATCGAGACGGCCGAGACCTTCGCCCGCCTCGTCGGCGTCGGCGTCAAGCGCTGAGCCCGGCCCGCCGCCGGGCGCCGCCCGCCGGGCGGCGTTCGCGCGTAGCGGTCAGGGCATCGCGAGGCCGCCGTTATCGTCGGAACGTGCCGCTCCCACGTCCGCGTCCGCGCCCCCTGTGCTGGTTCCTGCTCGCCGGCATGGCGGGGTACGCGCTCGCGTGGATCGTCGTCAGCCTCTCCATCCTCGCGATGAGCGGTTCGGCACGGTCGGCCCAGCGCGCGGCCGCCGCCCAGCGCGTCCAGGGAGTTCCGGGCGTCCACAACTTCACGCACGTCGACCGTCATCTGTGGCGCGGCGGCGCGCCCACCTCCGAGGGGTACGAGCGGCTGTCCGCGCTCGGCGTGCGCACCGTGATCGACCTGCGCGCCGAGCGGCTCTCCGCCGCCGACCTGCGCGCGCCCGCCCGGGCCGGGCTCCCCGTGGTGCGGGTGCCGGTGCGCGACGGCCAGGCGCCCGCGCAGGACCAGGTGGCGCGGTTCCTGTCGGCGGTCGAACGTTCTCCCGGGCCGGTGTTCGTGCACTGCGGCGCCGGGGTGGGGAGGACCGGTTCGATGGCCGCCGCCTATCTCGTCCGCACCGGTCAGGCCACCGCTGCCGAGGCGACGGCGCGCAGCCTCGCGGTGGGACCGCCCAGCCTCGAGCAGATCGCGTTCATGCGCGGCCTCACCCCCGACCGGGCGGGGTCTCCCCCGGCCGCCGTGGTCGCGCTGAGCCGGGTGGCCGACTCTCCGCGGCGCTCCTGGTCGCGCCTCGGCCTCTGAACGGCGGACTTGGACCGGTCCCGGAGATTGGGGCCGACCACTAAGACCATTTAGCGGCTGCCCACGCACGTACGGGTCGGTGGTGAATCAGGGTCAGCCACGATGCCGCGCGGGCGACCCGATGGAGATGGTGGGTCGCATGCTCCCCACAAGTCCTGAGGCCACCGTGAACCCCCACCACACGACCCCGCGCGGGCAGGCCGTCATCGGTCTCCTCCCCGAGTTCGACCTCTCGCTCGGCGGAAACCCGATCGGTCTCTCCCGGCTCCCCGGCCGGATCATCATCCTCCTCGCGCTCAACGGCGAGATGTCGCGCAAGGCGCTGACCGCCGGCCTGTGGCCGAACTCCGACCCGGCGCACTCGTCCAAGAAGCTGAGCCAGGCGTTGTGGCGCATCCGGGTGAAGACCGGCACGGCCGTCCTCCGGGTGGACGGCGGGCAGCTCTGCCTCGCCGACGACGTCTCGGTGGACTACTGGGCGGCCCGTTCGCTGGCGCACAACATCATGAACGGGGTCAGCCCGGCCACCGACACCGACCCGCTCGTGGTCAAGCTGCTGGGCACCGAGCTCCTGCGCGGCTCGCACGACGACGAGGCCGTCCGCGAACGGGAACGCTGGGACCGGCTGCGCGGGCTCGCCCTGGAGAAGATGGCGATCGCGCTGCTGGAGACCGGGCAGGCGGCCGGCGCCGCCGAGGTCGCGAGCGTCGCGACGCGGATCGACCAGCTGGCGGAACGGCCGCACCGCATCCTCGCCACCGCCCACCTCGAGCAGGGCGACACGGTCAGCGCGCGCCGCGTGTACGTACGTTACGCCGGGCTGCTCCGCCGCGAGCTCCAGGCAGAGCCGAGCGCCGCCTTCCGCACACTCGTCTCGTAGGCGAGGAGAAGGACATCAGCCAGCGAACCGCCAGGGCCACGCCCACGGCGCCCGAGCCGGACCACGTCCTCGTCTCCGTCCTCGCCGTCCCCGAGGCGACGCATCTCATCCGCGTCATCACCAAGGCGCAGCTGCGCCGGTGGGGCCGCGCCCACATCACGGCGGACGGACTGCTGGTCGCGACCGAGCTCGCGACCAACGCCATCGAGCTGACCCCGGACGAGGAGATCCGCTATCTCCTGATCCGCCAGCCCGCCGACGTCCTCATGGCGGTCTGGGACGGCGGGCCCGGGCTGCCCGACCCCGGCCCGCCGCCGAACCTCTCCCTGGAGACGCTCGACCTCTCCCCCGAGCGCTGGGACGACAACGGCGGCTGGGGGCTGACCATCATCACCACGCTCGCCGCCGACCACGGCGACGTCGAGGATCCGGGCGGCGGCAAGTGGATCTGGGCGAGGCTCAAGTCCTGAGCGTGAACGCCGGGCACGGTGTGCCGATCCCGGCCCCCTGACCGACTTGACTCACTTGTCATGGTTCACATGGATTCTCGGTCGTCCGCGTGCCAAACTTCGTAACTCCCGAAAACCCCGATCCACGCGGAACGACCATGGCGCCTCGTGCCGCTTCACCCTTCGCCCGACCCGCTCCGCTGGTCGGGCGTGCCGACGTGCTGGAGACGTTCGGCCACGCCCTGACCGCCACGCGCGACAACGGCTTCCAGCAGATCACGCTCGTCGGCGAGCCGGGCGCGGGCAAGACCCGGCTGCTGCGCGAGCTCGAGCGCACGGCGACCGAACGCGGGCTGGCGTCGCTGGAGGGGCGCGCGGCCGAGTTCGAGCAGGACACCCCGTTCGGCGTGGTGGTCGACGCGCTCGACGACCACCTGGAGGAGGCCGACCTCGACCTCGACCCCGACACGCGGTACATGCTGGCGCCCGTCTTCTCGGCGTTGTCCACGTCCACCGCGGGCTCGTTCCAGGACGTGTCGGGCCTGGCCCGCCACCATCTGCACCGGGCGATGCGGCGGCTGCTGGAGACGATGGCCAGGCCGCGCGGCCTCGTGCTGACGCTCGACGACGTCCACTGGGCCGACGAGCCCTCGCTCGAACTGCTCGAATACCTCGCCCGGCATCCGCCGCGCGGGCCCGTCCTGCTCGCGATGTCCTACCGCCCGCAGCAGGCGAGGTCGCGCCTGCTGGCGATCACCGAGGGCAGGCATGCCAGCCGGGTGCCGGTGCGGCCACTGACCGAGGAGGAGGTCGCGGAGTTCCTCCCCGCCGGGATCAGCCGGTCCCGGCGCCGCGAGCTCTTCCGGGCCAGCGGCGGCAACCCGTTCTACCTCGAGGCGCTGGCGCACATGGACGCGCACATGGACGCGCACATGGACGCGCACATGGACGCGCACACGGACGGCCCCGCCGACGCCGGGCGGTCGGCCGCCGACCCCGAGGTGCCGGGCGGGCTGCCGTTCGCGGTCCGCGCGGCGCTGGAGCGGGAGTTCATGGGGCTCGCCCCGGCGTCGCTGACGCTCGCCCAGGCCGCCGCCGTCGCGGCCGACGAGTTCGCCGCCGACCTGGCCGCGGCCGCCTCCGGGTTCGACGACGCCGACGCCCTCACCGCGCTGGACGAGCTGGTCGCCCGCGACGTCCTGCGCCCCGCCGGGCCCACCCGGTTCCGGTTCCGGCATCCGCTGGTGCGCCGGGCGGCGTACGAGTCGGCCGGCGCGGGCTGGCGGTTGTCGGTGCACGCCCGCGTCGCCGCCTACCTGGAGGGGCTGGGAGCACCGGCGACGGCACGCGCCCGCCACGTCGAGCATTCGGCCCGGCGCGGCGACCCCGCCGCCATCGCCACCCTGACCGACGCGGCGCGTTCGGTCGCGACGCACGCCCCGACCGCGGCCGCGCACTGGTTCACCGCGGCGCTCGCGCTGATGCCCGGCGAGGCCGACCAGGTCGAGGTGCTCTTCGAGCTCCTTCAGGCGCAGGCGGTGAGCGGACAGGCGGAGGAGGGCAGCGCGACCGCCGCGAGGCTGCTCCGCCTGCTGGGCCCGGGCGACCGGGTCCGCCGGGCCAAGGCCGTCCAGCTGTACGGGGTCATGCAGCGCCAGCTCGGCCGGCACGACCACGCCCGCGCGGTCGTCCGGGCCGAGCTGGACCTCATCTCCGACCAGCGCACGCCCGCGGCGGCGATGCTCAACCTGCGCCGGGTCGCCGACCTGCTCCAGTCACTGGACATCGAGGGCGCGCGGTCGACCCTGGACCAGGTGCCCGACACCGGTCCCGGCTGGACGCCGGGGCTCGAGGTGGCCGCCGCGTCGATGCGCCCGCTCACCGCGTACGGGGACGGCCGCGTCGGCGAGGCGCTGCGGCGGCTCGACCTGGCGGGCGCGCTCGTCGACGCGACCCCCGACGAGCACCTGACCGAGCAGATGGACGCCCTCGGCTGGTTCTGCTGGGCCGAGATCCTGATGGGCCGGTACGGTCCGGCGCTGCGGCACCTCGAACGTGTCACCACGATCGCGCGCGCCTCCGGGCAGAGTTACGTCCTCGGCTACGTCCTCGCGGGCCACGCGCGGTTGCTGACGATACGGGGGAGGCTGGCGGAGGCGGCCGACATCGCCGACGACGCCGCCGAGGTGGGACGGCTGCTGCGTTCGGACGAGGTCCTCTGTTATGGCGTCACCCAGCAGTGCCTGCGGGCGAGCCACGCCGGCGACCACGACACGGCGGTCGCCCTGGGCGAGGCGGCGGTGGCCAGCATCACCGGGGCGCACGAATGGTGGGAGGCGATGGCCTCCTACACGCACGCGGTCGCGCTGGTGGCGGCCGGACGGCTGGAGGAGGGGACCCGCGCGCTCGGCAGGATGTGGAACGACGGCACCGCCACCCGGCTCGATCCCGGCACGCTGGTGTCCAGCGCCGAGCGCATGGCCGCCGCGCAGGCCGCCCAGGCGCGTCCGGACGAGGCGCTGCGGTGGGCCGGAGTGGCGGCCGAGCTCGCGGCGCCCGAGCTGGACGGCGAGGCCGGGCTGGCGAAGCTGGCGCAGGCGCACGCCCTGCGCGCGGGCGACCCGCACGAGGCCGCGGGGCTGGCCGCCGACGCGGCGGGCCTGCTCACGGCGGCGGGCCGCATGCCCGAGGTCGGACAGGCGGAGCTGGCGGCGGGGCTCGCGCACGCCGAGGCCGGCGACCGCGATCTCGCCCGCACCCGGCTGAGCACCGCCCGCGAGGTCTTCGACGCGTGCGGCATGCGCGGCCTGCACGCCAAGGTCGTCCGCGAGCAACGGCGCCTCGGCGTCTACGTTCCGTCCAAGAGCGACCGCAGGGCCGGCGGCCACGGTCTGTCACCGCGGGAACTCGACGTGGCGAGGCTGGTCATCGCCGGCGACTCCAACCAGCAGATCGCCGAGAAGCTCTTCATCAGCATCCGGACGGTCGAGACCCACATGTCCCACATCTTCGCCAAGCTGGGCGTTTCCTCGCGGGTGGGCGTCGTGGGCACGCTGGCCGGGCAGGGTGTCGGTCCCGGGAACGGCACTGAACCGATCATTGACACGTGACGACATTGGTACAGTTCCGGCTCCGCTGTTGACAGAGCGCGCCCGACGACGGTTGATAGCACGTGTACAGCGGGTCAGAGCAGAACGGAATTCGGATGGATCGGACGGACCGGGGCGTGTTACCTGGCGATGGCGGACTAACGAATCGGTAAAGTGTCCCCCGCGGTTCCCGGGAACCGCTACCTGTGGGACGAAGTGGCGTATCGACCGCCTGTCGCTGTTGGGGTGTGGACATGGAGGGTCGTGCGGGCCAGTCTTCCGGGAGGCCACCTGCCGGCGCACCGCTGGTGGGGCGGCAGGACGTGCTCCGTGTGCTGGAGAGAGCTCTCGAGGCCGCCGACAAGGGCGACTTTCGTTTCGTCACGCTCGTCGGCGAGCCGGGCGCGGGCAAGACGCGCCTGCTGAGCGAGCTGGCCACCGCGGCCGACGCGCGCAAGCTGACCTGGCTGTCGGGGCGCGCGGCCGAGTTCGAGCAGGAGATGCCGTTCGGCGCCGTCGTCGACGCGATGGACGACCTCCTCGAAGAGGAACGCCCCAACCTCAACCCGGCGACCCTCGACGCGCTCGGCACCATCTTCCCCTCGCTCGCCGACGTGACCTCGCCGCTGCCGGGCGCGGCCGGGACGCCGCCCGACCCGGGCTCGCGCGTCGCCCGCTACCAGCTGCACCGCACCGTCCGTCACCTGCTCGAACAGCTCGCCGCCGCCCACGGGCTCGTGCTGATCCTCGACGACCTGCACTGGGCCGACGACGCCACCATCGAGCTGCTTGACCACGTGGTCCGGCATCCGCCGCGGGCGCGCGTGCTCATCGTGTCGGCCTACCGGCCCGCGCAGGCGTCGCCGCGGCTCGCGGCCCTGGTCAACACCGCCGCGCAGGGCGTCTACGTCCCGGTGGAGCCGCTCACCCGCGCCGAGGTGGGCGAGTTCCTCGGCCCGCAGGTCGGCCGGCCCCGCGCCGAGGCGCTCTTCAAGGCCAGCGGCGGCAACCCGTTCTACCTGGAAGCGCTCGCGCGCATGGACCGCGGGCACGAGCAGGGCCGCAACGAGGACGACGCCGAGCAGCAGAGCTGGGAGATGGGCGTCGCCGAGCTCACCGACGTGCCGTCGACGGTGCGGACCGCCCTCCAGGTCGAGCTGAGCGCCCTGCCGCCCGACGCGCTGCTGCTCGCCCGCGCCGCCGCGGTCGCCGCCGACGAGTTCGAGCCGGCGCTCGCCGCGGTCGCCGCCGAGATGGACCAGCCGACGGCGCTGGCCGCGCTCGACATGCTCACCGGCCGCGACGTCGTCCGCGCCACCGCGACCGGCCGGTTCCGGTTCCGGCATCCGCTCGTCCGGCACGTCGCCTACGCCTCCACCGCGGCCGGGTGGCGGCTGGCCGCGCACGACCGCGTCGCCGCGCACCTGGCCGCGCTCGGCGCACCCGCCCCCGTCCGCGCCCACCACGTCGTACGGTCCGCGCGCTTCGGCGACCGGTCGGCCATCACCACCCTCACCGAGGCCGCGCGCTCGGTGTCGGCGCAGGCGCCCGCCACCGCCGCGCACTGGCTCGGCGCCGCGCTGCGGCTGATGCCCGACGAGCCCGACCCCGCGCGCGACCCGGCCCAGCAGGACGCGGACGAGACCGGCCCCGGCCGGCCCGACCGGCTGGAGCTGCTGCTGGAGCTCGCGCACGTGCAGACCGTGAGCGGCCAGGCCGTCGAGGCGACCGAGACCGCCCGCACGCTGCTCGACCTGCTGCCGCCCGACGACATCTCCCGCCGCGCCGCCGCCGTTCACCTGTGCGCGCGGATGGAACGCCAGCTGGGCCGGGTGCACGAGGCGCGGGCGCTGGTCCTGGACGAGCTGCACCGCATCACCGACCGCCAGACGCCCGAGGCGGTGCTGCTGCGCATCCGGCTGGTGGCCGACCGCATCCAGCGCATCGACGTGCGCGGCGCGCAGGCCGTCCTCGACACCCTCCCCGACAGCGCGCCGGAATGGGGCCCGGGGCTCAAGGCCGCCGTCGCCTCGATGCGGCCGCTGCCCGCGTACGGCGCCGGGCGCATCTCCGACGCCATCCGCCACCTCGAGGCCGCCGCCCAGATGTTCTCGGCGGCCTCCGACACCGACTTCACCGCCTGCCTCGACTACGTGCAGTGGCTGGTCTGGTCGGAGACCCTGCTGGGCCGCTACGACGACGCGCTGCGCCACTCCGAGCGCCTCATGACGATTGCCCGCGCCACCGGGCAGAGCTACATCATGGGCTACCTGCTGGCCGCGCAGGCGCGCGTCCACACGCTGCAGGGACGGCTCAAGGAGGCCGCCGCCCTCGCCGACGAGGCCGCCGCGCTCGGCCGCCTGCTGCGCTCCCCCGAGGTGACCGCGTACGGGCTCACCTACCAGTGCCTGGCCCTGAGCCGGATGGGCGAGCACGAGGCCGCGCTGCGGCTCGGCAAGGAGGCGGTGTCCCACGACACCGGCGCCGACGACTGGTGGGCCCGCATGACGCACTGCGCCCTGGCGGTCGCGGTCATCAACTCCGGCCGGCTGGACGAGGGCGCCGCCGCCCTCATCGAGGCCTGCGGCGACGGCACCCAGGGGCTCGACTTCGGCTCCCTGGTGGCGTTCGCCGAGATGCTGGCCTGGGTCAGCGCCGAGCGGGACCGCCCCGACGAGGCGCGCAAGTGGGCCGACATCGCCGAGGCCCTGGCCTTCCAGGACTTCAACGGCGAGGTCGGGGTGGCCCGGCTGGCGGTGTCCCACGCGATCCGCGCCGCCGAGCCCGCGCAGGCCGCCGTGCTGGCCGACGAGGCCGTCGAACTGCTGGAGAAGGCGGGCCGGCGCCCCGAGGCCGGGCGCGCCGCGTTCGCGGCCGGGATCGCCTTCCGCGACGCCGGCGACCGCGCGCAGGCGCGCGAACGGCTGAGCGCCGCCGCCAAGATCTTCGACTCCTGCGACATGGCCGCCCTGCTCGCCAAGACCGTGCGCGAGCAGCGCAAGCTCGGGGTGCGCGTGCCGGGCACCAGCCGCGGGGGCGGCGCCGGCGGCAAGGAGGAGCTGCCGTTCGGCCTGTCGCCGCGGGAGCACGAGATCGCGACGCTGGTGGCCGAGGGCTGCAGCAACCAGCAGATCGCCGAGCGCCTGTTCCTCAGCGTCCGCACCGTCGAGACGCATCTGTCCAGGGTGTTCGCCAAGGTCGGCGTGAGTTCGCGGGTAGGCGTCGCGACCACCATGAACCGGCAAGGGTAGTTTCGACTCTTATCTCACGTACGCCCTCTACGGAGTCGTCCTGGGCTCCGGTCGGACGTAAGTACGGGTATTCCACGATGCCGTGATCTCGTACGTGTTTGGCAAGGTAAGGGCGTCACGAAGACGGAGGGATCACGCCATGGAACAGCGCATCGCACGGTTCACGCTCTCGGGCGTGACCGAGGCGGACGTGTCCATGCACCCGTTCGCCACCGAGGACGGTCTCGGGCTCAGCCTGACCAGGTACAAGCGCGCGGAGTGCGACGACGTCGTGCTGCTCGTCCACGGCCTGACCACGTCGAGTGACATGTTCATCATGCCGGAGCACGCCAACCTGGTGAACCACCTGCACGATTCGGGCTTCGGCGACGTCTGGACGGTCGAGCTGCGGATGAGCAGCCGGTACCCGTACGACACCGAGACGCACCGCTACACGCTGGACGACGTCGCCCTCTTCGACCACCCGGCGGCGCTCGCCGAGCTGCGCCGGCACGTCGGCGACCGGCGGGTGCACGTCATCACGCACTGCCTGGGCTCGGTGAGCTTCACGATGAGCCTGTTCGCCGGGCTCGTGAGCGACATCGCCAGCCTCACGTGCAGCAGCGTCAGCCTGGAGGTCCGGACGCCGGCCTGGTCCAGGATCAAGCTGGCCTACGGCCCGGCCCTGATGGAGTACGTGCTGGGTCCGCCGTTCGTCGACCCGCGGTTCGGCGCCAGCCCGGTCCTCACCCGCGGCTGGATGCTCTCCCGGGTGGTCTCGCCGTTCCACCGCGAGTGCCGCGAGCGCGCGTGCCACATGCTCTCGTTCATGTGGGGCGGCGGCCGGCCCATCTACAGCCACGACAAGATGTCGCCGGTCACCCACGGGCGGCTGCCCGACCTCTTCGGCGCGGTCGGCGTGCACTACTACCGCCACATCCACAAGATGGCGAAGGCGGGCCACGCGGTGAAGTACGCCCCGCGCGACCCGCGTCACGCCGCCCTGCCCGACGACTACCTGGCGGCCTTCCGGTCCGGCGAGTTCCAGCTGGACACGCCGATCCTGCTGCTGACCGGAGACGAGAACCACGTCTTCACCGATTCCAACATCGAGTTCCACCGCGTTCTGGAGACGACCGATCCCGGACGGCACGAGCTGGAGATCCTTCCCGGCTACGGCCATCAGGACCCGTTCATGGGCAAGGACTCGGTCTCCGAGGTGTTCCCGCAGGTGCTCGACTTCCTGAAGCGGAAGGCAAGCTGACATGGAACACGTTGACGCGCTCGTCGTCGGGTCCGGCTTCGGCGGCTCGGTGGCGGCCTACCGGCTGGCGGAGGCCGGGCACCAGGTCGTGGTGATGGAACGCGGCCAGCCGTACCCTCCCGGCAGTTTCCCCCGTTCCCCCAGCGCGATGGGGCGGGCGTTCTGGGACCCCGACGCGGGCCTGTACGGCATGTTCGACGTCTGGCACTTCCGCGGCTTCGACTCGATCGTCTCCAGCGGCCTGGGCGGCGGCTCGCTGCTCTACGCGAACGTGATGCTGCGCAAGGACGAGCACTGGTTCGTGCAGGACGAGGAGATGCCCAGCGGCGGCTACGAGTCGTGGCCGGTGACCCGAGCGGACCTCGACCCGCACTACGACGAGGTCGAGAAGCTGCTCGGCGTCACGCCGTACCCGATCGACCGCGCGCCCTACGACGACACGCCCAAGACGCACGCGATGCAGGACGCGGCGGCCGAGCTCGGCCTCAACTGGAGCCTGCCGCCGCTGGCGGTCAGCTTCTCGCCCGAGCGCGGCGCCGCGCCGGGGCTCAGCCTGCCCATCGTGGACGCCGGCTACGGCAACGTGCACGGGCTGCGCCAGCGGCGCACCTGCCGGCTGTGCGGCGAGTGCGACATCGGCTGCAACGAGGGCTCCAAGAACAGCCTCGACCACACCTACCTGTCCGCCGCCGCCCACCATGGCGCCGACCTGCGCACCTCGCACGAGGTGAAGGCGATCAGGCCGCTGCCCGGCGGCGGGTACGAGGTGGACTACCTGCACCACGACATCGAGGACCGGCTGCGCAAGCGCCGCATCAAGAAGATCACCTGCAACCGGCTGATCCTCGCGGCGGGCACCTACGGCACCACGTTCCTGCTCCTGAAGTCGCGCAAGCACCTGAAGGGCCTCAGCGACACGCTGGGCACCCGCTTCAGCGGCAACGGCGACCTGCTGACGTTCCTGCTCAGGGCCAAGGACCGCAACCGGGTCCGGCCGCTGGACGCCAGCCGGGGCCCGGTCATCACCAGCACCATCCGGCTGCCCGACGAGCGGGACGGCTACCCGGGCGCGGGCCGCGGCGCCTACATCCAGGACGGCGGCTACCCCGGTTTCGTCGACTGGATGGTGCAGCCGTTCGACATCGGCGACCAGATCGAGCGGGCCGTCAAGTTCATGCTCGGCAGGTTCCTGGAGTTCTTCCAGGACGCGCCGGACACCAACCTGTCCAAGGAGCTGTCGGAGCTCATCGGCGACGGGGCGCTGTCGATCAGCTCGCTGCCCCTGCTCGGCATGGGCCGCGACACCGCCGACGGGCGCCTGGAACTGAAGGACGACCGGCTGAACGCGCTGTGGACCACCGAGACCAGCGAGGCGCACTTCATCCGGCTCCGCAAGACCATGCAGGCCCTGGCCGACGTGCTGGGCGCCGACTACTCCGACAACCCCATGTGGTTCCGCAAGCGGGTCATCACCGCGCACCCGCTCGGCGGCGCGCCCATGGGAGTCGACTCTGACCGGGGCGTCTGTGACGCCTTCGGCGAGGTGTTCGGGTTCCCCGGTCTCTACATCGCCGACGGGGCGGCGATGCCGGGACCGGTGGGACCGAACCCCTCGTTGACCATCGCGGCGCTCGCCGACCGGATGAGCACGCGCCTTCTGGAGAAGGCGGCCGCGCCAGGAAAGCACCCCGTCACGGGGGCCGAGCCGGTAACGGGGACCGGCTCGCCGAACGGGGTGGTGAACGACTCGGCGTACGCGTCGGATTCGGGGGAGACCGTGGAGACTCGGGGGTCGTCCGCGGAAGAGCCCGACCGTACGTCGCTGTCGTTCACCGAGGAGATGAAGGGTTTCCTCACCTTCGGGGCGACCGAGCCGCGCACCGGCGCGATCGGCGAGGGCCGGGAACGCGCGTCGTTCCGCCTCACCATCACCGCCGACGACGTGGCCCGGTTCCTGGACGAACCCGAGCACACCGCGCGGGCCGAAGGGTGGATCGACGCCGCTGGCTGCGGGGGCCGGCGTCCTGTCCAGCGGGGCTGGTTCAACCTCTTCGCGCCGACCGGCGCGGAGGACCGTCGTCTGATGAAGTACCGCCTGTTCTTCACCGACGACCACGACCGGCCCCGCACCCTCACAGGTGAGAAGAACGTGCTGCACGGCCCGCCGACGCGCATCTGGCCCGACACCTCCACCCTGTACTGCAGGGTGCTGGACGGGCACGTCGACGAGGACGGGGACTCCGGCGCCGAGGTGGTGGCGGCGGGCGTGCTGCACATCCAGCTGACCGACTTCGCGCGGCAGCTGACCACGTTCCGCACGTCCGGCCCTAGCGGGCCGGGCGCGATGCTGAAGTTCGGCCGGTTCTTCGCGGGCGAACTCTGGGAGGTCTACGGTCCCGACCTCACCTAACGGGGCCCTCACGAACGCGTAGGAGCGAAGGAACTGCGGGGTGCCTTCGCTCCTACGCCCTTATCCGGAGTCGTCATGCCGTACGAGATCGAAGTCACAGCGACGGCCGCCTGCTCGCCCGAGACGGTCTTCAAGCACCTGGCGGTGCCCGAGGCCTGGAGCGAGTGGGGCCGTTTCCCGGCGCGCGCCCGGCAGGCCCGCCAGGGCGACGAGCAGCGTTACGGGGTCGGCAGCGTGAAGAAGGTCCCGCCGGTGCGGGAGGAGACGGTGGTCTTCGACCCGCCCTTCCACTTCGCCTACGTCGCCCTGTCCGGGATGCCGGTCCGCAACTACCGTTCGGACGTCCGGCTCGAGGAGAGGGACGGCGCGACCTTCATCCGCTGGCAGGCCGTGTTCGACCCGCTGATACCCGGCACCGGCCCGTTCCTGCGCGTGGGGCTCCGGCTGATGCTGGCCGCCTTCGTGCGCTGGCTGTCGCAGCACGTGAAGCGGTGCGACGCCTCGTGCGCCTCGCGCCAGCTGCTCATTCCCGCGCCGTGAGGCGGGCGCGGTAGACGCCGCGGGCGTCCTCGATGAGCCGCAGGTGGTCGTCGAGCTGCCCGGCGGTCTCCAGGCGGGCGTGCGCGCGGATCCGTTCCTCGTACGCGTCGAGGTAGTCCAGGCACCAGCGCAGGTCGTCCTCGCGGGCCACGCGGGCGCCGCCGACGTCGAGGTAGACGGGGCTGGTGTGCGCGTAGGAGCCCATGAGGTGGAACGAGCGCGGGTTGCGGGGCCCGGTCGCGACGGCGACGACGTAGGTCGGCTCGGTGACGGTGAGCTCGGCGGTGATCCGGTCGGGCGGCCCCGCGGCGATGACGCCCTCGGCGGTGCGGATCTCCACGTGCGCGACCTCGGGGCCGATCGTGCCGGCGGTGACGGTGACGCGGTCGCCCGCGTCGAGGGCGAGGGTGTCGCCGGGGCCGTGCCCGTCGACGTCCAGCCGGAGGAACGGCCCGGTGGTGGCGAAGGTGCGGCCGCGCCGGACGGCGTCGGCGAACGACTCGGCGCTGAGCGGGCCGTCGACCTTGGCGTAGACCCGTTCCCAGCCGGGCGGGCTCGACTGGCTGCCGCGCCGGTTGAACGAGAACATCGCGTCGGTGCTCGCGGTGACGGCCAGGACGTTGCCGGCGCCGAGGAGGCGGCGGTAGACGATCGCGGTGGTGACGATCGATGAGTGGTTGAGCACGTCCATGCTGTCGATGAGGCCGAGCGCGGCGTCGGCGACGCACTCGCGGGCCGAGCAGTTGCGCCCGGCGGTCAGCGCGGCGGCGGGCGGGTCGTCCTCGCGCATCGGGATGTGGAACGGGTGGCTGTAGCCCATGATGGCGCCGCGTGCCCGCAGGTCCCGGCAGGCCGCGCTGTTGGGCGGCCAGTCGACGGTGCCGAGGAACCCGGTGTGGTACCGCTCGGGCGGGACGGGCACGCCGAACGCGTACAGGTGGCCGAGGACGTCGTTGCGGTATTCGACGCCCATGCGCGCGATGTGGGTGGCATCCGACCAGGGCAGGTCCTGCCCGGCCCAGTGTTCGAGGGCCTCGCGGTCGTAGACGCGGTCGGAGGAGACGTTGCCCGCCACCAGGTTGAGGACGTGCAGGTCCTCGCCGTGCTGGAGGGCGGCGGCCTGGGCGGGCGTGCCGACGTCGTCGCCGCCCCAGTTGAGATGGACGTGCAGGTCGCCGCCGTACCAGCCGAGCGAGGCGGCGTCGTAGAGCCGGGCGGGCGTCAGCTCGACCAGGGTCTCCCCCTCGGGGGCGACGGCCCGTTCGAGCGTCTCGTACTCCATCCCGCGCGTGACGCGGACGGTCAGCGGCTCGGCGGGCACGTCCAGGACGAGGTCGTCGCCGTGGAAGTAGGGCATGCGGTCGGCGTCCCGGTTGGGCGGAGCGCCCTCGGGGTACCAGCCCTGGCCGTGCTCGCCGACGACCGTCCACCGGCACGGGAACCCGGCGCGCAGCCGCAGCCGTGCGGCCCGGGCGGGGCGGGTGAGGCCGTCGAGCGCCACGGCCTCGCCGTCGACCGAGAGCGAGCCGGCGCCGGTCACCGCGACGATGCGGGCGCCGCCCGGCTCGATCTCGTGGGCGGCGCCGTCGACCTTGACGACCACCGGCACCGCCCGGGTGGAGTCGACGAGCAGGTGGGTGGCGACGGGCTCGCCGCCGATCACCGCGCGCGGGCGGGCGTCGAGCGTGACACCGCCGGGCGTGACGCGCAGCGCGCCGAGGTTGTCGAGCACCTGCCCGCCGAGGACGTCGCGGATGATCCGGTGGAAGTCCAGGTCGACGATGCGCGCGGCGAGCTCGTCGTCGGTCGCGCCGGGGTGGAGCTCGGCCGCGCGCAGCACGCACGTCAGCCAGAACGTGGCCTCGTCGGTCATGAACGCGTCGACGTCCATCTGGCGGACGTACATGATGGGGTCCTCACCCCAGGTCGGACCGTGCCGGTCGAGCAGGTCGCGGTACTCCGCCAGCGCCCGCCTCACCTCGGGGGGCAGCGTCGGATCGTCGCACATGCGGTGTCTCCCGTTCGTCCGGTGTCCCGTTCGCCGCGATCGTCAGCGTGACACGGAACGTCGCGGCGGGGAACGGGCGCGCGTGCGCGGGGTGTGACCACGTGGTGGCAGCGCGGCGACGACCGTCTGCTCTGCGCGATCCGCTGAACGCCCCGCCCGTCCATCGCACCGGACCCCTGGTCGGCGGCCCTGGTCGCCGCCCCCGGTCACCGGCACGGGTCAGCGCGCCCAGGGGGTGCGGGACCAGGGCTTGTAGACCGACAGGACCGCCATGGTCACGTACATCGCGAGCGACACGACCGGCGGGTAGAGCATCTCCGGACCGCTGTCGGCCAGGGGCGTGGCGGCCGCCGCCTCGGCCGCCTCGTGCAGGCCGGGCCGCAGCGCGAAGATCGTGAGGGTGAACGCCGTCAGCGTCAGCACGAGCTTGACCAGCACCCAGTAGTGCCGGGTGATGCCCCAGTGCGTGCCGACGGCGAGCACCAGGCCGGTGACCAGCGTCAGCAGGCCCGCGGGGATCAGCAGCAGGTCGCCGAACAACCGCATCGAGACGTACGCGGCGCGCAGCGTCTCGGGGTCCTCGGTCGTCAGGCCGACCAGCGTCAGCGTGAGGAGGCCGACGTCCAGTCCCAGCCAGGTGATCGACACGATCACGTGCAGGACCAGGTTGGCCTTGCGGGTGCGCGGCGACATGCGCCACCGTCCGGTGCCCGCGGCGGGTTTCGGGGTACGGGTCGTGGTCGTCATGGAACCGACGGTGCCGGTGCGGCCCCCTGCCGCACATCGCACGGCCGGAGGCTTCGCCGCTGCTCCGGGCGGGGTAGCGGCGGCCCCCGGCCCTACCCTGGCGGGCGTACGCGGGCGCCGGGCCGGGAGCCCGGCGCGCCGCGGTAACGCGTCGCCCGAGGTCAGGCGGACGGCGGCGCGTAGCCGTAGAGCCGTTCCACGCGCAGGCGCACGACCCGGCGCCCGTCGGCGACCATGGCGCGGCGGTAGTCGTCCCAGTCGGGGTGCTCCTCACGGCGGACGTCGCGGTACACCTCGATCAGCTCCTCGACGGCCGCGTCGTCGAGGTCCCGGGCGACCGGCGAGAGCTCGGCGGTGCCCTCGGCGACCACGTACGCCGCGCCCGTCGGCGTCGTCACGTGCAGGCTGGCCCGCGGGTCACGGCTGAGATTGCGGGCCTTGGCGCGGTCGTCGGTGACCGACACCCGGATCAGCGCCCTGTCCTCGTCGTAGTGGTAGTTGACGTTGGACAGCTGCGGCCTCCCGTCCTTCTTGATCGTGACCAGCACTCCCAGGTCACGGTCCGCCAGCAGCCGCCTGAGCGCCGCGTCGTCGGTCATCCGGGTCCCGCCTCTCTCGTCAGGGTCTCTGCCGGGCTCAACCCCCGGAGACGCGTTCTGCTTCCCGGCCCGGCCCTGACCGGTGGCTCAGCCCTGGCCGGCGAGCGCGGGGAAGTCGTAGACGCGGGCGTCCGGCCGGGCTCCGCCCGGCGGGCCGTCTCCCCCGCCGGCCGCGCCGTCGTCCACGCGCGCCATGCCCGCGGTGTAGACGTGACCGCGGAACACCGCGCCCTTGGCGGTGACCTTGATCTGCTCGAACCCGGCCGGTGGCAGCGCGCAGAACCCGGTCTGCACGACGTCCTCGTAGAGCGAGTCCGACACGATGTAGGCGAGGTCGCGGTCGGTGCCGGCCGCCAGCAGGCGGCGCAGCGGCCCGGAGTCGAGCAGCCGCTGGACGACGATCGGCGCGTCGCCGGCGGGGCCGAACGGTCCCGCGGTCAGCGTGCCGTGGTGCAGCGACAGCCGGACGCGCAGCCGCGCGCCCGCCCGCCGCTCGCCGTTGATCGCGCGCAGCTCGGCGGCCAGCCGGATCACGAAGTCACCGGCGACCGGCGCGGGGTCGACGCCCTCGGGGAGGGTGGCGAGCTCGCCGTCTCCCCCGACCTGCTTGGCCCACAGGGCGCGGTCGAGCCCCACGCTCGCGGCGGCGCGGTCGAGCGCGTCGGACAGGTGCTGCTGCGCGAGGAGTTGCTCGCGCACGTCGCGCTTGCTGTACGCCTGGATGTCCACCGCCAGCAGCAGCCGGTAGACCAGGTGCCCGTTGCTGTTCATCCGTCGCCTTCCGGTCCTCCGAGCAAAGTCGGGCCCCGTGCCCGCATTCGCTCCAAGTGGGAGTGAGTGTTGCCGTTGGCGGAGGACCACGACGACATGTCTACGACGGCATGCCGTGCCCCGACGCCCCACAGGTAAGGAAGATCTAGCGAACTAGTTAGTGAAGGACCGGCATTGAACCGCGCGGCACCTCACCCGCGTACTGCTTCCCAACGTGACACCTGGCTCACACCGGAGGAGCACGATGGAGGTGCGGCGACGGGTCGCCCTGATGGGCGGCGCGACGGCGTTGACGCTGACGCTGGCCGGCTGCGGCGGAAACTACGGCTTCGGCACGTCGGCGGCGAGCGGCACCGGCCGCTCCGGTGGAACGGCGAGCGGCGCCCCCGTCGGCGCGGCGCCCGAGGCGAAGACCAGCCAGCGCAGCCTGCGCGCCATGACGAGCCTGCACCTGGGCCGCATGCTGATGGACGGCGGCGGCCGCACGCTCTACCGGTACGACAAGGACCTCGCCCGGCCGTCGCGGTCGAACTGCATCGGCGCCTGCGCCCAGACCTGGCCGCCGGCCCGCTGGTTCCCCGACCTGAAGACGACCGGCGTCGACCGCGCGGCCATCGGCCGCCTGCTCAGGCCCGACGGCACCTGGCAGCTCACCGTCGGCGGCTGGCCGCTGTACCGGTACGCCAAGGACCAGGGCCCCGGTGACGCGCTCGGCCAGGGCATGGGCGGCGCGTGGTTCGTCAGCAAGCCCAATGGCGCGAAAACGACGGCGCCGGCGCCCGGTCCGGCGCAGACTGGGGGCGGATACGGAGGCGGAGGAGGCCCGGGCTAGCGGCCCGGCACACCGGTCCGGGCGCAGGCCCGGAACCCCCGGCGCGGGCCGAAGGCCCGCCGGCGCACTCGTCCCCCGTACCCCCGCAGCCCCCGGAGATCCCCGATGGCCCACCGATCCCCCACCGCCCCGGCCGCCGACCGCGTGTCCAGCGGCCCGTGGAGCTGGTTCCGCGGCACGCGCCCCGGCGACGTGGACGACCAGGTGATCGTGACCGAGCTGTACCGCGTGTACGGCCGCCCGCTGCTGTCGTTCGTGCTGCGGCTCACCGGCGGTGACCGCCACTGGGCCGAGGACGTCGTCCAGGAGACGATGATCCGCGCCTGGCGCAGCGCCGCCCAGCTCGACGAGAACGCCGCCTCCCTGCTGCCGTGGCTGGCGACGGTCGCCCGGCGCATCGTCATCGACGACCAGCGCCGCAAGAACGCCAGGCCCCAGGAGGCGGGCGAGGGCCCGCTGGAGAACCTGCGGGCCCCCGACGGGATGGAGGATCTCCTGCGCTCAGTGGTCGTCTCCGAGGCCCTGCTGTCCCTGTCGCCCGCGCACCGCGAGATCCTCAACGAGACCTTCTTCCGAGATCGCACGGTGAACGAGGCGGCGCACCATCTGGGGATACCCGTGGGCACGGTCAAGTCACGGGTCTACTACGCGCTCCGGGCCCTTCGGGTCGCTCTGGAGGAAAGGGGCGTCACGCCATGACCGCCGGCATTCAGCACATCGACGTCGGCGCCTACGCCCTCGGCCTCCTGGAGGAGCCCGACCGGCGCGCGTTCGAGGCCCATCTGTCCACCTGCCTGTCCTGCCACGAGGAGCTCGGGGTGCTCCGCAACGTGGCCGCCACCCTCGACGGCATCGCGCCGATCGAGGACCCGCTCAGGACGTTCCCCGTCGAGCCCGACCCGGCGGTGGTGTCGGACCTGATCCAGCGCCGCGTGCGCCGTGACCGGCGCCGCGCCGCCTCGCGCACGCTGGTCAGCGTGGCGGCCGGGGTCGTGCTGCTCGCCGGGGCGTTCGGCCTGGGCACCACGATCGCCTCGGACGGCGGGACCCCGTCGCCGACACCGACCGTGGCGGCGCCGCCCCCGGACGCGGGCGCCGACGCCCTGCTCAGCGGCGCCCAGGCCAAGTCCGCGACCAACTCCGTCACCGGCGTCGCCGCCACCGTCGCCACGCAGGGCAAGCTATGGGGCAGTTCCATCGCCTTCAAGCTCGACCGGGTCCGCGGCCCGCTGGAGTGCAACCTGGTCGCGATCGACCGCGACGGGCGGGCCCACCAGATCGCGGGCTGGAAGGTCCCGCCCAAGGGCTACGGCCAGCCCGGGTCCGGGCCGCCGCTGACCGTCCAGGGCGCCACGTCGCTCACCCCGGCGCAGATCAGCCGGTACGAGGTCCGGACCGCCGGCGACGACCACACCCTCCTCACGATCCCCGCCTGACCCCGCCGGGCGCACGCCGGAAATCCGCGTGCGCCCGGGCACCGGGCCGCCGAAGATACGACCATGGACCGCCGCCGGCTCTTCCGCGACCTCTACTCCGCCCTGATCGACGTGCGGGAGGGCGAGGAGCACACCGTGCTCCGCGCATGGCGGGCGCCCGTCGCCGAGGCGCTGGAGGCTCTGGCGCCGCTGCGGCGCCGCGATTCCGCGCTCCGGTCCGGCGGTGAGGATCTCTGGGCCCTGTACGCGCTCAGCCGGGTCGGCGACTTCCTGATCGAGCTCGGCTGCCCCGCCGGTGATCCCGGGCCCGGTCTCGGCGTCACCGGCGGGCGCAGGCCCGACCACCGATGGTTGTCCGAGCACGAACGGTTCTTCGCCCAGGTGGGCCTGCAGCGGTTCGAGCACGGTGCCGCGTTCTCACCGTTCCACCATGAGATCTTCGCGGTCAGCGTCGACGAGACCGCCGGCGAGGTCACGGTGGAGGACGTCGTCTGGCCCGGTTTCCGCTTCGGTGACCTGCTGTTCTGCCGTGCCGGCGTGCACCTCCGGGCGCCGTCCCGCCTCATCGACGCCACGGTGGCGACCACGTCCACCCTCTACTTCACCTTCCGGCGGACACCGCGCGGCGCCGACGACCCTTCCCACGGGTGGGGGTCCAATTCCCAGTGGCGCACGTCCTTCCCACGCTTCTACGAGGACTCCGACGGCCTGCACTTCAACTGGGACGGCGATCGCAGCCTCGCCGGGCGGTCCGCGCCTCCGGACCACGATCCGGCCGCCGGGCCGACCCTGGAGCAACGCCGGGAACTGCTCCTCAACCGCTGCTTCGTCACGTCACCGCTTCCCGCCGATGAGCACGACCGGTACCCCTACGAGGATCGGATCAGCCTCCGTGAGAGCCGCTGGCCCCTGGACGCCGCGGACGTCCTTCCCGACCCGCCTCGAGCCGGCTGAGCGGCCGGGTCGGGTCAGGAGGGGAGGGCGGCGGCTCGGTGGCGGGCCAGGGTCAGGGCGGGGTAGCAGTCCTCGGGCAGCGGGCCGGGGTCGTCGAGGGCGGCGCGGAGGCGGGCGCCGACGGCCCTGGGGTCGTACGGCTGGACGACGCACAGCTCGGCCTGCATCGCCTGCCGGGCCGCCGTCATCAGCGCGGGCACGTCCCCGACGATGACGATCTCGCTGGGCACGTCGCCGTGCTGGAGGCGTACGGCCAGGGCGTGCAGGTCGCCGTTCTCGTAGCGGAACTCGCAGATCAGCCGGTCGCCGTCGAGCGGGCCCTCCTGGATCAGCCAGACCTGGCTGGGGGTGACCCGGCCGAGGGCGCTGAGCCAGGACGGCTCGGCGAGGTTGCGCACCCCGTCGGCGGCCTTGCCCGCGGCGCGGCGGCCCTCCTCCGGGCCGATGGCCTCCAGCGCGCGCAGGAACGCGTAGGCGCCGGGCGTGCCCGCGGCGCGCAGGCTCATCATCAGGTCGGCCAGGGCGGCCCGCCGCCCCTGCGCGTTGGGGGCGGCGGCCTCCAGGGTCCCGAGCTGGGCGGAGGTCCACACCTCCGCCTGGAGCGCGCCCGGCAGCGCCGGCAGCTCGCCGGCCGCGCGGACGTACGCCTCGTACACCTCGCGCAGCGCGGGCAACATCAGCCGGGGGCTCTTGGCAGTCACGCACCCAGGATACTGACCGGTAGGGGCTCAGCGGCCGAGGCGGCGGTAGCGGCGCACCGCCAGCGGCAGGAAGACCGCCACGATCACCAGCGGCCAGGCCACCGCCAGCGGCAGGGCGTGCTCCCCCGCCCACGACGTCCCGTCGGTGACGCCCGGGTTGCCGAACAGGTCGCGGGTCGCGGTGGCGGTGGCCGACATCGGGTTCCACTCGGCGATCGTGCCGAGCCAGCCGGGCATCGTGCTGGGCGCCACCAGCGCGCTGGACAGGAAGCTGATCGGCCAGACCAGGATCTGCATGGCCATGACCGACTCCGAGCCCTTGGCGACCAGGCCCAGATAGGCGCCCATCCAGAGCAGCGCGAAGCGCAGGAGCAGCAGCAGCCCGAACGCGAGCATCGCGTTGCCGAGGCCCTCGTGCCACCGCCAGCCGACGAGCAGCCCGCAGGTGACCATGACGACCAGCCCGGCGATCGAGTTGATCATGTCGGCGGTGCAGCGGCCGAGCACGACCGCGGACGCGGCGATGGGCATGGAGCGGAACCGGTCGGTGACGCCCCTGGACGCGTCGTTGGCGATCGCGGTGAACGTGGCCTCGATGCCGAACACCATGGTCATCGCGTACATGCCGGGCATGATGAACTCCCGGTAGCCGCCCCCGCCCGGCACCTGCATCTGGCCGCCGAACAGGTAGCCCATCATCAGCACGACCATGACCGGGAAGAACAGGCCGATCAGGACCTCGTCGGGCCGCCTGCCCCAGTGCGCGAAGGCCCGGCCGGTGATCGTCCAGGCGTCGGCCAGCGTCCAGCGGAGGCGGGCCGCGAGGCCGCGCGGCGGCTCGGGCACCGGGATCGGGGTGAGCGTGGCGAGCGTCATGCCACTTCCTCTCGTTCCTTCGTCAGGTCCAGGAACACCTCGTCGAGCGTGGGCCGCCGGAGCCCGATGTCCTCGACCGCGATGCCGGCGGCGTCGAACGCGCGGACGGCGTCGGTGAGCGCGGCCACCCGGTCGGTGACCGGGGTGTCGATGCGGCGGGCGTCGGCGTGCACGTCGGCGCCGGTGCCGCCGATCTTGCCCAGGATCTCCGCCGCGACGGCCAGGTCGGCGGGGTGGCGCACGACCACGTCGAGCCGGTCGCCGCCCAGCCGGGTCTTGAGCCGTTCGGGCGTGCCGGAGGCGATGATCCGGCCGTGGTCGACGACCGAGACGTCCGTGGCGAGCTGGTCGGCCTCCTCCAGGTACTGCGTGGTGAGCAGCACGGTGGTGCCGCCCCCGACCAGGGCGCGGACCGCGTCCCACACCTCGATCCGGCCGCGCGGGTCGAGGCCCGTGGTCGGCTCGTCCAGGAACAGCACGGGCGGTGCGAGGATCATGCCCACCGCCAGGTCGAGGCGGCGCCGCATGCCGCCGGAGTAGGTGCCGACCGGCCGGTGCGCGGCGTCGGTGAGCCGGAACCGCTCCAGCAGCTCGTCGGCCCGGCTCCGCGCGGTGCGCGTGCCCAGGTGGTAGAGCCGCCCGAACATGACCAGGTTCTGCCGGCCGCCGATGACCTCGTCGACCGCGGCGTGCTGCCCGACCAGGCCGACCCGCGACCGCACCCGCCCGGCGGCCCGGACGACGTCGTGCCCGGCGACCTCGGCACGCCCGGCGTCGGGTCGGGTCAGCGTGGTCAGGACGCGGACCAGCGTGGTCTTGCCCGCGCCGTTGGGGCCGAGAACGCCGTGCACGGTGCCCGCGGGCACCCTGAGGTCGACCCCGTCGAGGGCCCGGGTGTCGCCGTAACGCTTGCGCAGCCCCTCGGCCGCGACCGCGAACTCTGTGGAGCCCATGGTTCCGCCCTCCACTCTGTACACCGTACGAAGTTATGCCGCAAACTATAACGTACGCCGTACAAGATTTCATCCCGTAGGGCGTACGAGATTTCCCGGGGTGGTCTGCCAGGATGGAGATCGTGAGCGTGGAGTACAGCGGGACCGGCGACCCCAAACGCAGCCTGGAGCTGTTGTGGGGCGTCCAGGGGCCGCCGCGGCGCGGCCCCAAGCCCAAGCTGACCGTCGACCGGATCGTGACGACCGCGATGGCGCTGGCCGACGCGGACGGCCTGGGCGCCCTGTCCATGCGCCGCATCGCCGACGAGCTGGGCGTCGCGGCGATGTCGATCTACACCTACGTGCCGAGCAAGGCCGAGCTGATCGACGTGATGGTCGACCGGGCCAGCGGCGAGCTCGCCCCGCCGCCCGACGTGCCGCCCGGCGGGGTCCGGGACGCCTGGCGGTCCGGGCTGGAGCACATCGCCCGGCAGAACTGGGCCCTCTTCCACCGGCACCCGTGGCTGCTGGAGATCTCCACCGGCCGGCCGCCGATGGGCCCCCAGCTCATCGGCAAGTACGAGTACGAGCTGCGCACCGTCGACGGCCTGGGCCTCACCGACGTCGAGATGGACTCGGTGATCGCGCTGGTGAACGGGCACGCGCAGAGCTCGGCCAAGAGCTCGGTCGACGCCGCGCAGGCCGAGCGGCGCACCGGCATGACCGACGAGGAGTGGTGGGAGATCACCGCCCCCGTCCTGGAGACGGTGATCCGGCCCGGCGACTACCCGCTCGGCGAACGGGTCGGGACGGCCGCCGCGCAGGTCTACGGCGGCGCCATCGGCCCCGAGCACGCCTTCGAGTTCGGCCTCCAGCGCATCCTGGACGGCATCGAGGTCCTCATCGCCGCCCGCTCCGCCGACCACCCGCGGTGACCCGGGCCCGGAGGCTGAGGCGTGCCTCGAAGCGAGACACGCCCTAACGGCGGGGGTTGGGACGGCGGGTCGCGGGGGCCTGGGCCGGGTCCTCGGGCCAGGGGTGGCGGGGGTAGCGGCCGCGCAGTTCGGCCCGTACGGCCTTGTAGCCCTCCCGCCAGAACGAGGCGAGGTCGGCGGTGACCGCGGCGGGGCGGCCCGCCGGTGACAGCAGGTGGACGACCAGCGGCACCCGGCCGCCCGCCAGCCGGGGCGCCTCCTGCCAGCCGAACAGCTCCTGCAGCTTGACCGCCAGGACCGGCCGCTCGCCCGAGTAGTCGACGCGGACCCGCGAGCCGGACGGCACCTCCACCCGTTCGGGCGCCATCTCGTCGAGGCGGGCCGCGCACTCCCAGGGCAGCAGGCCGCGCAGCGCGCCCACCAGGTCGATCCTGGCCAGGTCGGCGCGGCGGCGCGCGTTCGCGGGCATCCAGTCCAGGGCGTGGTCGAGCAGAGCGGCGTCGTCCACGTCCGGCCAGGGGTCGCCGAGCGCGTGCCGGCAGAACGCCAGGCGTTCGCGCAGGGCGGTGGCCGCCGGGGTCCACGTGAGCAGGGCGAGCCCCTCCTCGCGCAGGCCGGTGACGAGCGCGGCGCGGACCAGGTCGGGGCGGGGACGCGCCAGCGGCCGGGCGTTGAGCTCGATCGCGCCGAGCCGCTCGACCCGGCGGGCGGTCACGTCGCCGTCCCGCCAGGCGACCTCCTCCTCGTCGTGGCGCAGCGGCGCGGCGGCGAGGCGGGCGAGGTCCTCGTCGATGACGACGGCCTGTCGCACGCGGGCGGACGCGGCGCCCGCCGGGCGGTCGGCCACGGCGATCGCGAGCCACTCGGCGCGGGCCGTCGCGAGCCCCGAGCCCTCGCCGAGCAGGGCCGCGCCGGTGCCCGACGCCATGAGGTAGCCGCCGCCGGGCCGGACGCGCGCCACGCGTTCGGGAAAGGCCAGCGCGACCACGGTCCCGGCCGCGGCGTCGTCGGTGAGGCGCTCGCCGTCCGCCGCGCCGACGGCCTGCTCGAGCCGGCGCACCTCATCACGCCAGCGCGCGGCGTGGGCGTCCGCGGGCGGGCCGCCGCGCCGCAGGCCGCGCCATACGGCGGTCAGGTCGTCGCCCGCGCCGCGCGGCGGCGGCTCGGAGAGCAGCGCCACGACCTGCGCGGCGGTGCGGCGGCCGACCCGCGGCGCGCCGTCCAGCAGCGCGCGTCCGAGCCGCGGGTGGACGCCGACGCGCGCCAGCCGGCGGCCCCGCTCGGTGACCCGGCCGTCGTCGCCGGCCGCCCCGAGCGCCTCCAGGGTCGTGCGGGCCGCCCGCAGCGCGGCCTCCGGCGGCGGGTCGAGCAGCGCGAGGCCGCGCGCGTCGGGCTCTCCCCAGCAGGCGATCTGCAGGGCGAACGCGGTGAGGTCGGCGAGCTCGATCTCGGGCCTGGGCCGGGCGGGCAGCCGTTCGTGGTCGGCCTCGCCCCAGCACCGGTAGACGGTGCCGGGCGCCTCCCGGCCCGCCCGGCCGGCGCGCTGCTCGGTGGCGGCGCGCGACGCCCGGACGGTCGTCAGCGCGCCGAGCCCGCGGGCGTGGTCGGTGCGCGGTTCGCGCGCCAGCCCGGCGTCGACGACGACCCGCACGCCCGGGACGGTGAGGCTGGACTCGGCGACCGAGGTCGCGAGCACGACCCGGCGGCGCTCCCCCGGCGCGAGCACCGCGTCCTGCGCGGCGGGCGGCGCCTGGCCGTGGACCTGGAGGACGTCGGCGGAACCGAGGCCGGACAACATCCCCGCGACCCGCGCGATCTCGCCGACCCCGGGCAGGAAGCAGAGCACGTCGCCGTCGCGTTCCGCGAGCGCCCGGCGCACCTGGGCGGCGACGTGCGCGAGCAGCGCCGGGTCGACCCGCATTCCGTGCGGCGGCGGCAGCGGCCGGTCCGGCGGCGCCCACACGACCTCCACCGGGTGCAGTGCCGCCGCGGTCTCCACGACCGGGGCGGGCCCGTCCTCACCGCCGAGGAGGCGCGCCCACGGCCCGGCGTCGGCGGTGGCGGACGCGGCGACGAGCCGCAGGTCCGGCCGGAGCGCGGCACGGACGTCGAGCAGGAAGGCCAGCGCGGTGTCGGCGTCCAGGTGCCGCTCGTGGCACTCGTCCAGCATCACCGTGGCGGCGTCCGCGAGCTCGGGCTCCCGCTGCAACCGCTGGAGCAGGACGCCCGTCGTCATCACCTGCACCCGCGACCCCGGCCGGTGCTCGCCGCGGACGGTGAGGCCGACCCGTTCGCCGACCTTCTCCCCCAGCAGCCACGCCATCCGGCGGGCCGCGGCCCGGACCGCCAGCCGCCGCGGCTCCACCACGATCACCTTCCCGTCCCCGGCCTCCTCGTCGTCGAGCAGGCCCGCCAGGGCGAGCGGCATCAGGGTCGTCTTGCCGGTCCCGGGCGGGGCCACCAGCACCGCCGCGCCATGGCCGGACAAAACGGCCCGCATCTCGGGCACGGAGTGGCTTACAGGAAGCGCGGAAAGGGCATCCTGCCGGAGGGTGTGCATCCGTACAGTGTGGCGCATGTCCCAATGAAAGGCCGCACGGACCTTGCGGTGATAGTTGCATCGTGCATTTCGCATTTACCACAGAAAAGCAACGACTCTTCGGCTTTCCATTTCTTTTACGTTCGACTTTCCTCACCTTCCCGCACCTCCCGCCAATCACTGGGTATGTCCCATAATCGGGCCGTAGTCGCAGGTGCAGGGAGGTTCGGGATGATCGGCAGCTCCATCTATCTCAGGGACAGGGCAGCCTTCACCGGCGGGACGCCGCAGGCGGTGTACGAAGAACTCTGGCAGCGTGGCCGAAAGGGCAGATTGCGGACCCGCGCAATTCTGGCCGGGGCGTCGCTCATACTCGGGGCAGTGCTGGTCAACGCCATCTTCGGCGTGGCGATGGCGGTCTTGGTGGGGGCCGCCGACGCTTACTTCCATTGGCGTGGCTACAATGCCTCGCGCGTTTGGCGGCTGGGCCTGCGCGGCGAGGAGCGCATGAGCCGGCTGCTGCGCTTCACCGCCGAACGCCGCGGCCACCGGGTGTTGCACCAGCGCTCCGTGCCCGGCCACTGCGTGGTCGACCAGCTCCTCGTCGGCCCCGGCGGGGTCTGGCTGGTCCACAACGAGGCCTGGCACCCCGAGGCGGAGATCGCCCCGCACGGCGGCAGGCTCTTCATCGACGGGCGCACCCAGTCAGAGCTGGTCAAACGGCTGACCGGGGCCGCGACCGCGGCGTCCCGCATGCTCTCCGACCGCACCGGGCTGCTGGTGACCGTGACCCCGGTGCTGGCCGTGCACGGCGGGCAGCTGGCGCGGTCGCCGTTCAACGCGGACGGCATCGTCTTCGCCAGGCCGTTCAGGCTGCTGCGGTGGACGCGCCGGAACCCGCACGCCGACTTCTCCCCCTCCGAGGTGGAGATCATCGCTCAGGCGGCTGTGCACACGCTGCCGATCGGCGGCCGCACCATGACCCCTGCGGCCTGAGCCTCACCCGGCCCGTTCAAGGCGCGGCGGGCCGGGTGCGGCGCAGCCAGTAGAGGCCGATGACCGGCAGCACCAGCGGGATGAAGCCGTACCCGCGGCCGAACCCGGACCAGACCGTCGCGTCCGGGAACGCCTCCGGGTCGGCCAGGCTCAGGGTGCCGACGATCAGCACCCCGGCCAGCTCGATCGTGAGCGCCGCGAAGGCGACCCGGCGCGAGGTGCGCCCGCCCAGCGCGAGCGCCACGGTCGCCAGGACGTAGATGACGGCGGCGACCGCCGACAACGTGTAGGCCAGCGGCGCCTCGTCGAACCTGGTGGCGATCTGCACGCCCGCCCGCGCGCCCGCCGCCAGCGCGAAGATCGCGTACACCGCCACCAGCAACCGCCCGGGCCCGCTCCGCGTCGCCACGCCCTGGTCAGACATCGCCGGCCCAGATCTGGTTCATCCGGACGATCATCACGGCGACCGACAGGCAGGCGACGACGATCACTCCGGGGCCCCAGCGCGAACGTTCCAGGACTCCCCAGCCCGCCCCGGCGGCCGGGATCAGCAGGATGCCGAGCATGTACCCGATGAACGTCGCGGAGTCGGCGGGTCCCTGGTCGTCGCCGAGCTTGACGAAGCCGAGCACCGCCTGGACCACCAGGAGCACCTCGACCAGTCCGAGCATGATCAGGTGCCCGACGTCCATCGGCCGGTCGCGCAGGGCCGTCACCAGGCTGTACGCGGCTCCGAGCAACGACACGACGATGATCGTGGTGGCCAGCCAGTTCGTCACGAAGAGAGAGTACTACGCCCTGTAGAGCTCGCCGCGGCGGGCGGGTGCCGCCCGGGCACACGCGATGAGCGGTACTTTCGGCGGCGGGCGGGCACGTCATGGGATCATGAGGTCCGTGGACACGCTCGAATGGCTCATCCTGACACGGCACGGAGAGAGCACCGGCAACGTCGCCTACCGCACGGCGATGGGCACCGACGCCGAGGAGCTGGGCCTGCGCGAACGCGACTCCGACATCCCGCTGTCGGACACCGGCCGCGAGCAGGCGGCGCTGCTGGGCGGCTGGCTCGCCGGGCTCCCCGAGGACGAACGGCCGACGGTGGCCGTGTCCTCCCCCTATCTGCGCAGCCTCAACACCGCGCGCCTCGCGCTCGCCGAGGCGCCCTACGGCGTCGACCTGCGCGTGGACGAGCGGTTGCGCGACCGCGAGCTGGGCGTGCTCGAAGGGCTCACGCCGCGCGGCGTCGGGTTGCGGTTCCCCGAGGAGGCCGTGCGGATGCGGCGGCTCGGCAAGTTCTACTACCGGCCGCCCGGCGGCGAGTCATGGTGCGACCTGGCGCTGCGGCTGCGCAGCTTCTACCGCGACCTCGCCCAGGACCACCCCGGCGGACGGCCGTTCGTCATCGCCCACGACGCGATCGTGGTGATGACCCGCTACGTGGTCGAGGGCCTGGGCGAACGGGAGATCCTGGACATCGAGAAGGACCCTGTCCTCAACTGCTCCGTCACCCGGTGGCGCAGCAACGGCGGAAAGCTGAGCGCCGTCACCTACAACGCCTGCGACCATCTGCCCGCGATCCCCTGACCACACGGCGCTCCGGCTGGTCCGCCAGGCGTCGCGGGCGGCCTGGAGGTGCTCCGGGGTCTAGAACTCGTGCAGCCGGGAGGCGACGGTGCCGAGTCTCGGGTCGCCGGGCGGCAGGACGTTCGCCAGGCGTTCGAGCACCTCGTAGTCGTCGCGTCCGGGCTCGGTCTGCGCGTACGTCCACAACACCTCGTTGCCGCCCCGGTCGAGCACCTGGCGGCGCATCCGGGCCGACAGCTCGTCGCGTTCGATGCGCAGGGCCGGCGCGTCGGAACGGGGCAGCAGCCCGCCGCGCCACAACCGCGCCGCGCCGGTGACGTCGTTCTCCTCCAGCAGCCGCCGCACCGCGAGGAAGTCGGCGTCGACCTCGCATTCGAGCCGGTAGGGCTTGGCGCGGACCAGGTCGCCGAGCTGGGCGCGCAGCCGGTGGATCTCGGCGCGGATCGTGACCGGGCTGCCGTCCTCGCCGTACAGCTCCAGCGACAGGCGGTCGCCGGTGAGGCCGTCGGGGTGCAGCGCCAGCAGCGCGACGATCTCGGCGTGCCGCAGTGACAGCGGGACGCGCCGCCCGTCGACCCGCGCGTACGGGCGGTCGGTGCCGAGCAGCGACAACGTCAGCAGCGGCCGTTCGCCGTCCGCCCCCGGGCCGTCCGCGGCGCCGGCGTCCGCGGTGGAGACCACCGATCCGGGCGGGGCCGGCGACCGGACGAGGAACAGCTCCCCGGCCGGCTCGGCGACCGCGCTCCGCCCGTCGGGCAGCGTGACGTGCTCGCCGGCCGTGGGCGCCGCGAGCCGCACGCCGTGCCAGTCGGCGGGGTCGCCCGCGAGCACGCGCCCGGTCGGGGTGACGAGGACGCCGCGTTCGCCGCGCAGCGCCTTGAGGTGGCGCATGCCGCGTTCGCGCAGCACCTCGTCCCGGCGGCGCATCTCCATCTCCAGGTGCGCCTCGGTGAGCCGGGCCGCCGCGCTGACCAGGGCGAGCGTCGCCGGGTGCAGCACCTCGACGGTGGCGCTGACGTCGATGCAGCCGATCACGGCGCCGGAGTCGGGGTCGGTGATCGGCGCGCCCACGCACGACCAGCGGTGCAGGATGCGGGCGACGTGCTCGGCGGCGTAGACGTACTGCGGCCTGCCGGTGGCCAGCGCGGTGCCGATGCCGTTGGTGCCGACCGACCCCTCCGACCAGCAGAAGCCCTCGGTCAGCCCGATCCGCTCGGCCTTGCGGCGTACCGGCGCGGGCCCGTCGGACCACAGCGCGTGCCCCTCGGCGTCGGTGATGACCATGATGTGCTCGGCCTCGTCGGCGACCTGTCGCAGCAGGTCGCGCAACATCGGCAGGTGGGGGTCGAGCGGATGCGCGGCGCGGGCGTCGGCGATGACGTCCCGGTCGTACACCAGCGGCGCCGACGCGACCTCGACGTCGATGCCGGCGTCCCAGGACCGGCGCCAGGACTCGGAGATCGGCCGCCGGGCGCCGCCGCGCTGCCCGGTCTCGTGCAGCGCGCTGAGCCTGCGGATGAGACCGGTCGCCTCGCGGCACGCGTGCGGCATCGGCGGGTCGGTCGGATCCGCCTGCGGGCCGGCCGGATCCGTCGGTGGATCCGCTGCGGTGGAGCCCTGCCTCATCGGAACTCCCGCGTTCACGAGAACCTGTAACGGTCCCGAGCATCGCCGCATCCGGTAGGCGCCGCAACCGGTTCGGGGGAACGCGTCTACCTTGCCGTTCCCACTGACGGTGACAGGGCGACTGCAACGTGCTTGCAACCCCGGCGTGGTTACCGTTCGGTCCGGACCGGCCGGGGCCGCCGGCCCCGCCGTCGGGGGCCCCGCCGTCCTGTGACGTCCTCCGGAGGGGGAGGGCGCGGCAGGGCGGCGGGCCGGGCGAGGGGGAGGAAGCCTTGATGTTGTGCCTGACATGCGGTCGCGTGCGCCCGGCGGAGGACCGGGCCGACTACACCACCGAACGCGCCCAGCTGATCGTCGATCGCGGTCTGTGCCTGTGCCCGGCGGCGACCCGGCACCGGACCGGTCAGCGTCGGGCGGCCATGGTCGAACCGGCCGTCGAGAGCGTAGTTCACCTCAAGAACACCTGAATGACCCGCTCCGTTTTCGCCTGGTTCGCCTAGAGTTTAGGGGGCGTACTCACGTCGGATCCCCTACTCCAGAGGAGCATCATGACCGTGTTCTCGGGTCTCGTCCGCCGCGTCGCCGCCGAAGCGGAGCGCCAGGTGCGCGGGGGCGCCATCGCCCTGCTCACCAGACTCGGCCAGGACACCCGCGAACGCTGCGTGTCGTTCGATCGGCTCAAAGCCTACGACGAGCGGCTGAGCTTTCTGGAGGAAACGCTCAAAGGGCAGGATGCGGACCTGCGCACCCTGCGCACCGACCTCGACTCGCTCGTCACCCAGCTGAACGACCGGCTGCTGCCGCACATCGACGAGCGCATGGACGACACCGAGCGCGACCTGGCGGTGGTGGCGACCACGCTGGTGCGCACCGGCAAGGACACCGCCGGCAACAGCGGCCGCCTCGAGCACGTCGAGCGGCGCGTCTCCGACCTGCGGAGCAAGCTGGCGCGCCTGGAGGAGCGGTCGGGGTTGTGGCGCGAGCTCCAGGGCAACCTGGCGCGGCTCGGCGACGACATCGACACGCTGCGCGCCCGCGTCGCCGCCCGCCCGGTGGCGCAGGGCGGCGACACCGGCCCGGTGCCCATCGACGCCAAGCCGGTCAACGGCGGCGCGGTCCAGGTGAACGGCGTGCACGGCGAGGTCAACGGCAAGCACGGCGAACCCGTCCCGGTGAACGGCAAGCACGCCGAACCGGTCGCCGATCCCCTGGGCTGATCGATCGGGTGATCGCCGCCGGGTGGAGGATGGGGGCATGACATCGCCGTCTCTCACTCCTGACGCCATCCCCGACGCCGGGGCCCGTACCTTCGCCAGCGACAACCGTTCCGGGATCCACCCGGAGGTGCTGGCCGCCATCGCCGCCGTCAACGACGGCCACCAGACCGCCTACGGCGACGACGTGGTGACGGCGCGGCTGCGCGAGGTGTTCAAGCGGCACTTCGGCGAACGCACCGAGTCGTTCCCCGTGTTCAACGGCACCGGGGCCAACGTGGTCGGGCTCCAGGCGATGATGGACCGCTGGGGCGCGGTGGTCTGCGCCGACTCGGCGCACATCGACACCGACGAGGGCGGGGCGCCGGAGAAGGTCGCCGGGATGAAGCTCATCGCGGCGCCGTCCCCCGACGGCAAGCTGACGCCCGAGCTCATCGACCGGTATGCCACCGGGTTCGGCGAGCCGCAGCGCGCGCAGCCGCAGGTCGTGTCCATCACCCAGTGCACCGAGCTCGGCACCGTCTACACCGCCGACGAGATCTCCGTGGTCGCGGCCGCCGCGCACGAGCGCGGCATGCTGCTGCACATGGACGGCGCCCGCATCGCCAACGCGGCCGCGGCGCTCGACGTGCCGATGCGCGCCATCACCACCGACGCCGGGGTGGACGTGCTCTCGTTCGGCGGCACCAAGAACGGCCTGATGCTGGGCGAGGCCGTGCTGGCGCTCGACCCCGACGCGGTGCGCGGCGTTCTCTACCTGCGCAAGTCGAGCATGCAGCTGGCGTCCAAGATGCGCTTCGTGTCGGCGCAGCTGCTCGCGCTGCTGGAGGGCGACCTGTGGCTGCGCAACGCCCGCCACGCCAACACGATGGCGCGCGCGCTGGCGGCGGCGGTGCGCGACCTGCCCGGCGTGGAGATCATGCGCCCGGTCGAGGCCAACTCCGTCTTCGCGGTCCTGCCCAAGGACGTGACCGAGCGGCTGCGCAAACGTTTCCCGTTCTACGTGTGGGACGCGCACACCGGCGAGGTCCGCTGGGTGACCTCGTTCGACACGACCGAGGGCGACGTCGCCGCGTTCGCCGCCGCGCTCGCCGAGGAGCTCGCCGCCTGACGCCCCGCCGCGGGGGGTGCCGCGAGGCGCACCCCTGACCGAGCACTTGCTTGGGCCATCCGGCTATCGTGGTGTCGAACTCGATTCGGTACAGGAGGCGAGCCGGATGGCCAACCGCACCTTCGTCGTCGGCGTGGGCATGACCAAGTTCGAGAAGCCGGGCTCCCGCGACTGGGAGTACCCGGACATGGCCAAGGAGGCCGTCGGCAAGGCACTGGAGGACGCGGGCGTCGCCTACGACAAGGTCGAGCAGGCCTACGCCGGCTCGATGTACGGCGCGATGGGCCAGCGCGCCCTCTACGAGACGGGCATGACCGGCATCCCGGTGATGACCGTCGCCAACGCGTGCGCGACCGGATCGAGCGCGCTGTTCCTCGCCCGGCAGTCGGTGCGCGGCGGGCTCGCCGACTGCGTGCTCGCGCTCGGCATGGAGAAGATGCAGAAGGGCTCGCTCGGCGCGGGCGTCGGCAAGTCGAAGGTCACCATCATCGACCACCACCTCAACTCGATGGTGGCGGGCCGCGAGTGGGAGATGGACAAGGCCCCGATGCCGCAGATGTTCGGCAACGCCGGCCGCGAGCACATCGAGAAGTACGGGTCGGCGCCCGAGCACTACGCGTGGATCGGCTGGAAGAACCACAAGCACTCGGTCAACAACCCGTACGCGCAGTTCCAGGACGAGTACTCGCTCGACGACGTCAAGAACGCGCCCATGATCTTCGACCCGCTGACCAAGCTGCAGTGCTCCCCCACCTCCGACGGCGCCGCCGCCGCGCTCGTGGTGAGCGAGCGGTTCGTGGACGAGAACGACCTGTGGGGCCAGGCCGTCGAGATCTCCGGCCACTACATCGCCACCGACACCCCCGAGAGCTTCGAGGACCACTCCTCCATCCAGGTCGTCGGCTTCGGCTGCTCGCAGCGCGCGGCGCGGAAGGCGCTGGACGAGGCCCAGGTCGGCATCGACGACGTGGACGTCATCGAGCTGCACGACTGCTTCAGCGCCAACGAGCTCATCACCTACGAGGCGCTCGGCATGGCCGCGGTCGGCGAGGGCCACAAGCTCGTCGACGACCAGGCCACCACGTACGGCGGGAAGTGGGTCGTGAACCCCTCCGGCGGGCTCATCTCCAAGGGCCACCCGCTCGGCGCCACCGGCATCGCGCAGTGCGCGGAGCTCACCTGGCAGCTGCGCGGCAAGGCCGACAAGCGCCAGGTCGAAGACGCCAAGGTCGCCCTCCAGCACAACATCGGCCTCGGCAGCGCCTGCGCCGTCGCCGTCTACACCAAGCCCTCCTCCTGAGCCCGTCCCCCGGCGGTCTGGCCGGCACCCCGACCAGACCGCCCGGACGTTCACCCTGCCAGCACGCGGCGTCTCCTCCTGGCCGCAAGCCGTCGATCCCAGAGCATCCGCCGGCCGCCTGACCGCGAATCACAGAAGTACGCGGCCGGTCTTCATGGTCTGCGCCATCCCGCGACCAGACATGAGACAGATATTGACTTTCGTCTCATGATCTCTACTCTGGCAAGTGACGGATTACTGGAGGTGCGATGCCCGCCCATCCCGCCATGGCGCCCATCGAACGCGGTTCGCTGCTCTGGCGGTACGCCAGTGACCTGCGCTCCCTCATGCCCGGCGCCGCGGCCGGGCTGATGCAGCTCCTGCACCCGGGCATCGGCGCGGGCGTCGCCGAGCACTCGGCGTTCTTCGACGCCCCGTTCGACCGCATCTACCGGTCCGTCCCGCAGATCTGGGCGACGATCCTCGAACCGGACGCCGTCCCCCGCGCGACAGGCATCCGCGACCTGCACCGCGGCATCGGCGGCACCGACGAGCACGCCCGCCGCTACCACGCCCTGGAGCCCGAGACGTTCTGGTGGGCGCACGCCACGTTCACCTGGGAGATCTTCAAGGCGGCCGAGCTGTTCCACCCGCGCCGGCTGACCGCCGACGACCACGAGACCCTCTACGCCGAGACCGTCACCTGGTACTCGCGCTACGGCGTCAGCATGCGCCCGGTGCCGGCCGACTACGCGGCGTTCCAGTCGAAGTTCTGGCACGTCAGCGCCAAGGTCCTGGAACTCACCCCGGCGGCGGCCCGCGCACTCGACATCGCCAGGCACGGCTCCGAGAGCATCTCCCTGATGCCCATGCACACCGCCGTCCCCGCCGTCCTCGACAAGGCGAGCAAGCGGGTGGCCGAACGGCCGATGCGCTTCGTCACGTTCGGCTGCCTGCCGTCCATCGTGCGCGAACGTTTCGACATCCCGTGGAGCGCCTCCGACCAGATGCGCTTCAACGCGATGACGCTCGCCTACCGGCAGGGCTACCGCATGATGCCCATGCGCCTCAACCACTGGACGCTGCGCAGCACGCTCCGCTACATCGGCTCGCAGACCCGCGAACACCGCTACCAGCCCGCCGCCTGAAGGCCGCGTCGCCGGTGGCCGAGCAGTGCCGAACGGCACGTAGGGTGACCCGGAACGCGACCCGGGCACGGTCATGATCTCGACGATTCCGCCCAGCGTTCCCCTGCGATGAATCACCTCGTCGCATAACCTTCAGACGAAAAGCCGACAAATAAGGTGTGGAGACAATCGCCGCCGGCGCTGAACGCGCGGCGCCCGCCGGGCTCGCGACCCTCGGCGGTGACGCCGCGAGACACCCCGCCACCCTCGCCCCTGCCTCTCCGGTCCTCCGCCGGGCCCTCAGATCCCCGCTCCTCGTCACCGCGCTCCTGCTGACCACCGGCGTCCTGGTGACGCTCGCGTGGCACGGCACCGCGCCGTTCGCCGCGATCGCGTCCGCGTTCCGCGACGTCCGCTGGGAGTTCGTGCCCGCGCTGGCGGTGTTGTCGGTCCTGCACTACGTGCTCGCCGCGATCACGCTGCGCGGCGCGGCCGGACGGCGGCTGCCGATGGTCGAGACGACGCTCGCGCAGTTCACCGCCGCGGCCGCCAACCGGGTCACGCCCGGCGGGCTCGGCGCCGTCGCCGTCAACACCCGCTACCTGGTGTGCCACGGCATCCCGCTGTCCCGCGCGGCCGTCGCCGTCGCCGTCATGCAGGTCGTCGGGCTGCCGGCCGACCTGATCCTCATGGGCCTGGTGATCGGCGTCGACGGCGGCGACGGGCGGGTGTTCGGCGCCATGGGCGCGCACGCGTCCCGCGTCGCCGAGATGGTCCCGCCCTGGCCCGTCCTGGCGGTCGTGGGCGTCCTGCTCCCCGCCGCGATCCTGGGGGGCCGCCGCGCCGCCCGTTCGGCCGCCGTCGGACGGACCCTCGGCGGCCTCACCGACCTGTGCCGGCGGCCCGGCGACCTGGCGCTGACCCTCACCGCGTCCGCCGCGACCACCCTCGTCATGGGCGTCGCCTTCGCCCTCAGCGTGCTCGCCGTCCCGGGCGCCGCCGGGCCGGGCGACACCGTCGCGCTCGTCCTCGCCTACCTCGTCGGCGCCGCGGCGGGCGCCGCGCTCCCGGCGCCCGGCGGCGTCGGCTCCACCGAAGCCGCCCTGGTCGCCGCGCTGGCCGCGCTGGGCATCGCCGCCGGACCGGCCCTCCAGGCCGTCCTCCTCTTCCGGGCCATCACCTTCTGGGCCCCGGTCCCCATCGGCCTCCTGACCTGCCGCACCCTCCGCACCCGCCAACCCCTGACCTCCCCGGAGAAGTGACCTGCCGCCGGGTCGGCCGGCGGGTCAGTCGCCGGGTCGGTCGTCGGCGAACCGTTCGAGGAGATCCTGGAACTCGGCGGTGATCCGTACGCTCAGCGACTCCTCGCCCGGCTCCACCGCGCCGGCCAGCAGCAGCGGCGAGCCGTCCCGCCACCAGTAGACGTGCGGGCTGATGGAACGCGGACCCTCCTGGTAGCCCAGCCAGGCGACCTTGATGAGAAGGTTCATCGCGTTGATGACGTCGATGCCGTGAATGGGCGCGGCGTGCACGATGCCCTGCGCGGGCACCGCGACCAGGACACCCTCGGGGCCGGTCACGGGATAGTCGCCCACCCAGAGCGCGTGCGCCGTGACATAGGCGGTCTCCCCGTGCAGCGACGCCAGCCGGACGCCGTCGATGAGCTCGTTCTCCACCTCCAGCGGCCCGTCGCGGCGCACGTTGTCGTACGCGGCGCGGAACGCCTCGTCCTCGCTGACCGGCCACGCGGCGGCGATGTCCGCACGGACGAGCATCAGCGAGGTGGGCCGGTCGACCACGAGGATCTCGGCGAGGTCCGGCGCCACCGGCCGCCGCATCACCTCGCCCGGCCCGGCCTGGAAGTCGTCCGCGTACAACCGGGTGCGCAGCAACGGGCGGACGAGCGCATAGTCCTCCAGGTCGAGCTCGTCCTCCTCGTCGGTCTCGGTCGTCGCGATCAGGCTGCTCACGAAGTCGCTGACGATCGCCGCCCACTCCTCGCGCGGCTCCTGCGCCACCCACTGCCGCAGGTTGGTCAGCCACATCTGCAACGGCCCGTCGCGGCCGGGCCGGGTGATCTCCACCTGATCGTTGCTGACGATCGTGCACTGGTAGCCGTGATGCTCGATCACCGCGACGAGCAACGACACCAGGGGATCGCCGTCGTCGCGCGCGGGACCGCCCGTTCCCTCGTTCTCGCCATCCGCCCTGGCGGGCAAGGTCCCGGCGCCGCCGGGCAGGGTGCCACCGGTGTCCGCGGGCAGGCCGTCGTCGGCGGCTCCGGGCAGACCACCGCCGGTAGGCGCCGGCAGGCCCCCGGTGCCCTCCGGCAAACCGCCGCGTTCATCCGAGGGCAAGTGTCCTGCCTCCTGAGGCAGACCGCCTGGCTCCGGAGGCAGGGCACCTGGCTCCGGAGGCAGGGCACCTGGCTCCGGAGGCAGGGCACCTGGCTCCGGAGGCAGGGCGCCCGGGTCTTGTGGCAGTTCGCCCTGGTCCGCGGGCAGGGCACCGGCAGCACTGACCGGCGGCATGCCGCCGGGCTCGCGGGAAGGGCTGTCGGGGTGGGCAGGCAGGGCTGCCGCGTCCGAGGGCGGTGCGCCGGTATCCGGGGCGCCGCCACCCACGCGAGGTGAGGAGGAAGGGTCGGTGGAGGCGTCGCTGGAGGGACGTGAGTCTGGCCGGCGCTTCCGGAACCATTTCATGGCGGACCCCTCGACAGAGGATTTCGTCGTGTCGGCCCAGCCTAGGGGTGAGTTCGGACGAAAGCGCCGCCCTTTACATTGTAGATTTTCTAGAGCCGGAACGCGCGGCGCGCGTTGCCGGAGAGGAAGGCCTCGCGGGCGGCGTCGTCCAGGCCGAGATCGTCCAGGCCCTCCAGCGCCCGGTCCGGCGTGATCATCGGGTAGTTGGTGCCGAACATGACCTTGTGGTGCCGGTCCCCGGTCATGTAGCGGACCAGCTCCGGCGGATAACGCCGCACGGTGTACGCGGACGTGTCGATGTAGACGTTGGGGTGCTTGCGGCAGACCGCGACCATCTCCTCCGTCCACGGGTAGCCGATGTGGCCGCCGACGATGACCAGCTCGGGAAAGTCCAGCGCGACCTGGTCGACGTACGGGATGGGGCGCCCGGTCTCGCTCGGCCGCAGCGGGCCCGTGTGCCCCACCTGGGTGCAGAACGGAACGTTCAGCTCGACGCACTCGGCGAACAGCGGGTAGTACCGGCGGTCGGTCGGCGGCAGCTCCCACAACCACGGCACGATCCGCAGCCCCTTGAAGCCGAGCTCGTTCACGCAGCGCCGCAGCTCCCGGACGGCCTCCATCGGCTTGCGGATGTCGACCGACGCGATCCCGGCGAGGCGCCCGGGGGCGGCGGCGACGAACGAGGCGACCTCGTCGTTGCTCACCAGGTCGCCCTCGGGCCCGTACCAGGCGCTGATCAGGCCGAGGTCCACTCCCCCGCCGTCCATCGCGGCGACCGTCGCCGCCACCGGGATCTCCTCGGCGGGAGGCTTGCTCCCGATCCAGCGCCACAACGAGTCGAGCATCTCGTGTTGCAGGAAGCGGACCGTGCCGTGCTGCATCCAGGCATCAACGATCATCAGAGTCTCCTTCGAGCGCCCGCCAGGCCGCCCGGCCCAGCCGCGCGATCTGCTCGTCCCCGGGAGCGGCGACCTCCCCGTTCAGCCAGAGCCGGCACAACTCCTGCGCCGGGCCGAGCCACAACACGTACGCGCTCACCAGGTCCAGCTCGGGCAGCGCGCCGTGGTGAACGTGCGCCCGCCACCACGAGAGCACCTCGCCGAAGAACGCCTTGTTGAGCCCGGCCAGCTCAGGCCCGGACGGCGGGCGCTCGGTGAACAGGAACCGCGCGCGCCCGGGGTTGTCCATACACCAGCGCACGTGGAACGCGACCACCGCCGCCACACCCGCCCGCGGGTCGTCGTTGCGGCGCAGCTCCTCCAGGAACGCGGCCTGATAGAGCCCGATGCACTCCACGAAGAGCGCCTCGACCACCTGCTCCTTGCCGGCGAAATGGTGGTAGAAACTCCCCACGCTCACGCCGCCGGCCTGCCGCAGGCTGCTCAGCGTCGTCGCCGCCACGCCGTCGCGGCCGAACAGCTCCAGCGCGGCCCGCAGCACCTTGTCCCGGCCCAGCTCGTTCACAGAACATGATTCTGGTGCACTAGAACAATATTCTGCAACACCGCCGGTCATCCACAGTTCCGGCGGCCCCTTCCCTCCCCGGCCGGTCACGGACAACATCGCCCCCATGGACGAATTGACCGCGCGCGCCCTGGACGTCATCCGCGCAGCGCCGCCCGATTTCGTCGTCGCGCGCAGCACCGCCGCGTGGTTATGGGGCCTGGACGTCCTCCCGTCCGGCACCGGCCGGGCCGACCTCACGATCGAGCTCCTGCGTCCACCCGGCCACCCGCCGTTCGACCACCCCGGCAGCGAGTCGTTCGAGGCCACGCTGCCGCCCGGCCACGTCACCATCGAGTCCGGCGTCCGCGTCACCACGCCCGCCCGCACCGCGCTCGACTGCGCCCGCTGGCTGCCCCGCCGCGACGCCGTCGCCGCCGTCGACCAGTTCTTGCGCCGGGGCGTCGCGCCCGCCGACCTGGCCGCCATGGCCGCGCCCGCCGGATACCGCCGGTCCAGACGCGTGGCCGGCGCGCTCGCCGCGGCCGACGACGGCGCCGAGTCCCCGGGCGAGAGCCGGGCCAGGATGGTCATCCTGGACGCGGGCTTCCCGCGTCCGCGCACCCAGGCGCCCGCGATGGGCCCCAACGGCCGGTGGGTCTACATCGACCTCGGCTACGAGGACCTGCGGGTCGGCCTGGAGTACGACGGCGAGCGCCACCACTCCGGCACCGCCGCCCGTGCCCGCGACGAGCGCCGCCTCCGCTGGCTGCGCGACCGGATGGGCTGGGAGGTCATCCCGCTGCGCCGCGACTTCCTCGCCCGCCCGGCGCCCTACCTCGAGGCGCTGCTGACCGCCATGCTCGAACGCGGCTGGTGCCCCGCCGACACCACGATGGACACCATCGCCGCCCACCTGTTCCGTCTCCGGCACCCGATCAGGAGGGCCGTACGCTGATCACATGTTGCTCGAACACCGCGGCAGGCGTCCCGTCGTCCCGGAGTCGGCCTACGTCGCGCCCTCCGCCGTCCTCTGCGGTGCGGTCACGCTCGGCGAGAACGCGCGCGTCCTGCACGGCGCCGTCCTGACCGCCGAGAACGGCGAGATCCGCACCGGCCGGGACGTGGTCGTCATGGAGAACGCCCTGGTCAGAGGACGCGCCGGCCATCCCGCCGTCCTGGGAGACGCCGTCCTCGTCGGCCCGCACGCCCACGTCAACGGCGCCACCATCGAGGACGAGGTCTTCGTGGCGACCGGCGCGTCCCTCTTCCCGGGCGCCGTCGCGGGCACCCGCTCGGAGTTGCGCATCAACAGCGTCCTGCACGTCAACTCCCGGCTCGCCCCCGAGACCGTCGTCCCCATCGGCTGGATCGCCGCGGGAGACCCCGCCGAGCTCTTCTCCCCCGACCGCCACGACGCCCTCTGGGAGACCCAGCGCGACCTCGACTTCCCCGGCACCGTCTACGGCGTCCCCCGAGGCACCTCCATGCGCACCATCATGTCCCGCCAGGCCGGCTTCTACGCCGCCCACGAATCCGACCGCCCCCTCGACTGACCCAAGCCCCCCACCTCGCGCCACCTCCCAGAGCGGTACGAGCACCGCCAAGGTGCGGGCGGGATCGCAGGGCGGGGGCTTGGCCGGGGGTCAAGGATTTGTGGGTGGTCTGGGGGGAGTGGGGCGCAGGCCGGGAGCCAGGGCCAGGGTCACTGTGGCCGAGAGGGCCGCCATGACGGTGATGGCGGTCGCGGGGGACGTCTGCTGGGCGACGGCTCCGGCCAGGGCGGCGCCCGCCGCCTGCATGGTGAGCATGCCGGAGTTGTCGAGTCCGAGGGCCTGGCCGTGCATGTCGTCGGGGGTGAGCGCCATCAGGCGTTCTTGCAGCAGGAGGCTGGCGGAGAAGCCGACGGAGGCGAGACCGACGGCGACGAGGGCGAGCGCCAGGGGCGGATGGGCGGCGAACATCAGGTAGGGGGCGGGCAGGAGCAGGCGGAGGACCGGGGCCAGGCGGAGGCGCAGGGCGAACGGTACGAAGCGGCCCACCACCACGTCGCCGAGCAGCATGCCGGCCGCCGCCACGGAGAGGAGGACGCCGGCGCGGTGGGGCGCGTACGGGACGAAGAGGGCCTCGCAGCCGACGACGAGGCCGTTCGGCACCCAGTTGGCGACGTACACGGTCCGGCGCTGCACCGATGACCACAGGCGCGCGTTGGTCCGCCAGGTCTGCGCGATCGACGGGCGGCCCGCCGCGCGGGGCGGGCGGCGGGCCAGGCCCAGGCGGGCGGACGCGGCGGCGAGGAGGTAGAGCCCGGCGCCGGCGAGCAGGGTGCCGCGCGGGGAGAGGAACGTGACGAGCAGGCCGCCGGCGGCGAAGCCGCAGACCTGCGTGATCCCGCTGCTCATGTTGAGCACCGAGCGGCCGAGCAGGTAGCCGTCCTCGGGGAGGATCTCGCTGAGCAGCCCGTAGCGCACGCCGCCGCCCACCGAGCCGACCAGGCCCTGCACGAGGACGATCGCGAAGAGCGCCCCGACGGGGAGGCCTGGCAGGGCCAGCGCCGCCGTGCTCACGCACCCGACCAGGGCCAGGCCGGTGATCGCGGCGCGCGGCGGCAGCCGGTCGGCGGCCGACAGGAACAGGGTGGCGCCCAGTACCTGGGCGATCGAAGGGCCGAACATGCTGAGAGCGGACAGCAGCGGCGAGCCGGTGGCCGCGAACACCAGGGTGGCCAGGGCGAGCCCGGTCACGGTGACGGCGGCGATCTGGGTGGAGACCGTGACGAAGAGCGGCGTGAACTCCGGTGTCCGGTACAGCTCGCGGTAACTGCGCATGCCCGGAGTTTTACGATCTTCGGCCGGTGGCGCGAAATCTTTTCGCACAGGCGCGAAACCACGGAAAGGTGCGCGGCCCCGCGTTCAGGTGGCCGCGCGGAGGGCCGTGGCGAGGCGGCGGAGCCCCTCGTCCACACGTTCCGCCGGAATGGCGCCGTAGCCGATGACCAGGCCGTGCTGTGCGGGTTCGGCGGCGCAGTAGGCGGCGAGGGACTCGACCGCCACGTCCGCCCCGCGCGCGCTTGCCACGACCCGCTGAACGTCCACGTTCCGCCCCGGTACGAGGCGTGTGCACAGGTGCAGGCCCGCGGCCGACGGCACGAGGGCCAGCCATTCGGCCAGGTCGCCGTGCAGCGCGGCGAGGATGCGTTCGTGGCGGACGGCGTATTCGCGCGTCGCCCTGCGGATGTGGCGCGCCAGCAGGCCCTCGTCGATGAAGCGCGCCAACGCCGCCTGCGTGGTGAGGTCCCCGTGCCAGTCGGACAGCTGCTTGGCGGTGCGGAGCGCGCCCTGGAGCGAGGCGGGTGCCACCATGAACCCGACTCTCAGCAGGGGAAGCAGGGTCTTGGAGAACGAGCCCACATAGATGACGCGTCCCGTGCGGTCGAGGCTCTGCAGGGGTTCGAGGGGCCGGTCCGAGAAGCGGAACTCGCTGTCGTAGTCGTCCTCGATGACGACCGCGCGGTCGCTGCGTTCCGCCCAGGCGAGCAGTGCCGTACGGCGCGCCAGGGACATCGGGGTGCCCAGCGGGAACTGGTGGGACGGCGTGACATGGACGAGCCGCGCCGCACGGGGAATCGCGGAGACGTCCAGGCCCTCCTCGTCCACCGGTACGCCGACGACACGGGCGCCCAGCGACTGGAAGAGCAGCCGTGCGGGCGGATAGCCGGGCTCCTCGACGGCCACGCAGTCGCCCGGCTCGATGAGCACGCGCGCGATGAGGTCGAGTGCCTGCTGGGCGCCCTGGGTGACGATGACGTCGTCGGCCTCGGCCCGTACGGCGCGCGAGACACCGGCGTAGCGCGCGATCGCCTCGCGCAGGGCCGGATGCCCGGCCGGTTCGCCGTATCCGGGCGAACGCAGCGACGCGGGCCGCAGCTCGCGTGAGACCAGGCGCCGCCAGGTCTCCAGCGGGAAGAGCCGCACGTCGGGCATGCCGAGCCGGAAGTCGAACGTGAACTCCGCGCGGTCGTTCGGCGGCGCCATCGGCGTCTCCCAGCGCCGCCCGGGCCGGACCCCTCCCCTCGACGGCCGCCTCCGGCCGGGCCGCCGCGACTCCGCCCTGACGAACGTGCCCGCGCCGGAACGTCCCTCGAGGAACCCCTCGGCCGTCAGCCGGTCGTACGCGGCGGCCACAGTGTTGCGCGACACCTCCAGGCGCGGGGCCAGCTCGCGCGTGGGCGGCAGGCGCTCCCCCGGGCGGAGGCGCCCGTCCAGGACGGCCTCCATGATCTGCCGGTAGATGCGGGCGGACAGGTCACCGCGCCCTTCGAGGCTGATGTGGAGGTCCATCTTGGCCCAATCAGTATGGCGATGATTGGCTCTTACAAGGAGCCAAGTCATCTTGCCATAGTCGGACCATGGCAACGATGACCAGCAGGTTCGTTCCCCCGCCCGGCCCCTCCCGGGCCCTCGCGGCCGCGCAGCTGGCCGGGTCTCTCGGGGACGGCGCGTTCCTCGTGTGCTCGGCGCTCTTCTTCATCCGCGTCGTCGGGATGTCGCCCGGCCAGATCGGCCTCGGGCTGACCGCCGCCTGGGCGATCGGCTCGATCGCGGGCGTCCCGCTCGGCTCCCTCGCCGACCGCCGCGGCCCGCGCGGCACCGCGATCCTGCTCGCCCTCGGCACCGCCGCCGCGGTCGGGGCGTTCCTGACCGTACGGTCGTTGGTGCCGTTCATCCTGGTGGCCTGCCTGTACGCGAGCTTCCAGAGCGGTCTCGGCGCCGCCCGGCAGGCCCTCCTCGCGGGGCTCGTCGCCCCCGCGGACCGCACCGAGGCCCGCGCCTTCATGCAGTCGACGGCCAACGCGGGCCTCGCCATCGGCGCGGCCCTGGGCGGCCTCGCCCTCCAGGCCGACACCGCGCCCGCCTATCTCGCCGTCTTCGCGGTGGACGCGGTGAGTTTCGTCCTGGCCGCGCTCCTGCTGACGCGGCTCCCCGCCGTCCCCGCCGCGCCGCCCGTCACCGCGGGCGAACCCGGGCCGGCCGTCCTGCGCGACCGCCCGTACGCCCTGATCTCCCTGATCAACGCGGTGATGCTGCTCTACATGCCGATGCTGAGCCTCGTCATGCCGCTCTGGATCGTCGAACGTACGGACGCGCCGCGCTGGATCGTGTCCGCGCTGCTCGTCATCAACACGATCTGCGTGGTCCTCTTCCAGGTGCGCGTCGCGCGCGGCGTGACCGGCCTGCTCGGCGCCGTCCGGTTCGTCCGGCTCTCCGGCCTGATCATGCTGGCGTCCTGCGCGGTCTTCGCGCTCTCCGGGTACGGGCCGTCCGCCTGGACCGCCGCGTTCGCCCTGCTCGTCGCCGTCCTCCTTCAGGTCACCGCCGAGATGGTCCTCGCGTCCGGCGCCTGGGAGATCAGCTTCGGGCTCGCCCCGGCGCAACGGCAAGGCCAGTACCAGGGCTTCTTCGGCATGGGTGTCCCGCTGGCGCGCATGCTGGGCCCGGCGCTGCTCACCACCGTCGTCCTGGGCTGGGGAGCCCCCGGATGGCTCGCCCTGGGCGGCGTCTTCCTCGCCGCCGGCGCCGCCATGGCCCCCGCCGTCCGCTGGGCCGAACGAACCCGCGCCACCGCCCCGCCACGCCCCTCCCCCAGAACGGAACCGGCTCCCGCCCTCCCCTGACACGGTCGGTGACCCGCCGCCCACCTCCAGCGGCGCATGGCCTGAGCCGTCCTACCGCTGAGTTGCGGCCCAATCGGCGATGCGCTGGATGAGCTCCGGGGTGACGGCCACCTCCGCGTGACCGAACGCGGGCTCGATCCACAGTTCCCGGGGGTCGCGGGCCGCGTCGTACAACTGGTGGGCATGGTCGAGCGGGAGGAACAGGTCCGCGTCCCCGTGCACCACCAGCAGCGGTATGGGCGCGATCCGCCCGGCCACCTCGTGCGGCGCCTCGGGCACCGGATCCCACCCGTTCGCCGCGACGCGCGTGCCCCGTGCCAGCCGTACCGCCAGGCGCCCGGCCCGGCGTTCGATCGCCCAGTGCACCCGGCGCATCGGCACCGTCTCCCGGTAGTACCAGCGGGCGGGCGCGCTCACCGACACCACCGCGTCGACGCCTCCGTACAGGGCGCCATGCCGCACGGCGACCGCGGCGCCCATGGAGAACCCGGTGACGACGACCCGCTCGTATCCCCGCCGCCGGGCCGCCGCGACGGCCGCCTCCACGTCCAGCACCTCGCGGTCGCCGACCGTCGACCGCCCGGACGAGTTGCCGTGGCCGCGGAAGTCCAGCGCGATCACGCCGCCGCGCCGGTTGAGGACGTTCGCGATCCGCCGCAGCGCCGGCTGCCGCCAGGAACAGGTGAAACCGTGCGCCAGGACGAAGCACAGCCCGCCGTCACCCTCCAGGTGCCCGGCGTCGATGCGCACGGCGTCGCTGGTGAAGAGGGTGATCGGATCCGGGTCTCGCACCTCTCAATGATCGGTCATCGTCCGGTGTGCCCAGCCGACGCCCGGGAAAATCTTGGATTTCACCCGTCGGAGAACCGCGCCGCCGAGCGATGTAAAAGGTATGGGCCGACCACGACATCTGGAGCCGGATCCGGGACCGGCGCTGCTCGACCTCTACGACGCGGCGCTCCCCGAGGTCTACGGCTACCTGCTGTCCCGGTGCGGCCTGCGCACGCTGGCCGAGGACCTCACCGCGGAGACCTTCCTGGCGGCGGTCGAGGCGGTGCGCAAGGAGGCGCCACCGGAGTTGTCCACGGCCTGGCTGGTCGGCGTCGCCCGGCACAAGCTCGCCGACCACTGGCGCCGCGCCGACCGCGAGCAACGCATGCTGCGCGCCATTGACGGCGGCGGCCCCGACACCGACGACCCCTGGGACGAACGCCTCGACGCGCTGCTCGCCCGCGAAGTGCTCCAGGAGCTGGGCCCCCACCACCGCGCCGTCCTGACCCTGCGCTACCTGGACGGCCTCCCCGTCCCCCAGGTCGCCGAACACCTGGATCGCACCGTCCGAGCCACCGAGGCCCTCCTGGTCCGAGCCAAAGCCGCCTTCCGCCAGGAATACGACCGCAGATGCCCCACCCCGCGCCCCCCACACACCCCGCCATCACCCAGTCCGCACGCGCTCCCTCCCATCCACGACCAGCGCCCTCCCCCGGAGACCACACCTCCAAGCACCACGCCCCCGGGCACCACGCGGCCGGACACCGCACCACCAGACCCCGCACCATCGGACCCCGCACCACCCGACGCCGCACCACCCGACACCGCACCACCCGACACCGCACCACCCGACGCTGAATCACCCGGCACCGCAGCACCGCCCGGCGCATGCGCCGACGCCGCCCCCGGGCAACCCCCTCCAGACCCTCCGGAAAGGGCTGCCAGCAGCGGCCAGGGGCAGGAAGCCCCCGGCGACGCCATCGACCCGCGAAAGGAGGGTCCACGATGAACGACCCCTTCGAGGCCCTTCTCGAGCCGATCGTGCCGGTCGCCCCCGACCCGATCTTCGCGGCGCGACTGCGCGAGCGTGTACGGCACGCGCTGCTCCGAACCCTGGGAGACCCCATGACCACGAGCTCGCCGCTGGAAGCCCGGCTGCGTTCCCTGACGCCCTACATCTGCGTGGACGACGGCAGGCGCGCCCTCGACTGGTACGTCCAGGCGTTCGACGCGGTCTGGCGGGACGACCCGGTCGTCATGGACGACGGCAGGATCGGCCACGCCGAGCTCGCCATCGGCGACTCCGTCCTGATGCTGGCGGACGAGTGGCCCGAGCTCGGGCTGCTGGGCCCCAAGGCACGCGGCGGCCCCAGCCAGTCGATCTACCTGACCGTGCCGGACGCCGACCTCGTCGTCGACCGCGCCGTGGAGCTCGGCGCCGAGCTCACCCGCCCGGTCCAGGACTACCCGCACGGCCGCAACGGCGTCATCAACGACCCGTTCGGCCACCGCTGGATGATCACCTCGCCCGCGCCCGGGACACCCGCCGAAGAGCACACCGGCCCGCGCCACGGCGACGTCGGCTACGTCTCGTTGTGGCTCCCCGACGTCGAACGTGCCGTCGGCTTCTACGGCGGCGTGCTGACCTGGCAGTTCACACCCGGCAGCAGCCCGGAGGGGCGGCAGGTCACCGGCCTGCCCGCACAGCGCATCGGCCTGTGGGGCGGCCAGGAGCACCGCACGCTCTTCGTCTGCTTCACCGTGGACGACGTCGGCGAGGCGGTCCAGCGCGTCCGCGCCGCCGGCGGAGAGGCCGCCGAGCCCACCGAGGAGCCGTACGGGCTCATCTCCCTGTGCACCGACGACCAAGGCCTGACCTTCGCCGTCTACCAGCCCTCCGACGACCCCGGCCTCCCGGAGACCGGAGAGCCCACGCCCATCGCCTCGCTCCCGCCGAACGAGCCTCCCGCGGCCGACGCCCCTCCCTCCGGCTCGCCTGCCGACGGCGAGGTCGCCTACCTGACCTTCGAGGTCCCCGACTCCGAACGCGCCCGCGCGTTCTACGGCGCCGTGCTCGGCTGGGAGTTCACCCCCGGCCGAGTCACCGACGGCTGGCTCATCACCAACCGGGGCCGCGAGGTGTCTCCGCCCGCCGGTCTGCACGGCGGCCACGACCAGCCCACCGTCGTCCCGATGTACGCCGTCCGCGACATCACCACCGCCGTCAACCGCGTCCGCAAGTCCGGCGGCACCGCCACCGACCCCGAAACCCAGCCCTACGGCATCAGCTCCGAATGCACCGACGACCAAGGCACCCACTTCTACCTGGGCCAGTTCTGACCACCCCGCCACAAGCCAACGGCCGCTGTGACAACGGACGCGCTGGAGGCGCGCGATGACCAACGCGCGATGACGAACACGGTGGCGCGACCTGGTCTTCCAGGGGCGGCCCTCGATGGCGAAGAACGCCTGGCGGCCCAGGCGCAGGCCGATCGGGCTCTCGGCGGCGATCACGCCCGCCGGCTCGGCCACCCGCACGTCCAGGTCGGCGCGCGGCACGACCTCGGTGACCAGCCCGTGAACTCGGTGACGCACGTGCCGGTGGCGCGGTGACAAACGTGCTGACCGCCATCGCCACGAACGCGGTGACAGACACGCCGGGCTCGATGACGCACAGGCCCGTGGCGCCATGACGAACACGCGGCGACCGCCACGGTCACCGCCACCACGAGGAACGCGGCAACGAACACGCCGGGCTTAATGACGCCCGTCCTGGCGGCGCGGTGACGGGCGCGACCGGAGTCGGTGACGGACGTGCCGGGCTCGGTGACAGGCCTGCTAGCAGCGCAGTGACGGGCGTCCGGGCGGCGCGGTGACAGGCCTGCTAGCGGCGCGGCCAGGGGCATGCTGGCGACGCAATGACGCACGTCCGGGCGGCGCGGTGACGGACGTGCCGGGCTCGGTGACTGCCCTCCTGGCGGCGCAGTGACGGGCGTCCGAGCGGCACGGTGACGGGCGTCCGGGCAGCACGGTGACGGGCGTCCGGGCAGCGCGGTGACGGACGTGCCGGGCTCGGTGACTGCCCTCCTGGCGGTGCAGTGACGGGCGTCCGGGCGGCGCGGCAACAGGCCTGCTAGCAGCGCGGTCAGGGGTGTGCTGGCGGTGCGGTGACGGGCGTCCGGGGCGGCGCGGTGATGGGCGCGACGGGGTCGCGGTGACGGCGTGTGGGGGCCGGGCTGGTCGGGTGTAGGGCGGGCGCGAGATGCGTACGGTTGCTCCCGCGGTCACGGAGGGTGGCCCGCGTCCGGCGAGTGCGGGCCCCGGGTCTGCTCCGGCGTGCCTCGTCCGATCAGCACTGCCAGGGGCGGGCGTTGGCGGAGGCCGGCTAGACGCCCGCCGTGGAATGCGGGTGGGGACGTGAGGTGGGGTCGGTGGGGCGGCGCCATGGGAGTAGGAGGGGGGTCAGCAAGAGGAGGAGACCGGCTATCGCGACGGCTGTTCGGGGGCTGGTGACGGCGGCCAGCAAGCCCCACAGGGCTGTCATGGTCGCGGTGGTGGCTTTGCTGGTGACCGACCATGCGGTCAGCACTCGGGCGACGCGGTCCGTCGGGGTCTGGTCGAGCCTCCAGGTGGCCAGCAGGGGGTTGTAGACGCCTATGCAGGTGACCAGGCCGAACTGAACGACGATGACGAGGAGGAGCCCCCAGGTTCCAGGGCCGATGAAGGCCAACCCGATCGGCCAGCACACGCGCAGCGTGCCTGCGGTGAGCATGACCGCGTCCCGCCCGAACCTCCCCACGAGCCGACGCGACAGCCAGGAGCCGATCAGCCCGCCGACACAGGGCAGCGCGAACGCCAGTCCGTACTGCCAGGGCGCGAAGCCGAGATCTCCCAGCATCAGAACGGCGAGCAGCGGCGAGGCCACCATGATGAGGCCGTTCACCAAGATCGTGTTCAGGAACAGCGGGCGCAGGATGGGGTGGCCAAGGAGGTATCGCCAGCCTTCGAGCAGGTCACCGAGCCGCTGACGCTGCCGGGCGGCCCGCGGGGCAGACTCCTGCGTCGCGATCGCACGGATCCCCAGCGCGGACAGCAGGAAGCTGACCGCGTTCATGATCACCGTGATCACCGGGCCGAACATTCCGATCGCGGCCCCGCCGAGAGGAGGCCCGAGCACCGTGGTGGTCCATGTCGTGGACTCCAGCCGCGCGTTCGCCGCGAGCAGGTCCGCAGGCCGCACGATCGCCTTCAGGTACGCGCCGCTGGCCGCGCCGAAGCTGATGTCGGCCGTCGCGACCACGACCGACACGATCAGGAGCTGAACGAAGGTGAGGAGGCCGAACGTGAACGCGAGGGGAACGCTCATGAGCACCGCGAACCTGACCAGGTCCATGCCGATCATCACCGGCCGTTTGCGGTGGAGGTCCACCCATGGCCCGAGCGGCACCGCCACCGCGGCGCCCACCGCGAGCCCGGCGGCCGCCAGTGCCGACACCTGCGTCGGCCCCGCGTCCAGCACCATGATCGCGATCAGCGGGAACGCGTCGAACGCCAGCCGGGTCCCAAGCGCGCTGACCGCGTAGGAGGCCCAGAACCAGGCGAATGGCCGCCCCAGTGACCGCCTGCCCTCCCGTGGCCGCCTCACCCCCGGCGACCGTCTTGCCCCCGGCGGCTTCTTGACCTCCAGCGACTGCTCGGCCCCCATCGTTCACCTGCCACACCCGACCGACCCCGTCACGAACACCGACATCCAACGGGCAACAGATCCCCCGATCAAACAACCGCCTCGCGCCAGGCCACAACCACCGGTTGTAGACCCTGGCCCCGCGCACAGCCCGGGGCCCGCCGGGCGAGCCGCCACGACAGGCGCCCCCCGCCCCCACCACCGTCCATGGCTCAGGCCGGGCACGTCCAACGAGACCAGCCCGAGCGTCGGCGCCCCCGCGTCCCCTTCTCCGGTGCGCGACCGGAGAAGGGGACCACGGTCCGACGCGGACAGACACAGCCCGGGCAAGGCGGGGGGTGGCGGGGTGGAGTCGGGTGAGGGGTTGGGTGGGGTGGGGGTTGGGGTTAAGTTAGGCATGCCTTATTTGTGCGGGTCTCGGAGGTGCGGTGGAGGGGACGTTGGTCGGCGGGCGGGCGCTTGAGGCGCTCGGGCCGCTGGTGGCGGGCCTGCGCGCCGGGAACGCGGCAGGGGTGGCTCCCGGGCTGCGGGCGGGGACGCAGGACGGGTGGGCGTCCGTCGAGGACATGCCGCTGGAGGAGATGATCCAGGCGGCGGCGGAGCGGTGGAGCGCTCCCCCGCATGTGGCGGCGGCCCTGTGGTGGAAGGGGTTCTCCTACTGGACGGCGCTGCCGGTGGTGATGGGGTGGGCCATGACGCGGCGCGTTCCGGTGATGACCATGGAGACGACGGCGGTGCTGCCGCTGTCGGAGGCGCCGCATATGCTCATCGGGCTGATCGAGCCGCAGGTGGCTCCCGGTGAGGGGCGGATCATCCGGGAGACGTTGATCGAGGGCCTGCACGCTCCCGTGATCGAGAGGTTGAACGCGCTGACGCGGGCCGGGCGGAGGGGGCTCTGGGGCTCGGTGGCGGAGGCGTTCGTGGAGCCGTTCGACCTGCTCGGCATGCCAGGTGCGGCAGGGGCCGAGGAGCTGACGGCGGCGGTCGGGGGGCCGATCGCCGGACTGATCGACATGACGTCCGGGCGGCGGCGCACGTGTTGCCTGTGGGTGACGCTGCCCGGCAACGACGCCTGTCCGACCTGCTGTGTGAAGGAGCCGGCGTGCTGAGACGCGCGATCATCGGTCAGTGGCGGTACACGACGGGCGGCTCGTTGCTGGCCGCCGGGCACCAGGCGGGCGAGGCCCTCGTGCCCGTCGTGATCGGGGTGGTGATCGACGAGGCGGTGTCGACCGGGGACACCGATGCGCTGCTCCGCTGGATCGCCGTTCTGGCGGCGGTGTTCGCCGGGCTCTCACTCAGCTACCGGTTCAGTTTCCGCGCGGCCGAGCGGGCCTCGGAGCAGGCCGCCCATGAGGTGCGGCTGGAGCTGACCGAGCGGATCCTGCATGCCAGGGGCGGTGCGGAGGCCGGGCGGCTGCCGGGCGAGCTGGTCAACATCGCCAGCGGTGACGCCAAGCGGGTGGGCGCCGTGCACCTGGCGCTGGTCGCGGGCATCGCGGCGCTGGCCGGTCTGATCGCGGGCGGGGTGGCGCTGCTGCGCGTCTCGGTGCCGCTCGGGCTGGTCGTGCTGCTGGGGATTCCCCCGGTGCTGCTGCTCGCGCATCTGATGGGCAAACCGCTGGAACGGCGGAGCGGCGCCGAGCAGGAACGCGCGGCGCACGCGTCGGGGGTGGCCGCGGACCTGGTCTCGGGGCTGCGGGTGCTGAAGGGGCTCGGCGCCGAGCCCACGGCGGTCGATCGTTACCGGCGGACCAGCCGCGACTCGCTGGCGGCGACGTTGCGGGCGGCGCGCGCGCAGGCCTGGCACGACGGCGGCATGCTGGCGCTGACAGGGATCTTCATCGCGGTGGTGGCGCTGGTCGGCGGCCGGCTCGCCGCGTCCGGCGACATCACGATCGGGCAGCTGGTCGCCGCGGTCGGGCTGGCGCAGTTCCTGCTCACCCCGTTGTCGATCATGTCGTGGGCGAACGGCGAGTTCGCCCAGGCGCGGGCGTCCGCGACCCGCATCGCGGCGGTGCTGGCGACGCCGCACGCGGTCGCCGGCGGCACCGGCGACGTGCCCGCGGACGTGCGGGGCGGGCTCAGGCTGCGCGACGTCTCGTACGAGTCGTTGCACGGCCTCGACCTGGACGTCGCGCCCGGCGAGCACGTCGGGGTGGTCGCCGATCCGGCGGTGGCCACCGCGCTGCTGCGGCTCCTCGGCCGCGCGGCCGACCCCGACGGCGGGACGATCGAGCTCGACGGCTGCCCGCTCACCGAACTGGACCCGACCGCGATCCGTACCGCCGTCGTGGTCGCCGAGCACGACGCCGACCTCTTCGAGGGCACGCTGCTCGACAACGTGGCCGCCGCGGGAGAGGCCACCGACGCGGCGATGTCCGCCGCCGCGGCCGACGAGGTCGCCGGTTCGCTGCCGTCCGGCACCGCGACCCCGCTGACCGAGCGCGGCCGGTCGTTGTCCGGCGGGCAGCGCCAGCGGGTGGCGCTCGCCCGCGCGCTGGCCGCCGTCCCGCCCGTCCTGGTCCTGCACGACCCGACGACGGCGGTGGACGCGGTGACCGAGGCGCGGATCGCCGCCGGCGTCCGCGCGGCCCGGGCCGGCCGTACGACGATCATGGTGGCCACCAGCCCGGCGCTGCTCGCCGCCGCCGACCGCGTGGTGTACGTGGCGGACGGCGCCGTCGTCACCGAGGGCACCCACGCCGACCTGGTCCACGCGCACGACGCCTACCGCGCCGCGGTCCTGGCCTGACCGAGCCGAGGAGAACGCATGCCCCCCGAGGACCAGCGCGAACTGCTGCCGACCGCCGACGCCGCGCGCACCCGCGCCGCGCTGCGCGAACTCGCCCGCCCGCACCGCACGATCGCGGTGGCGGGGCTGCTGGTGCTCGCCGCCGCGACCTCGGTCGGGCTGCTCACCGCGCCCGTGCTCGGCCACATCATCGACCTGGTCGCCGACGGCCGCCCGGCGAGCGCGATCACGACGCCGGTCACCTGGCTCGCGGTGATCGCGGCCGTTCAGGGCGTCGCGACCGCCCTCGGCATCATCCTGGTCGCCCGGTTCGGCGAGAACATGCTGGCGACCCTGCGCGAGCTGTTCGTCGAACGCGCGCTCGGGCTGCCGCTCGAACGGGTCGAACGCGCCGGATCAGGCGATCTCACCTCCCGCGTCACCAACGACGTCACGATGATCACCGGCGCGTTCCGGGACGCCCTGCCCGCGCTGGCCCGTTCCGTCCTGACGCTGGGCCTCACGCTGGTGGCGCTGGCGATCCTCGACTGGCGTTTCCTGCTGGTCGCGCTGCTGGCGGTGCCGATCCAGGCCTGGACCGTGCGCTGGTACGTCCGCCGCGCGGTCCCGCTGTACGCGGCGCAGCGCGTGGCGGTCGGCGACCAGCAGCAACGCCTCCTGGGCACGATCGGCGGCGCCTCGACCGTGCGCGCGTTCCGGCTCAACGACGAGCACGTCGGCCAGGTCGCGACCGCCTCCGGCAAGGCCGTCGACCTCGCGCTGCGCGGCATGCGCCTGGTGACGCGCTTCTACTCGCGCCTCAACCTCGCCGAGTTCGTGGGCCTGTCCGCGGTGCTGGTGATGGGTTTCGTGCTCGTCCGCAACGACGCCGTCAGCATCGGCACGGCGAGCGCCGCCGCCCTCTACTTCCACAGCCTCTTCACCCCGATCAACATCGCCCTCGGCCTGGTGGACGACGCCCAGGCCGCCACCGCCGGCCTGGCCCGCCTGGTGGGCGTCGCCGACCTCCCCGCCCCGGAGGCCCCCGGCGACGCGGACGGGTCTCGGGCGCATGTGGGCGCCGCCGTTCAGGTCCGTGAGGTCGAGTACGCGTACCGGGCCGGGCACCCGGTGCTGCGCGGGATCGACCTGGAGATCGCGGCCGGGGAACGCGTCGCCCTCGTCGGGGCGAGCGGGGCCGGGAAGACCACCCTGGCCAAGCTGATCGCGGGCGTTCATCATCCGGACGAGGGCACCATCACCGTCGGCTCGGACGGGGCGGCGATGAACGGCGCACGCACGGTCGCGCTCGTCACCCAGGAGGTCCACGTGTTCGCCGGCACGCTCGCCGACGACCTGCGGCTGGTGGCGCCGGACGCCGGCGACGACGAACTGCACGCCGCGCTCGACCGCGTCGGCGCGCTGAGCTGGGCGCAGGCGCTGCCGGACGGTCTCGGCACCGTCGTCGGCGAGAGCGGTCACCGGCTCACCGCCGCGCAGGCCCAGCAGCTCGCGCTCGCCCGCCTCGTCCTCGCCGATCTGCCGGTCGTGGTGCTGGACGAGGCCACGGCCGAGGCGGGCAGCGCCGGCGCCCGCGTGCTGGAGGCGTCGGCGGCGGCCGCGATCGAGGGCCGGACCGCGCTCATCGTCGCCCACCGGCTCACCCAGGCCGCGCAGGCCGACCGGGTCGTCGTCCTCGACGGCGGCCGGGTCGTGGAGAACGGCGCGCACGACGACCTCGTCCGCGCCGGCGGCCGGTACGCGGCGCTCTGGGAGGCCTGGTCGGACGACGCCCATCACAGCCGGACGTGATCGACAAGATCAGGAGTGGGTAGGTAGCCCCCGTGGGGCTGGCGGGGGCGTCCGAGGCATGCGAGCACTCCAGGACGAACCGTTCCTCATACGGACATCACTGACCGTTCGTGACGGTTCTCGGGAGGCCGTGCTCCGGCCGGAGCACGGAGTGAAGGAGTTCGCGATGCACCTTCGTGGTACGGCGTACCGGGCCACCGCCGTGGCGACTCTCGCCGCGCTGCCGCTCGGCCTCACCACGGCGGCCAGGGCCGAGCCCCGTCCGGACGCCTTCGCCACGTCGATCCCGGTGGCCGCGGTCGAACGGCACCTGGAGGCGTTCCAGGAGATCGCCGACGCCCACGGCGGCACCCGGGCGTCGGGGACCCCCGGGTACGCGGCGTCCCGCGACTACGTGGCCGGCCTGCTCAGGAAGGCGGGCTACGACGTCAGCGTCCAGCCGTTCGAATTCCCCTTCTACCGCGAGAACAGCACACCGACCCTCGAGCGGGTCTCGCCGAAGCCCAAGTCCTACAAGCCGACCCTGCCGGACGGCAGCGTGGTGGGCGACTTCGCGACGATGGTCTCGTCCCGGAGCGGTGACGTCACCGCGACCGTGCAGGGCGTCGACCTCCTGCTGCCGCCGCCCGCGAAGCCCCGTTCCACCTCGGGCTGCGAGGCGTCCGACTTCTCCCGGTTCAAGCCGGGGAACATCGCCCTGCTGCAACGCGGCACCTGCGACTTCAAGGTCAAGGCCGTCAACGCCCAGGCGGCGGGCGCGTCCGCCGTGATCATCTTCAACGAGGGCCAGTCCGGGCGCACCGACACCCTGCTGGGCCGCATCACCGGCGCGGACGTCACCATCCCGGTGGTCGGCGCCGACTTCGCCCTCGGCAAGGACCTGGCCTCCCCCGCGGGAACGGTCGCCCGGATCAGGACCGACACCGAGAGCGAGGTCCGCACCACCTGGAACGTCCTCGCCGAGTCCACGGCCGGCGACGCGGGCAAGGTCGTCATGAGCGGCGCCCACCTCGACTCGGTGCTCGCCGGCCCCGGCATCAACGACAACGGCTCCGGCAGCGCCGCGCTGCTGGAGGTCGCCCTCCGCATGGGCGAATCGCCGGTGAAGAACAAGACGCGCTTCGCCTGGTGGGGCGCCGAGGAGCTCGGCCTGCTCGGTTCTGAGCACTACGTCGAGGCCCTGCCCCGGAACGAGCGCGACCGGATCAGGCTCTACCTCAACTACGACATGGCCGCCTCGCCCAACCACATGCTCGGGATCTACGACGGCGACGACTCCGACAAGGAGGGCGCGCCCGCCGGCCCGCCCGGCTCCGACGCGATCGAGAAGACCTTCGAGCGCTATTTCGACGCCCGGCGCGTCCCGCACACCGGCACCGACTTCAGCGGCCGCTCCGACTACGGCCCGTTCATCAAGGTCGGCATCCCGGCCGGCGGCCTCTTCACCGGCGCCGAGGGCCTCAAGACCGCCGAAGAGGCCAAGAAGTTCGGCGGCACGGCGAAAGCCGCGTACGACGCCTGCTACCACCTGGCCTGCGACACCACGGCCAACATCAGCCCCAAGGCCCTCCTCCTGAACACCGGCGCCATCGCCCACGCGACCATCACCTACGCCAACGCCACCAACCTCCCCGGCCCCCAGGCCCGCTCAGCCACCCGCCGGATCACCCACAAAACAGTCCCACCTCATCCCCACGACCACCACATCACCCACTAACCCCGCGTCCGCGCACATACGGGCGCCCGCACCCTGTCATGCCAACATGACGCACCCGTGCGACCACCGCGCACGCGCAACGAGCGCGGCGCCTACCCGTGATGTCAGCCGCACACCTAGGGCCACCGTGCGGGGTGAGACAACCGCACACACATCCACACGCGAGCCCGGGTCAGGGCGAGTTCGTGGACCAGCCCCATACATCTGGCTCCAGACGTGCACGTCATGCTGCTAGCCGTGAGCTTCGGGGTGCTAGTGCGAGTGGGCCCACCGGGTGCGACCGGGTATCTGTTCGCTCCTCCCCCGGGCGTCGGGCCGGTCGGGCACGGGGGCCGGCCGTGGCGCACGACGAGGCCGTGCGCGTAGTCAGGGCGATGAGGATCGCGCTGGCCGCGCAGCGCGGGCGGGTGCGGGTCTGATCTCGTGTGATGGGTGCTCACTGGCGCTGGCCTTGACAAAGTAAGGTTGAGGCTGGTGTTCGGGTTGGGCGAAAGGGTGCGGGCGTTCCATCCTGGTCGTGGACGGCTTGCTTACTGGAGGTGGCTCGTGGACGGTCTGCGTTCGGGACTGTGGTTGCCGTTGTTCGACGAGCTCGCTGATCCGCGGGTGGTGGCGCGGGTGGCCGGGGAGGCGGAGGAGGCCGGGTGGGACGGTGTCTTCGTGTGGGATCACCTGCGCTGGCAGGCGCCGGTCAGCCGTGTCGGGGATCCGTGGATCACCTTGGCGGCGATCGCCGCCGCTACCGAACGGGTGCGCATCGGGCCGATGGTGACGCCGCTCGCCCGGCGGCGGCCCGCCAAGGTCGCGCGGGAGACGGTGACCCTCGACCGGCTCAGCGGCGGGCGGCTGGTTCTGGGGGTCGGGTTGGGCGACGACCGGTTCGGCAGGGAGTTGTCAGGCACCGGCGAGCAGGTGGACGACCGGGTGCGCGGCGCGATGCTGGACGAGTCGCTCGGCGTTCTCGCCGCGGCGTGGACGGGCGAGCCGGTCACGCATCACGGGGAGCACTACACGGTCGACGACTTCACGTTCCTGCCGCGGCCCGTCCAGCGGCCCGGGATCCCGGTCTGGGCCGCGGGGCTGCCCGGCAAGGTCAGGCCGCTGCGGCGTGCGGCGCGGCACGACGGGTTCTTCCCGGTCAACCTCTCCCATCCCGACCAGCTGGCCGAGGTCACCGGCATGCTCGCCGGGCTGCGCGAGGACGACGGGGCGTTCGACATCGCCGTCGGGCCGCCGGTGGGCGTCGATCCCGCGCCGTACGCGGCGGCGGGCGCGACCTGGTGGCTGCCCGAGTTCGACCCGGAGGCCTTCACCCTGGACGAGGTGCGCGGTGTGGTCCGGGACGGCCCGGCGGTCAGGGCATCATCGGCCTCTTGAGCGGGCCCCTACCGGCGACGACGAAGCAGAGGACGGTGCGGACGTTCGACTTCCAGTGCCCTTCGGACGGGGACAGGGACGTGTACCGGAGGTCCTGCGACGGCGGGTTCCTCTTGAAGAACCTGGTGAGCAGGCGCTCGCACCTGTCGATCACCTGCCGGCCCGCCTTCTCCTGACCAGGCCAGGCCCCCGCGGGCAGCGAGGTCTTGACGATCATCTGCGCGGTGTGCGGCAGGACGTGGTCGCGACGAACGCGGCCCGCAGCCTGAGCGGGGATTCCTTGACGCACTCACCGGCGCGCAGGGGCCGCCGACACGACGACGCACTGGATGACGCGGTCGCCGCGGGCGCCCCAGCGCCAGGCCCGTTCGGTCGGACACATGGAGCTGAGCTGCGACTCGGGCTCTCCGGAGTACTTGGCTCGAGACCGGCGGTCGCCGGGATTCGCCGCCCCCGCCGACCAGCGACGCGGTGACGATGACAGTGAGGATCACGACCCAGACCATGGACGCGGCGATGCCGGCGACGGCCGGCCCGCGCCCGCGCCGTCCCCGGCGGTCGATCTGAACGAGGGCGGCGATGCCGAGCGCCAGGCCGACGACCGCGCCGCAGCCGAGGGCACCGGTGATCAGCGACGCGACGGCCAGCCCAGTGGTCGGCTCGGAGGGGTGGGACGGCGGCTGCCCTGACGAGGGGTAAAGGCCCGTTCCGGTGGGCGAGTACGAGTGCGGGGGCGAGGTGGGACGCTTGATCGTTCACCTCGGTGGCCAGCGGAGTCGCGTGCCTTCCGCGCGGGGGGCGGTCAGCCGTTCATGGCCTCGATCAGGGAGGTGGGGCGGAGGTCGGTCCAGTTGGCCTCGACGTAGGCGAGGCAGGCGTCCCGGGTGTCCTCGCCGAAGGTGACCGTCCAGCCGCTGGGGACGTCGGCGAACGTGGGCCACAGCGAGTGCTGGCCCTCGTCGTTCACCAGGACGTTGTAGCGGCCCTCGGGGTCTTCGAAGGGGTTCATGCGGTCTCCTCGGTCAGGATGGTGTGGAACTCGGCGGCCAGGCGCTCGATGGTGGCCCGGTCGAAGAGGGCGGTGTCGTACTCCAGGAGGCAGTCGACGGGGCCGTCTCCCGGGGGCTCGAAGAAGCTCACCGTGAAGTGGGCGTTCAGCGCGCCGGTGGGGACGCCCGCGAAGGAGCCGTCCATGCGGGCCTTCTCGTGGTGGACGAGCATGACCTGCGGGGCGGCGAGGCCGAGGGCCTTGGCCACCTGGTCGAAGGGGACGTCCTGGCGGTCCAGGGCGTCGAGGTTGGTCTCGCGGACGCGGGCCAGGAGTTCGCGGAACGTCGCGTCCGCGGTGTCGGTGCGCAGGATGACGGTGTTGAAGAAGCAGCCGACCAGGTCGGTGAGGCTCTCCTCGGTGCGGCCCGCGACGAACGAGGCGATGGGCAGGTCGGTGCCGGCTCCGTTGCGGGTGAGCAGGGTGGCCAGGGCCGCCTGGAGCACCATGAACATGCTGGTGCCGGTCCGCGCGGCCAGGGCGTCGACGGCCCGGTGGAGGCCGGGGTCGAAGACCAGGTGGACGAAGTCGCCGCGGGGCTCGCGGGCGGATGGGGCGTACGGGAGGGCCAGTTCGCGGGGCATGCCCGCGAGGGTGTCCCGCCAGTAGGCGAGCCGGTGGTCCAGGCCGGACGACCAGACGGTGTAGTCGGCGTACGAGACCGGGAGCGGCTCGAACTCGGGCGCCCGGCCGTCGCGGCGGGCGGCGTAGGCCGTGGCGAAGTCGTTCAGCAGCGGGACGACCGACCATTCGTCGACGCCGATGTAGTGCATGGCGAGGAGGAGCGCCTGGGCGCCGGAGGCGTCGGTGACCAGGCGGGCGCGCAGCGGCGGCCGGGTGAGGTCGGCGCGTTCGGCGGCGAGCGAGGTCAGGCCCTCGTCGAGGGCTGTCACGTGGACGTGTTCGAGGAACAGGCCCGCCGGTCGCTGCACCAGGCGGCCGTCGCGTTCGGTGATGACGGTGCGCAGCGGCTCGTGGCGTCCGGCCAGGTCGGCGAGCGCCGCCGCCGCGGCGGTGGCGTCCGGTGAACGCAGGGCGAAGGCCATGTCGTACGGGCCGCCCGCGCGGTGCCGGGTCCACTGCCACTCCTGCGGTGGGGCGGCGGGCAGGACGGCGGGACGTTCGGCGCGGGTCAGGCGCGGGCGGCCGGAGGCCGTGCCGAGACGTTCGGCCAGGTCCCGGACGGTGGGGGCGTCGAAGACGTCGCGCAGGGCCAGGTCGGCGTCCAGGACGGTGCGGACGCGGCCCAGCAGGCGCATCGCCGACATGGAGTGGCCGCCCAGCTCGAAGAAGTTGTCGTCGGCGCCGACCTCGGGCAGTTCGAGGATCTCGGCGAAGAGCGCGGCGAGGGCCTGCTGGCGGCCGGTGGCCGGCCGCGCGGTGCCGGTGCGCGCCGACCAGTCGGGCGCGGGCAGGGCGCGCCGGTCCAGCTTGCCGTTGGGGGTGAGGGGCAGCGGGCCGTCGAGCAGGACGATCGCGGCCGGGACCATGTAGTCGGGCACCAGGGACGCGACGTGGGCCCGGATCTCGCCCGGCTCGGCGGGGCCGGTGGTGACCGCGTAGCCGATCAGGCGGGCGTCGGCGCCGGTGCGGTCGGCCACGACGGCCGCCTGGGTGACGGCGGGATGCCGGGTCATGGCGCCGGCGATCTCGCCGGGCTCGATCCGGAACCCGCGGATCTTGACCTGGTCGTCGGCGCGGCCGAGGAAGTCGACGTTGCCGTCGGCGCGCCACCGGGCGCGGTCGCCGGTGCGGTACATCCGGGTGCCGGGCGGGCCGAACGGGCACGCCACGAAACGTTCGGACGACAGGCCGGGACGGCCGAGGTAGCCGCGGGCCAGGCCGCTGCCCGCCACGTACAGCTCGCCGACGACGCCGGGCGGCACGGGCCGCAGCCGGCCGTCCAGCACGTAGACGCGGGTGTTGGGGTCGGGGACGCCGATCGGCACCGCGCCGGTCCAGCCCTGCTCGGCGGCCCACAACGTGGAGTTGACCGTGGCCTCGGTCAGGCCGTAGGCGGCCAGGAGCCGCAGGTGCCCGGCCCAGCGGGCGATCACGTCCGGCGGGACGGTTTCGGTGCCGACCAGCACGGTCGCGCCCTCGGGCAGGACGCAGCCGGCCGGCAGCGCGGCGACCAGGGACGGCGGCAGGATCGCGTGCGTGACGCGCTGCTCGTTCATGAAGCCGGTCAGCTCGTGCCCCGGCACCCGTGCCTCGTCCGGGACGAGCACCAGCGAGCCGCCGTGGCACAGCGCCATCGACAGCTCGAAGACGGTGACGTCGAAGCCGATCGACGCGAACTGCAGCACCCGGCTGTCGGGCAGCAGCCCCATCCGGTCCACGGCGGTGGCGACGAGGCCGGCGATGCCCTCGTGCGGGACGACGACGCCCTTGGGGCGCCCGGTCGAGCCCGAGGTGTAGATGACGTACGCGGCCTGGTCGAGGGCGACCTCGCCGAACGGTTCGCCTGCCTCGATGCCGGCGAGCTCGGCGGCGACCGCGGGGGTGTCCAGCGACAGCACCTCCACGCCCGGAACCTCGGGCACCTTGCCGGCGACCTGCTCGGTGACGGCGACGACGGCGGCGCGGGCGTCGTCGAGCATGTAGGCGAGCCGGTCGGCGGGGTGGGCCAGGTCGAGCGGCAGGAACGCCGCGCCGAGCTTGGTCGCGGCCAGCATCACCGCGACCATCTCGACCGAACGCGGGACGGCGACGGCGACGATGCCCTCGGCGCGCACGCCGTGCCGGGCGAGCAGCGAGGCCATCCGGTCGGAGAGGGCGTCGAGCTCGGCGTAGGTGACCGAGCGCGGGCCGTCGACCACGGCGACGGCGTCCGGGCGCGCGGCGGCGTTCCGCCGGAACAGGCCGGGGAAGGTGAGCCCGTCCACGTCCCGGCCGGTGTCGTTGAAGCCGGTCAGCACCTGGTGGCGTTCGGCCTCGGTGAGGACGTCGACGTCGCCGACCGGCACGTCCGGGTCGGCGGCGACGGCGGCGACGAGCCGCGACAGCCGCTCCCCCAGCACCGCGACCGTCGAACGGTCGAAGATGTCGGAACGGAACTCCAGCACGCAGCCGATCCGGCCGCCGGCCGCGTCCTCGGCGAAGCTGAAGACCAGGTCGAACTTGGCGGTGCGCGCCTCCACGAACTGCGGCACCGCCGCCAGCCCGGGCAGCGTCACCCCGCCCCCGGCACCGTCCCCGGCACGGTTGCGGTAGCCGACCATGACCTGGAAGAGCGGGTTGCGGTCGGGCGAGCGGACCGGGTTGACCTCCTCGACGACCGCCTCGAACGGCACGTCCTGGTGGGAGAAGGCCGCCAGGTCGGTCTCGCGGACCCGGTCCACCAGTTCGGCGAACGTCGGGGCGCCCGACACGTCGGTCCGCAGGACGAGCGTGTTGACGAAGAAGCCGACCAGCTCGTCCAGCGCGCCGTCGGTGCGGCCGGAGATCGGCGCGCCGAGCGGCAGGTCGTCGCCGGCGCCGAGGCGGTGCAGCAGCGCCGCCACGGCGGCGTGGCACACCATGAACATGCTCGCGCCCGCGCGCTGGGCGATGCGCCGGAGCCCGGCCGCGGCGTCGCCGTCCAGCTCGATGGTCAGCTCGCCGCCCGACATGCTCGGCCGGGCCGGGTGCGGCCGGTCGGCCGGCAGTTCGAGCCGCTCGGGCGCGCCGCGCAGGGTCTCCCGCCAGTACGCGAGCTGCCGGGCGGCCAGGCTCCCGGCCTCGCCGCGGTCGCCGAGCAGCTCGCGCTGCCACAGCGTGTAGTCCACGTACTGGACGGGCAGCGGCTCCCATTCCGGCGCCCGCCCGGCCGCGCGCGCCTCGTACGCCGCCGACAGGTCGCGCAGGAACGGCCCGTCGGACCATTCGTCGGTGGTGATGTGGTGCAGCAGCAGCGCGACGACCCACTCGCCGCCGGGCAGCCGGACGACGGTGGCGCGCAGCGGCAGCTCGGCGGACAGGTCGAAGGGGCGGCCCAGCACGGTCGCCAGCACGGCGTCCACCTGCGCCTCGGTCGCCTCCAGTTCGGCGAACTCCGGCCGCGCCCCGGCGGCGGGCACCACGCGCTGGAACGGGCGTCCCTCACGTTCGGCGATCAGCGTGCGCAGCGCCTCGTGCCGCGCCATGACGTCGGTGAGCGCCGCGCGCAGCGCCGCGGTGTCGAGGACGCCGCGCAGCCGCATGACCAGCGGGAAGTTGTACGCGGCGGACGGGCCTTCGAGCTGTCCGATCACCCACAGGCGTTGCTGCGCGAACGCCAGCGGCGGCTCGTCCGGCCGTACGGCGGCCACGGCCAGCTCAGGACGGCGGACGCCGGCCTCGCCCGCCGCGGCCCGTGCGGCCAGCTCGGCGACCGTCGGCGCCTCGAAGAGGTCACGGATCGCCAGGTCGGCGTCCAGGACCGTCCGGGCCCTGCTGACCAGCCGGGTCGCCAGCAGCGAGTGCCCGCCGAGGTCGAAGAAGTCGTCGTCGATCCCGACCCGCCCGACGCCGAGCAGCTCCTGGAAGATCTCGCACAGTGCGCGCTCCCGCGGCGTGCGCGGCGGGCGTCCGCCGGCGGCGGCGCCGGCCTCGGGCCTGGGCAGCGCCCGCACGTCCAGCTTGCCGTTCACGGTGATCGGCAGGCGGTCCACGACCATCAGCGCGGCCGGGACCATGTAGCCGGGCAGCCGCGCCTTCAACGCCTCGCGCAGCGTGGTGACGAGCGCGTCCGGGTCGCCGCCCGGCGTCTCCGGGACGACGTAGCCGACGAGCCGCTTGACGCCGCCCGGCCCGGAGGCGTCGGCGATGACGGCGGCGTGGGCGGCGAGCGGATGGTCCTCCAGGGCGGCGCCGATCTCGCCGAGCTCGACCCGGTAGCCGCGGATCTTCACCTGGTCGTCGGTCCGGCCCAGGAAGTCCAGGTTTCCGTCGGGGCGGCGGCGTACCAGGTCGCCCGTCCGGTACATGCGGGCGCCGGGCTCGGCGGCGAACGGGTCGGCGACGAAGCTCGCGGCCGTCAGCCCCGCGCGCCGGTGGTAGCCGCGGGCCAGCCCGACCCCGGCGATGTAGAGCTCGCCCGGGGTGCCCGGCGGCACCGGGCGCAGCGCCGCGTCCAGGACGTAGGCGCGGGTGTTCCAGATCGGCCGGCCGACGGTGGACGTCGCGCTGTCGCCGGTGGACGCGCCGAGCGTGTTGATCGTGTACTCGGTCGGCCCGTACAGGTTGTAGCCGAACGTCCCGGGCGTGTCCCGCAGCGCGGTCCACACGGTCTCCGAGACCGCCTCGCCGCCGAGCAGCACCAGCGGCGGCCGGTGCCCGTCGAGCAGCCCCTCGTCGATGAGGTGGTGGGCGTATGTGGGCGTCACGTTGACGACGTCGATGAGCTCGCGGTCGCAGTAGGCCACCAGGGCCTCGGCGTCGCGCCGCAGGTTCTCGTCGGAGATGTGCACCTCGTGGCCCTCGACGAGCCACAGCAGCTCCTCCCAGGACATGTCGAACGAGAACGACACGGTGTGCGCGATCCGCAGCCGCCGCCCGCCCGCGGACGCGATCGTCGGGTCGAAGATGGCCTCGCGGTGGTTGAACTGCATGTTCGTCAGGCCCCGGTAGGGGGTGACGACGCCCTTCGGCCGGCCGGTCGACCCCGAGGTGTAGATCACGTACGCGGGGTGTTCCCAGCGGTGCGGCAGGCCCGGCGCGAACGCGGGCCGCTCGGCGTCTTCGAGGGGCCCTCCGGGCAGCCCGTCCAGCTCGGCCATGATCGCGGCGTCGTCGAGGAGGATGCGCTCGATCCCGGCGCCGGGCGGCGTCCCTGGCAGGGCGCCGGGAAGCGTGGCGGCCACGGCGGCCGTCGTCAGCACGCACGCCGGCGCGGTGTCGTCCAGCATGAACGCGATCCGCTCCGCCGGGTACTCCAGGTCCAGCGGCAGGTACGCCGCGCCCGTCTGGAGCACCGCGAAGAGCGCGACCACCATGTCGACCGTGCGCGGCAGCGCCAGCGCCACCACCCGTTCGGGCGCGGCGCCGCGCGCGAGCAGCAGCCGGGCCATGCGGTTGACGCGCGCGTCCAGCTCCGCGTAGGTCAGCCGTTCCGCGCCGAACACCAGCGCGATCTCGCCGGGCGACCGCGACGCGCGCTCCGACAGCAGCTCGGCGACGGTCTGCGCCGGCACCGGCCGCACGGCGGCGTCCCACTCCTCCGCGAGCACGGACCGTTCGCCGGGGAGCAGCAGGTCCATCCCGCCGACCAGGTCTTCCGGGCCGTCCGCGCCGAGGTGGGTGCCGGGGGCGCCGGCGAGCGCGTCGAGCACGCGGGTGAAGCGCTCCATCAGCGCACCGGCCTCGTCCGGGCCGAACGCGTCGGGCCGGTACGACAACGTCACGCGCAGCCCCGCGCCCTGCGTGATGATGAGCGTCAGCGGATAGTGCGTGGCGTCGGCGTTGACGACGTCCACGATGCCGTTGCTCCGGGTGAACTCCAGCATGCGGTCTTCGCCGTCGGCGTCGCGCAGCACGAAGAGCGTGTCGAACAGCCGCCGGTGCCCGGCCTCGCGTTGCAGGTCGCCCAGGCCGACGTGCTCGTACGGCATCAGCGCGACCCGCTCGTCCTGGACGCGGCGCAGCAGGCCGCGCACCGGCTCGGCCGGGTCGAGGGTGATCCGCACGGGCACCGTGTTGAGGAACATCCCGATGGTGTTCTCCACCTCGGGCACCGCCACCGGGCGCCCGGCCACGGCCGCGCCGAAGACCACGTCGCCGCGGCCGGTCAGGGCCGACAGGACCAGGCCCCAGGCGGTGTTGAGGACGGTGTTCAGCGTCAGCCCGCGCTCGCGGGCGGTGGCGCGCAGCCGGCCGGTGAGCGCGGCGGGCAGGTCGACGTCGAGGTTGCGCGGGATGACGGGGTGCAGGCCGTCGTCGGCGGGCCGGACCAGGGTCGGCTCGTCGAGTCCGGAGAGCGCGTCCCGCCAGGCGTTCAGCGCGGTCGCGGAGCCCTGCCCGGCCAGCCACGCCAGGTAGTCGCGGTAGGTGCCGGGCCTCGACATCCCCGCCTCGTCACCGGCCTGCGCGTACAGCGTGAACAGCTGGTCCAGGAAGAGCCACGCCGACCAGCCGTCCCAGAGGATCAGGTGGTGGCTGAGCACCAGCCGGTCGCGGCCGCCGCCGAGCCGGATGAGCAGCAGCCGCATCGCGGGCGGCGCCGCCAGGTCGAACCGTTCGGTACGGCCGGCGGCCAGCAGCTCCGCGACCCGGGTCTCCTGCTCGTCCGCCGGGAGCCCGGTCAGGTCGATCTCGCGCAGCGGCGGCGGCACGTCGGTCCCGATGAACTGCACCGGCCGCGGCAGCCCGTCCCCGGTGAAGCCCGCGCGCAGGCTCGGGTTGCGCCGCAGCAGCGCCACGAGGGCCGCGCGCAGCCGGTCCGCGTCGACGCGTTCGGCGAACGTGAAGACGTCCTGCGAGGTGTAGACGTCGATGGCGTCGGTGTCGAAGGTGGCGTGGAAGTAGATGCCCTCCTGGAGCGGCGACAGCGGCCACACGTCCTCGACCGGCACCGGGCTCAGCGCGCGCACGTGCGCGCGCTCCTCGTCGGTCAGCTCGATCAGCTCCGCCGCGGCCGAGCCGTCCCCGGCACCGTCCCCGGCACCGGCGGGGTCCGTGGTCACGGCGAGGGCCAGGGCGGCGGGTGTGCGGTGGGCGAAGACGTCGCGCGGGCTGATCGGCAGCCCGGCCTTGCGAGCACGGCCGGAGACGGTGATCGAGTTGATGCTGTCGCCGCCGAGGACGAAGAAGTCGTCGTCCACCCCGACGCCGGTGCCGAGCACCGCGCCGAAGATCTCGCAGAGCAGCCGTTCCCGCTCGTTCGCCGCGGCCCGCACCTCGCGCGGCGCGGCCTCCGGCTCGGGGAGGGCGTCGCGGTCGACCTTGCCGTTCGGCGTGAGGGGCAGCGCGTCCAGCACCACGACCGCGGTCGGCACCATCGGCGCGGGCAGTTCCGCGGCCAGCGCCGCGCGCAGCTCCGCCGCGTCCGGGTCCGCGCCGGCCGCGGCCACGGCGTAGCCGACCAGGCGTGCGCCCGCGCCGGTGCCCCGGATGACGGCCACGGCGCCCGCGACGCCGTCCGCGCGGGCGAGGCGCGCCTCGACCTCGCCCAGCTCGACGCGGTTGCCGCGCAGTTTGACCTGGTGGTCGGTGCGCCCGACGTAGTCCAGCAGGCCGTCGGCCCGCCGCCGCACGAGGTCGCCCGTCCGGTACATGCGCTCGCCGGGCGGCCCGTACGGGTCGGCGACGAAACGGCCGGCGGTCAGCCCGGCCCGCGCGTGGTAGCCGAGCGCGAGCTGGTCGCCCGCGATGTAGAGCTCGCCGGGGACGCCCTCGGGGACGTGCCGCAGGCAGGTGTCCAGGACGTACAGCCGGGTGTTCCAGACCGGCCCGCCGATCGGGACGCCGTCACCGTCCGGGGGCACCGAGCCGTCGCCCCAGGTGACCTGGACGGTCGCCTCGGTCGGGCCGTAGCAGTTGTGCAGGGGCGTCCCGGTCAGCTCCAGCCAGCGCCGCGCCGTGCCGGCGCCCAGCGACTCGCCGCCGACGAACGCCCTGCGCAGGCTCGCCGCCCAGGAGCCGTCCGCGAGCTCCTCGGTGGCCAGCACGGCCTGGAGCATCGACGGGACGTTGTCGAGCAGCGTGACGCGCCGCCGCTGGACGAGCCCGGCCAGGTGGAGCGGGTCGAAGTGGCCGCCGGGTTCGGCGAGTACGACGGCGCCGCCTCCGTACAGCGGCCAGAACAGCTGCCAGACCGACACGTCGAAGCTCGCCGACGCCTGCTGCAGCATGCGGTCGCCGGAGTCCATGCCGAACGTGCGCCGCGCCCACTCCAGGTGCCCGACGATGGCGCGGTGGGACACCACGACGCCCTTGGGACGTCCGGTCGAGCCCGAGGTGTAGATGAGGTACGCGGGGTCGCCCGGCCGCGCCGGAGTCGGAGCCGCCTCGGCGCCGATGTCCCCCGCGCCGTCCAACGCACCGTCCCCAGCACCGTCCCCAGCACCGTCCCCAGCGCCGTCCCCAGCACCGTCCCCAGCGCCGACGATGACCCGCTCGACGCCGTCGAAGGCGGGGCCGCCGGCCGTGGTGACCACGGTCCGCGCCCCGGAGTCGGCGACCATGAACGCCAGCCGGTCGGCCGGGTAGCCGACGTCCAGCGGCAGGTACGCGGCGCCGGACTTCAGCACGCCCAGCAGCGCGACCACCAGCTCGGCCGAACGCGGGACCGCGACCCCGACGAACGTGCCCGGCCCGGCGCCCCCGGCGGCCAGGCGCCGCGCGAGCCGCCCGGCCCGCCGGTCCAGCTCCGCGTAGGTGACCTCCTCGTCGCCGAAGATGACGGCGGTCGCGTCCGGCGTGCGGGCCGCCTGCGCCGCGATCGACGACGCGAGCGTCTCCGCCGGGATCTCGTGCGCCTCCCCCACCGACATCGCGGCGGCACGTTCGTCCGCCGGCAGCAGGTCGAGGCGGCCCAGCGGCGTCCCGGCGCCGGCGGCGACCGCCTCCAGCAACCGGACGAGCCCGTCCGACAGGCGCTCGACGGTGTCCTGCCCGAACCGCGCCAGGTCGTGTTCGAGCCGCAGTTCCAGCCGGTCCCCCGGCACGACGGTCAGCGACAGCGGGTAGTGCGAGGCGTCGCGGACGTCCACGCCCGAGATCGTGAACGCGGCGCCCGGGACGGCCAGGGCGTCGCCCAGGGGGTAGTTCTCGACCGCGACGAGCGTGTCGAAGAGCCCGCGCGTCCCGGCGTCCGCGAACCCTGCCAGCCGCTGGATCTCCGCCAGCCCGAGGTGCTGGTGGTCGAGCAACTCGGCCTGCCGGTCCTGCAGCCGGGTGAAGAGCGCCGCGAACGGCTCGTCGGGCCGCCACGTCACCCGTACCGGCAGGGTGTTCACCAGCAGCCCGACCATCGACTCGACGCCGTCGACCTCGGCCTCGCGGCCGGACACCGTCGAGCCGAAGACCACGTCCCGCAGCCCGGTCAGGCGGCCCAGCAGGAGGCCCCACGTGCCCTGGACGACCGTGCTCAGCGTCAGCCCGCGCGAACGCGCCCAGGCGACGAGCTCGCGCGAGACGGCGCCGTCCAGCTGGGTGCGCACCTGCCCCATCGGGCCCGGCGCGCCCCCGCCCGCGGCGGCGGCGCCGGCCGCGCCGGCCAGGAGCGTGGGCTCGTCCAGCCCGGCCAGCGCCTCGCGCCAGGCGGCCCGCGCCGCCTCCTTGTCGCGGCCCGCCAGCCAGGAGAAGTACTCACGGAACGACGCCGGCCCGGCCCGCCGCACACCCGCGCCCGTCCCGCTGACCGTGCCCGTACCGCTGACCGCGCCCGTCCCGCTGCCCGCGCCCGTACCGGCGGCCGCGTCCGCGCCCGCCGCGAGCTCGCGCAGCATGATCGGCACCGACCAGCCGTCCGACGTCAGGTGGTGCAGCGTGAGCACGAGCGTGCGGCGTCCGCCGGCGCCGCGCACGTACGCGGCGCGCAGCAGCGGCGGCGCGGCCGGGTCGAAACGGTCCGCGAACTCCTGCGCCGCCACCTCCTCGGCGTCCGCGCCGTGCACCTCGCGCCACGGCACGGAGGCCGCCGCCGGGACGAACTGCACGACCCGCCCGTCCGCCCGCTGCAGGAACCCGGCGCGCAGCGGCGCGTGCCGGTCGAGCAGCGCCTGCACCGAGCGGCGCAGCGCGTCCGGGTCGACGTCGCCGCTCAGCTCGATGACCTGCTGGACGGTGTAGACGTCGTCGGCGTCCTCGTCGTAGAGCGCGTGGAAGAGCAGGCCCTCCTGCAGCGCCGTCACCGGCAGGACGTCCGATAGTTCCCCGAACGACGCCTCCAGCTCGTCGATCTCCTCCTGCGCGATCGCCGCGAGCGGGAAGTCCGACGGCGTGTGGCCGCCGGCGCCGAGGCAGCGCAGGTGCGCGACGAGGCCGCGCAGCGCCTCCAGCCAGGCCCCGGCCAGGTCGGCCACGTCGGCGAACGCCAGCACGCCGTCGGGCCACGACCAGGTCGCGCTCAGTTCGGGCCCGGTCGCCGCCACGTCCCGGACGAGCACGTTGATCTCCAGCGGATGCGCCAGCGGCATGCGCGGGTCACGTCCCGCGGCCAGCGGCTCGCTCCCGCTCTCACCCTCGGCGTCACCGGAACGTTCCGCCCGGAAGCGGCCGAGGTAGTTGAAGAGCACCTGCGCGGCGGCGGCCTCGCCCGCGTAGCCGAGCCCGGCGCCCGCCGGCACCGCCCGCGCCTGCTCCTTGACCCGCTTGAACGCGCGCCCGACGGCCGCGCCGCCCGCCGCGAAGTCGGCCCGGTCGACGTCGCCCGCCGCGAGCCGCACCGGGCGCAGGGTGGTGAACCAGCCGACCGTCCGCGCGAGGTCGGCGTCACCGGCCACCTCGTCCTGCTCGCGGCCGTGGCCCTCCAGGTGGACGAGCAGCTCGGAGTGCTCGGCGCGCCATCCGGACACGGCGACCGCGAGCGCGGTGAGCAGGACGTCGTCGACCGTGCCGTGGTAGGCGGCGGGCACGCCGGTGAGCAGCGACGCGGTCACGTCGCCGGGCAGCGACACCGTCAGCGACCGTTCGTTCGCCGCGACGTCGCGTTCCCGGTCCAGCGGCCGGTCGCCGAACACCGCGACCGGCTCGCCGGTCACCTCACGCCAGGCGCCCGCGCCGGACGTGCGCTCGTGGGCGGCGAGCAGCCGCGACCACGCGCCGAACGAGGTGACGACCGGCTCCAGCTCCTCCCCCGCCAGCGCCCGCTCGATGTCGGAGACCAGGATCCGCCACGAGACGCCGTCGACCACCAGGTGGTGCCCGGCCAGCAGCAGCCGCCCCTCGCCGGCGGACCACACGGCCCGGAGCATCGTCCCCGCCTCCGGGTCGAGCCGCGCCACGGCCCGTTCCCGATGCGCGGCGAGAAGGCCCGTCGGCGCCCGCTCGATCAGGTCGGCGGCCCGGACCGACCCGGGCGGCGGAACGTGCAGGGTCCAGTCGGACGGGTCGAGCCGTGCGCGCAACATGCCGTGGTGGTCGAGGACGGCCTGCAGCGCGGCGGCGAGGTCCTCGGCGTCCAGGTCCGCGGGAACGTCCAGGACGACCGACTGGTAGAACGCGTCGATCTCCCCGCCCTGGGCGCGCAGCCAGCGGATGATCGGGGTCGGTTCGACGACCCCGGCGCCCGGGTCGTGCGGGCGTCCGGTGACGGCGTCCCCCGCCTCGGCCGCCTCGTCCGCGGCCGCCGCGAGCGCGGCGACGGTCCGGCGCCGGAACACGTCGCGCGGGGTGATGGCGAGGCCGGCCCGGCGGGCTCGGTTGACCAGCTGGATGGCGACGATGCTGTCGCCGCCCAGCTCGAAGAAGGAGTCGTGGATCCCCGCCGCGGGCAGGCCGAGCACCTCGGCGAACAACCCGGCGAGGACGTGCTCCGCGGGCGTGGCCGGCGGCGCGTCCCCGGCGGTGGCCGTCCACTCCGGCTCGGGCAGCGCGTCCTTGTCGAGCTTGCCGTTCGGCGTGAGCGGCAGCGCCCCGTCCAGCACCACGATCGTGCCGGGCACCATGTAGTCGGGCAGGCTCCCGGCCGCGAACGCGCGCACCTCGACCACGTCCGGCCGGGCGGCGGCGCCGGTCACGTACGCGACCAGGCGCTTGACGCCGCGGTGGTCCTCGCGCGCCACGACGGCGGCCTGCGCGACCGACGCGTGCGCCATCAGGGCGCTCTCGATCTCGCCCGGCTCGATCCGGAACCCGCGGATCTTGATCTGGCCGTCGCCGCGCCCCAGGAAGTCGATGTCGCCGGAGGCGCGCCAGCGGACCCGGTCGCCCGTCCGGTACATGCGGTCGCCGGGCGCGCCGAACGGGTCGGCGACGAACCGTTCGGCGGTCAGGCCCGGCCGCCCCAGGTAGCCGCGCGCCAGTCCGCGGCCCGCGACGTACAGCTCACCGGGGACGCCGGGCGGAACGGGCCGCAGCGCCGGGTCGAGGATGTAGCAGCGGGTGCCGGGGTCGGGGACGCCGATCGGCACCGGGCCCTCGGCGGCCGGATCGGCGAGCCACAACGTGGAGTTGACGCTCGCCTCGGTCAGCCCGTACGCGACGACGACGCGCATGCGGTCGCTCCACCGCGCGATGAGCTCGGCGGGCACCGCCTCGGTGCCGACGACCAGCACGCCGCCCGCGGGCAGCTCGCATCCGGCCGGCAGCGCCGCCACCAGCGACGGCGGCAGGATCATGTGGGTGGCGCGGTGCTCGGCCAGGTAGGAGGTGAGCTCCTCGCCCGCGACGCGCCGCTCCGCCGGGACGACGATCGCGGTGCCGCCGGCGCACAGCGACATCACCAGATCCCAGACCGCCACGTCGAAGCCGATCGACGCGAACTGCACGACGCGGCTGCCGGGCACCACGCCCAGCCGGTCGGCGGCGGTCGCGATGAGGCTGCCGATGCCGTCGTGCGGGACGACGACGCCCTTGGGCCTTCCGGTCGAGCCGGAGGTGTAGATGACGTACGCGGCACGGCCGAGGCCGCCGGGCGGCTCGGGCAGGTCGGCGCCGTCCAGGCCCGCCAGCTCGGCGGCGACCGCCGGGTCGTCGAGCAGCACGTGCGGGATCGCCGGCAGGTCGCCGGCCGCGGCGGCGACCGAGACGACGGCGCGGGCGCCGGAGTCCTCGACCATGTAGGCGACGCGGTCGGCGGGGTGGTCCAGGTCGAGCGGGAGGTAGGCGGCGCCCGCCTTCATCACGCCGAACAGCGCCGCCACCATGTCGGCCGAACGCGGCACGGCGACCGCGACGATGTCCTCGGCGGACACGCCGCGGGCGCGCAGCAGCCGGGCGACGCGGTTGGACCGCTCGTTCAGCTCGGCGTAGGTGAGGCGCTCGTCCTCGCAGATCACCGCGAGGTCGCCGGGGGCCTCGGCCGCCCGGCGCTCGAACGCGGCGGTCCACGACAGTTCCCGAACGGGCGGCAGCGTGCCGCCGAACTGCGCCAGCACCTGCCAGCGCTCGTGCGAGGTCGTGAGGTCGAGGGCGCCGAGGGGCCGGTCCGGGTGGGCGGCCATCGCGTCCAGCGTCGCCAGCAGCCGGCGCTCGTGCTCGGCCAGCCGCGGGGGCGTGCAGACGTCGGCGTCGGCGTCCAGGTCGACGCGGACGCCCTGCCCGGCGGGCCGGTCGTACATCACCACCGACAGGTCGGCGACCGGGCCGAGCGAGTGGTAGTGGACCTTCACCGGGAGGTCGCCGAAGAGGATGCCCTCGTGGAACGGCATCACGTTGACGCCGGGGCCGGTCAGGTCGCGCAGCCCGCCGGTCCGGCCCAGCTCCCGGGCGAGGTCCTCGCCGCGGTACCGGCTGTGCGCGGCGTTGTCGCGGATGCCCTGGGCCACGTCCCGGACGAGCTCGGCCGCGGTCATGCCGGGCCGCACCGTCAGGCGCAGCGGCAGCACGTTCGACTGCAGGCCGGGCGAGTTCTTCAGCTCCGGATCCAGCCGGGCGGTGACGGGCAGGCCCAGCACCACGTCCTGGGCGCCGGTGGTGCGGTGCAGGTAGGCGGCCGTCGCGGCGATGAGCAGCCGCGACAGGCGGGTGCCGAGGGCGGCGGCGGCCGACCGCGCGCGGTCGGTGCGCCCGGCGGACAACTCCACGGTGCGCCGCTCGGTCCGGCGGGCCTGGACCGGCGCGACCTCGACCAGCCGGGCCGGCTCCTCGGGCAGCCCGGCGAGCCGGTCGCGCCAGTACGCGTGGTCGGCGGCGTGCTCGCCGGAACGCCGGTAGCGCTCGTCGCCCTCGACGAGCCCCGCCAGCGACCAGCCGTGCGGCGCCGCGTCCGGGGCGCCGTACAGCTCGGCGACCCGCAGGATGAGCATGAGCACGCCCATGCCGTCGACGAGCAGATGGTGGTAACGCTGGTACCACCAGATCCGCCCGTCGCCGAGCAGGATGAGCGCGTGCGAGAACAGCGGGCCCTCGCTGAGGTCGGCGGCCCGCGCCAGGTCCGCGCCGATCCAGGCGCGGGCCGCCGACTCGGGATCGGGCTCGGGAGCCAGATCCAGCATGTGGGGCGACCACTCACCGCGGGGCGGCCGGGCGATCTGCACCGGCCGGCCGTCCCGTTCACCGAACACCACGTGCAGGTTGCCGGCCTCGCCGACCGTCCGGGCGACCGCCGCGGCCAGCCGGCCGGCGTCCGCGCCCGCGGGCAGTTCGACGTGACAGCCGATCGTGTAGGCCGGGCTGTCCGGTTCGATCTGCTGCGCCAGCCAGATCCCGGTCTGTGCCCCGGTCAGCGCCAGCTCGGTCTCGGGCAGCTCGAAACCGCCACCGGACATCGTCCCCCAGCCTTCCCGCACGTCGCCGCAGTGAGCGTGCTTCTCGGTGTCATCGGCGTGCTCGGTGTCATCGGCGTGCTCGGTGTCATCGGCGTGCTCGGTGTCATCGGCGTGCTCGGTGTCATCGGCGAACTCGGTGTCATCGGCGAACTCGGTGACGCCGTCGTGCTCGGTGCCGTCGGCGTCGCCGTCGTTCGGTGCGGCCGCCGATCGGCTACTTCTTGATCAGCGGGACCGTCTGCTCGATCGCGTAGGGGATGCTGAGGACCGTGTTGAACGACAGGGCCGCGCCGATCGGCGGGTCCTGGTAGGTCAGGAACAGGTCGCGGCCCTCCTTGGCCACCTTGAGCTCCTTGTAGACCTTGTCGCCCTTGATGCGCCCGTGCGGCTCCTTGCCGGTGGTCAGCCACACCAGGCGGTCGACCTCCAGGACGTTCAGCCCCTCGGAGCCGAACTCCATGACGTTGGACTTGCCGGCCTTCTTGGTGATCTCCTCGGGCACGGTGAAGCCGAGGTCGGCCAGGAACGCCGACTTGGGGTCGCCCTTCTGGAACGCGGAGTACTTGCCGGCCTCGAAGCTGTCGGCGGCGACGGCGGTCTTGCCCGCCCACTGCGGGTTGTCCTTGCGGACCTGCGCGAACTTGGCGTCGATGCCGGCGATGAGGTCCTTGGCCTTCTGCTCGGACGCGAGCGCGCGGCCGGCCAGGAGGGTGTACTCCTTCCACGGCGCGGCGTAGGGGTCGTAGCCCTTCGGCTGCGCGACCACGGGCGCGATCTTCGAGAGCTGGTCGTAGTTCTGCTTCTGGACGCCCGAGTACATGGCGAAGATGAGGTCGGGCTTGAGGGCGAGCAGCTTCTCCATCTTGACGCCGTCCTCGCGCAGGCCGAGCACGGTCGGCTCGGTGCCGCCCCACGCGCTCTTGGCCCACGGCCAGTCGGAGAACGGCTTGCGCTCGAACCAGTCCGTCACGCCGACCGGCTTGTAGCCCAGGGCCAGCACCGGCTCGTGGTCGCTGAGGCCGATGGTGACGATGCGCTCGGGCTTCTTGGGGATCGTCGTGCTGCCGAACGTGTGCTCGACGGTGACGGGGAAGGACGCCCCGGTGGCCGCGGCGCTCGGCGAGGCGGCGCCGCCCGCCTTGTCATCGGAGTCCGAACCGCACGCGGCGGTGAGGGACAGACCGAGCGTGAGCGCGGCGACGGCGGTCAGCGTGCGCCGGACGCGCCGGATGCCCGCGAAGGGCTTGGGGGGTTGGGACATCGTTTCCTCTTCGGACTCGGGTCGAACGCCGGACGGACGACCGGGGCCACCGCCGGAACACATCCCCGAGGGGGGAGAAACCGCGCAGGGCGGGACACACCGGCGAACTGGATACTAAGGTAAGCCTTACCTACGTTCAATCCCCGCCGGGGGTTGCACGGCCACGGCCCCTGAGGTATGCCTTGCCATACCCAGCCAGATCGGATCTTTGTGACACGTCAGAGCACGGCATCCGCACGAAACGTGCGGAAGGCTCCACCGCCTGCCGACGCACCACCGCAGGCAGGACGTTCGCTCAGACGCCCGCTCCTGATCGTCGTGGCCGCCGTCGCGCTCGTGCTGCTGTGCCTGGCCTCGCTCGCCATCGGCAGCCGGTCCATCCCGCTCGACGTCGTCGTCCGCGCGCTGGCCGACCCGGGCCACCCGGCCGTCGACGCCGAGACCGAGGCGATCGTGCGGAGCACCCGGATGTTGCGCACGATCGCCGCCGTGCTCGCCGGGCTGGCGCTCGGCCTGGCCGGCGCCGTCATGCAGGGGCTGACCCGCAACCCGCTCGCCGACCCCGGCCTGCTGGGCGTCAGCGCGGGCGCCGCGTTCGGCATCGTCACCGCCGCCGGCGTGTTCGGGGTCACCGCGCTGATGACCTCGATCTGGTTCGCGTTCGCCGGCGCGTTCGCCGCCACCGTCGTGGTGTACCTGCTCGGCAGCCGCGGCCGCGGCGGCGCCTCACCGGTGAAGCTGGCCCTCGCCGGCATCGCCGTCACCTACCTGCTCGACTCGCTGACCAGCGGCATCGCGCTCACCGACCCCGAGGCGCTGGACCGGTACCGGTACTGGTCGTCGGGGTCGCTGACCGGGCACGACGCCGGCACGCTGCTGCGCGTCGCGCCGTTCCTGGCGGCCGGCGCGCTGCTCGCGCTCAGCATCGCGACCGCGCTCAACAGCATCGCCCTCGGCGACGACGTCGCGGTGGCGCTCGGCCGGCGGCTCGGCCTGGTGCGCCTGCGCGCCGCGCTCGCCGTCACGCTGCTGACCGGCGCCATCACCGCGGTCGTCGGGCCGATCGTGTTCGTCGGCCTCGTCGTCCCGCACGCAGTGCGGATGATCACAGGACCGGACCACCGCTGGCTGCTGCCCGGCTCGATGCTCGTCGCACCGTGCCTGCTGCTGGCCGCCGACATCATCGGGCGCGTCGTCGCCCGCCCGCAGGAGATCGATGTGAGCCTGGTCGCGGCGTTCCTCGGGGCGCCCTTCTTCATCGCGCTGGTCCGCCGCCGCCGGCTCGCGGAGCTGTAGGCCATGCCCCGCGTGTCCTCCACGCCCTCCGTGCCCGGCGTCCACGTAGCCCGCTCCCCGGGCCGCGCCTGGTTCCGCGTCTCGAGGCCGCCGGTCTCGGGGATGGTGCGGCCCCGCCTGGTCCTGGTCTGGCTGGTGCTCGCCGCCGCCGCGTTCGGCGCGTTCTGCGTGACGATCGCGTTCGGCAGCGGCGACTTCCCCGTCCCGCCGGCCGACGTGGTGCCCGCCTTGTGGGGCAGCGGCGACTTCGCGACGTTGTTCGCGGTGCGCGAGCTGCGGCTGCCGCGCGCCATGGTCGCGCTGCTGTGCGGGCTGGCGTTCGGCGCCGCGGGCGCGATCTTCCAGTCGGTCACCCGCAACCCGCTGGCCAGCCCGGACATGCTCGGCATCACGCAGGGCGCGGGCGCCGCGGTCGCGGCCGGCCTGGTGCTCGGCGTCGGCGGCGGGCTCAGCACCCAGTCGCTCGGGCTCATCGGCGCCCTCGCCGCCGGGCTGGCGATGTACCTGCTGGCGTGGAACCGCGGCACCACCGGCTACCGCATCGTGCTGGTCGGCATCGGCATCAGCTGGATGTGCACGAGCCTGACCGCCTACCTGGTCAGCCGCACCGAGACGTACCAGGCGCAGAAGATCCTCGGCTGGATCGTCGGCAACCTCAACGACCGCGGCTGGCCGCAGGCGCGGCCGCTCGCGCTGGCGCTGCTGGTGCTGCTGCCCGCCGTCCTCCTGCTCGGCCGGCTCCAGCGCACGCTGCTGCTCGGCGACGAGGTCGCCGGCGGGCTCGGCACCCCGGTCCAGCGCACCCGCCTGGCACTGCTGCTGTGCGGCTCGGCGCTGGCCGCGTTCGCCACGGCCGCGGCCGGGCCCGTCCTGTTCGTCGCGCTGGCCGCGCCGCAGATCGCGCAGCGGCTGGCCCGTACCCCGGCGCCGCCGGTGACCGCCGCGGCGCTCACCGGCGCGGCGATCGTGCTGGTGAGCGATCTCATCAGCCAGCGGCTTCTGTCCGACATGGTGCTGCCGGTCGGCGTCGTGACCGGCGTCCTCGGCGCACCGTTCCTGCTGTGGCAACTCGCCCGCACCAACCGCGCGGGCTCTGGAGGATGACCCCGTGACGTTCATCAAGTCGCTGTCGCGCACGGCCGCCGCCGCCAAGGCCGCCCCCGAGCACGACGACGCGCCGGGGCCCGACCTGCGGGCGAGCGGGCTGCGGCTGGCCTACGACGACCGCGTCGTCGTCGACGGCCTGGACCTGGTGGTGCCGCCCGGCCAGATCAGCGTCATCATCGGCGCGAACGCGTGCGGCAAGTCGACGCTGCTGCGCGCGCTCGCCCGCCTGCTGAACCCGCGCGCCGGCACCGTGCACCTGGACGGCAGGTCCATCCACTCCACGCCGACGCGGCAGGTCGCCCAGCGGCTCGGCATCCTGCCGCAGTCGCCGGTCGCGCCCGAGGGGCTGACCGTCACCGACCTGGTCGGCCAGGGCCGGTCCCCGCACCAGAACTGGTGGCGGCAGTGGTCGTCGGGCGACGAGGACGCCGTCACCGAGGCGCTGAAGGCGACCGGGATGCTGGAGCACGCCGACCGGCCGATCGACGAGCTGTCGGGCGGGCAGCGCCAGCGCGCCTGGATCGCGATGGCGGTCGCGCAGGGCACCCCGATCCTGCTGCTGGACGAGCCGACCACGTTCCTCGACCTCGCCCACCAGATCGACGTGCTCGACCTGGTCGTCGACCTCAACCGGCGCGAGGGCCGCACCATCGTGATGGTCCTGCACGACCTCAACCAGGCGTGCCGGTACGCCGACCACGTCATCGTCATGAAGGCCGGCGCGATCGTCGCCGAGGGCCGCCCCGCCGACGTGATCGACGCCGAGCTGGTCGAGGACGTCTTCGGCATGCGCTGCCAGGTCACCCCGGACCCGGTGAGCGGGACGCCGCTGGTCATCCCGATCGGCCGCCACCATCACGTCCCCGAGGCCTGAGCCCGAGGGCCGAGGCCTGAGCCCGAGGGCCGAGGCCTGAGCCCGAGGGCCGAGATCCGACGGCCGAGGTCTGAGATTCGGAGCCTGAGATCCGGTCCGCCGCGGCGCGCCCCGGACGTACCGCGGCGGGCCGCCGGTGTGGGGTCGTTTCGCACCGGCGGCCCGCCGCGAGCCGGAAGGGCGACCTCGGACGGGGCCTCAGCCGGAGGGGGCCTCAGGAGGCCCGTCCGGGAGGGGCCTCAGCGGGACATCGCGTAGGCATCCTCGCGGAGGCGGCTCGCGAGCGACTCGACGATCTCTCCGACCCGGACGGCCGTGTTGGACAGGAGCGTCGAGGTGATGCCGTGCGTGTGCTCGGTCGCGCCCTGCACGTAGATGCCGCAGCGCACGTCCCCGGTGGTCGCGACGCGGTAGTCGCGCTCGACCCGCAGGCCGCCCGCGGGCAGCCGGTGGCAGAACCTGCCCGCCTCGCCGAGCAGCGTGAGCGGGTCGCCCGGACGGTAGCCGGTGGCGTAGACGAGGAGGTCGGCCTCCAGGACGGTGCGCTCGCCCGTCGGCAGGAAGTGCACGGTGGCGCGCACGCCGTCGCCGGTCCTGACGACGTCCTCCAGGCGCGAGGCGTTCATGATGCGCAGCCGCTCCACGCCGCGCACCTTCTCCTGGTAGTGCCGCCGGTAGAGCTCGTCGATGAGGTCGAGGTCGACGACCGAGTAGTTGGTGGACGCGTGGTAGTCGCGCAGCATGCCCTTCACCTGCTCGCCGGCCGCGTAGAAGTGGTCCACCGCGACCGGGTCGAAGATGCGGTTGGCGAACGAGCTGTCGTCGGCGGGCGTGTAGCCGTACTTGGCGAAGACCGCGCAGACCTCGGTGGCGGGAAAGGAGCCGTGCAGGTGGTCGGTCACCTCGGCGGCGCTCTGCCCGGCGCCGACGACGATGACGCGACGGGGGTCGCGCAGCGACGGCAGGCGGTCGAGCAGCTCCTCGCTGTGCCAGATCCGCTCCCCGCTGACCACGCCCGCCGGGAGCACCGGCTCGAGCCCGGCGGCGACGACCAGGTTGCGCGTGCGGCGGGTGGTGAGCTCGTCCGCACAGGCTCCCTCCCGGACCAGCACGTCGAACGCCTCGACCACGCCGTCGACGGTCACCGGCGTGACCGCCACCACCTCCGCGCCGTACTCCACCTCGTCGGTGAACGACGTCGCGGCCCATTCGAGGTAGTCGTGGAACTCCATCCGCGAGGGGAACATCGTCTTGTGGTTGATGAAGTCGACAAGCCTGCCCTTGGCCTGAAGGTATTTCAGGAAGCTGTAGTCGCTGCCCGGATTGCGCATGGTGACCAGATCTTTGAGGAACGAGACCTGCATCGTGGTGCCCTCGATCAGCATGCCCCTGTGCCAGCCGAACGCCGCCTGCTTCTCCAGGAAGACCGCGTCGATCGGGTCTCCGCCGCTCTGCTCGTTGTACTCGCGCAGCGCGATGGCCAGGGCGAGGTTCGAGGGACCGAAGCCGATGCCGACCAGATCGTGGACATGCTTCGCCGCGAGGGACATGGGGGGCCTTTCCGGGTGGCGGACACGCTCATACGATTAGGTTAGGCTCACCTAAACTAAGGTGAGCCTAACCTGTCGTCTTCCCCCTCACAAGGAGGCACCATGCGGGTCGTGATGTTCGGCTACCAGACCTGGGGACACCGCACCCTGCAGGCACTTCTGGAGTCCGAGCACGAGGTCGTCCTCGTCGTGACGCACCCCAAGAGCGACCACGCGTACGAGAAGATCTGGAGCGACTCGGTCGCCGATCTGGCCGCCGAGCACGGCGTTCCCGTACTGCTGCGCAACCGGCCCGACGACGAGGAACTGATGGTGGCACTCAAGGAGGCCGAGCCCGACCTCATCGTCGCCAACAACTGGCGCACCTGGATCCCGCCGGAGATCTTCAACCTGCCCAAGCGCGGCACGCTCAACGTGCACGACTCGCTGCTGCCCGCCTACGCCGGCTTCTCCCCCATCATCTGGGCGCTCATCGCGGGCGAGTCCGAGGTCGGCGTCACCGCGCACATGATGGACGAGGACCTGGACGCCGGCGACATCGTCGTGCAGCGCGCCGTCCCGGTCGGGCCGGCCGACACCGCGACCGACCTCTTCCACGCGACCGTCGACCTGATCACCCCGATCGTGCACGAGTCGCTCGCGCTCATCGCGTCCGGGGAGACGAACTTCACCCCGCAGGACCGGTCGAAGGCCAGCTTCTTCCACAAGCGCTCCCTCCGCGACAGCGCCATCGACTGGACGTGGCCCGCCGAGGACCTCGAACGTTTCGTGCGCGCGCAGTCCGACCCGTACCCCAACGCGTTCACCTACTACAAGGGCGAGCGCGTCCGCGTGCTGAAGGCGTCGGTGTCGCAGGGCGTCTACGGCGGCACGCCGGGCCGCGTCTTCATCCCCGAGGGCGACGGCGTGGTCATCGTCGCGGGCGCGGAGGCCCGGCGCGGGCGCGGCCACGGCCTGGTCATCGAACGGGTCCGCACCGAGGACGGCACCGACCTGCCCGCCCGCGAGCTGTTCCGCAAGATGGGCGGCTACCTGACGGACCGGCCCTGACGTGACCTCCTCCCCGCACGCCTCCGCGCACGCCGAGACCGTCGCGCTGCTGTCCGAACTCGTCGCGATCCCGAGCGTCGGCGGCTCGCCCGCCGAGTTCGAGATCCAGGACCGGCTGGCGGCCTGGCTGCGCGCCGAGGGCCTGGAGGTCGACCACTGGGAGATCCCGGTGGACGAGGTCACCGCCGAGCCCGGCTTCCCCGGCATGGAGGTGCCGCGCGCCCGGGCCGCGGGACTGGTCGCACGGCTGCCGGGCAGCGGCGGCGGCCGCTCGCTGATGTTCAACGGGCACGTGGACGTGGTCCCGCCCGGCGACCTCGCGGCGTGGAGCGACGACCCGTTCAGCGGCAGGGTCGACGGCGACCTGCTGTACGGGCGCGGCGCCTGCGACATGAAGGGCGGGCTGGTGTCCGCGCTCATGGCCGTGCGCGCGCTGCGCCGCGACGGCGTCCGGCTGCGCGGCGACCTGCTGGTGGCCTGCGTGGCGGGCGAGGAGGACGGCGGCCTCGGCTCGTACGCGCTGCTGCGCCGGGGCTGGCGCGCCGACGCGTGCGTGGTCCCCGAGCCGACCGGGCTGGAGGTGGTGCCCGCCAACGCGGGCGCGCTGACGTTCCGGCTGCGCGTGACCGGCCAGGCCGCGCACGCCGCGTTCCGCGACTCGGGGGTGAGCGCGGTGGAGAAGTTCTGGCCGGTGTTCGCCGCGCTGCGCGCGCTGGAGGCCGAGCGCAACACCGGCGTCGACGCGCTGATGCGGCGCTGGACGATCCCGTACGCGATCGAGATCGGCAGCGTGCGCGCGGGCGACTGGTCGTCGTCGGTGCCCGGCGAGCTGGTCGCCGAGGGACGCATCGGCGTCGCGCTCGACGAGGACACCCGCGTCACCCGCCGGGCCCTGGAAAGGGCCGTCGCGGACGCGTGCGCCGCCGACCCCTGGCTGTCGCGCCACCCGGCCCGGGTCGAGTGGTGGGGCGGCCGGTTCGCGGCGGGCCGGCTGCCCGCCGCGGACGGCGGCCTGCTCGCCGCGCTGACCGACGCGCACGTGGCGGTGGCGGGCGCGAAGCCCGGCGTGTGGGGCGCCCCGTACGGCAGCGACCTGCGCCTGCTCACCGGGATCGGCGGCATCCCCACCGTGCAGTACGGGCCGGGCGACATCTCCCTCATGCACGCGCCCGACGAGTGCGTGTCGATCCGGGAGGTCGAGACAGCGTCGCGCACCCTGGCGCGCCTGGCCGCCGCCCACTGCGAGACCTCCTGACCGGGCCCGCCGGGCCTGGCCCGCCGCCCGGCTGATAAAAAGGGACCGATAAGTCTTTTCGTGCAACCCAGGAGGTCCTCGTGCGCATCGGCGTGTCGTTGAGCGAACGTGGCGGTCCGGACTCGCTGGTCAAGCTGACCGACGACGTCCGGCGTGCCGCCGACGACGGGTTCTCCTCGGCCTGGTTGTCGAACATCTTCGGCGTGGACGCCCTCACCGCGCTCGCGGTGGCGGGGGCGCAGGCGTCCGGGATCGAGCTCGGCACCGCCGTGGTGCCGACCTACCCGCGCCACCCCGCGACGCTGGCGCAGCAGGCGCGCACCACCGCGCTCGCGGCCGGCCCCGGGCGGCTGACGCTCGGCATCGGCCTGTCCCACCAGATCGTCATCGAGGACATGTTCGGCTACGACTTCGGCCGGCCGCTGCGGCACATGGACGAGTACCTCTCGGTGCTGCTGCCGCTGCTGGACGCGCAGCCGGTGTCGTTCAGCGGCGAGACGGTGAAGGCCCAGATCGGGCTGTCGGTGCCGAACGAGGGCCGGGTGCCGGTGCTGCTCGCCGCGCTCGGGCCGAAGATGCTCAGGCTCGCCGCCGAGCGCACCGACGGCACCGTGCTCTGGATGACCGGCCCGGCGACCGTCCGCGACCACATCGCGCCGACGATCACCGCGGCGGCCGAGGCCGCCGGGCGTCCCGCGCCCCGGATCGTGTGCATCCTGCCGGTCGGCGTGACCGGCGACGTCGCGGCGGCCCGGGAGCGGGCGGCCCAGGCGTTCCAGGTGTACGGGACGTTGCCGTCCTACCGCGCGATGATGGACCGCGAGGGCGCGGAGGGCCCCGCCGACCTGGCGATCCTCGGCGACGAGGACACGGTGGCCGGCAAGCTGGAGGAGCTGGCCAAGGCCGGGGTCACCGACTTCGTGGCGGGCGAGTTCCTGGGCCGCGACGAGCGCGAGCGCACCCGCGCCTTCCTCAGGACGCTCGCCGCCTCGGCCTGACCGTCACTCGGTGGAGATGACCTCGTAGAGGTTGCCGGTCGCGTCGGCGAAGTAGAGGCCCCGGTCACCGAGCGGGTGGCCGGTGTCGACGCGGCCGTTGTCCGGGCTCGCCGGGTGGTCGCCGTACGGGGTGTTCCGCTCGTCCAGCCGGGCCAGGACCGCGTCGAACGTGGCCGGGTCGACGTCGAACGCCAGGTGGTGGCCGCGCGCGTCCGGAACGGTCATGAAGTCGAGCGTGAGGCCCGCGTTCACCTTGACCGGGACGAAGTGGGCGGCGTGCGGATGCGGGCCGGTGCACTCCAGCCCCATCACGCCGGCGAAGAAGCGCGCCGCCGCCTCGTTGTCGGCGGCCGGGACGATGGTGTGGTTGAGGCTGATCGTCATGCCCGTTCTCCTTCGGTCAGGGCTCCGTTCAGGAAGACGTCGAGGGTCTCGTCGAGCGAGGGGGCGGGCCGCACGGGCGGCCGGGCGCGGCCGAACACCAGGCCCATGAACATCGCCGCGAGCTGCTCGGGCGGCAGCCGCAGCGCAGCACGTTCTGGCTCGAAGAGGCAGGCGAGCGCCTCGACCGTGTCCCGCATGGCCGCGTCGCGGTCGAGCGCGGCGCCCCCGCGCCCGTCCGGGTGCTCGTCCGGGTGCTCGCCGCCCCCGGGGCGGCCGCGGTCGCGGCGGCCCGTCGCGTGCAGGGCACCGATCACCATGCCCATGCGGGTGAGATAGGCCTCCATCGCCTCCGCCGCCTCGCCCAGGCGGCCGGCCAGCGGCTGGTCGAGATCGATGCCGGCCAGCTCGGCGAGCACGTGGTCGGCGCGCGTCGCCTCGGCGACGCAGGCGTCCAGCACCGCGTCCTTGTCCGCGAACACGCGGAAGATCGTCGCCTCGCCGATGCCCGCCGCGCGCGCGATCTGACCGGTGGTCACGGCGGCGCCGTGCTCGGCGACGAGCGGCAGCGCGGTCCGGACGATCATCTCGCGGCGCTGCTCCGGGGTCATCCCGGGCGCCCGCCGCCGGGCCGCCTTCGCGCCCCCGCCGCCGAGCCCGCCCCCGGCTCCGTCCTCGGCTCCGTTCTCGCCCCTGCCTTCCACGCCGTCCTCCACGCCGTCCTCCACGCCGTCCTCCACGCCGTCGGGCACGCCGTCGGGCACGCCGTCGGGCACGCCGTCGGGCACGCCGCCTTCCGGCCTGCGCTCCAATCCGTCCTGCACCATGCCCACCACGGTACGGAGTGAGCACTCACTCCGTCAAGGTCTAAGTGAGCGCTCACTCCGTCACCGCGGCGGGGACCCGTCCCGGCTGGTGCTAACGTTGCAGATCACGCGCGTCATGGAGCGAAGTCCGGTGTGACCCCGGCGCTGTCCCGCAACTGTGATGCCCCGCGGACCCCCCGGTCCGCCGAGTGGCCGAGCCAGGTCGCCTCCGCACGCGCCGACGTTCATCGACCTCGCGGAAGGCCGGTCCGTCCCCTCACCGGGTCACGGCTTTCCGCCAGCATGGAGGCCTCTGTGAGACCCCTTCGTTCCCTGGGCGGCCTGCGCTCCCTGGGCGCAGCCGTCACGATCGGCGTGATGGCGCTGTCGGCCGCCGCGTGCGGCGGCGGCTCGACCGGTTCCGGAGGCGGCGAGACCTCCGGCTCCCCGGTCACCGTCCAGGCCGCCAACGGCGCGGTCACGATCCCGGCCACGCCCGAACGGATCGTGTCCCTCTCCCCCACCCACACCGAGACCCTGTTCGCGATCGGCGCGGGCAAGCAGGTGGTCGCGGCCGACGAGTACTCCACCTACCCGGCCGAGGCGCCCAAGACCAAGCTGTCGGGGTTCAAGCCCAACGCCGAGGCGATCATCGGCTACAAGCCCGACCTGGTGGTGCTGTCCGACGACATGGACGGCATCGTCAAGGCGCTGGAGAAGGTCAAGATCCCGGTCCTGCTGGAGCCCGCCGCGACCAAGCTGGACGAGGCGTACGACGAGATCGCCGACCTGGGCAAGGCCACCGGCCGCGAGGCCGAGGCGGCCAGGCTCACCGCCGACATGAAGAAGCGGATCCAGGACACGGTCACCACCGCCAAGGTGCCCGCCGGCAAGAAGCTGACCTACTACCACGAGCTCGACAACCAGCTGCACACCGTGACGTCCTCGACGTTCATCGGCCAGGTGTACGGCCTGTTCGGCCTGGAGAACATCGCCGACAAGGCGGAGAAGGCGGCCGGCGGCTACCCGCAGCTGTCCCCCGAGTTCCTGCTCAAGAGCGACCCCACGCTGATCTTCCTCGCCGACACCAGGTGCTGCGGGCAGAACGAGGCCACGGTCGCCAAGCGGGCCGGCTGGCAGGGCCTCGCCGCGGTGAAGGACAAGGGCGTGATCCCGCTGGACGACGACATCGCCTCCCGCTGGGGCCCGCGCCTGCCCGAGTTCGTCCAGACGATCGGGACCGCGGTGCAGAAGGCGTCCACCGGCGCGTGACCCCCGCTCGGCTGCGGCCCCTCCAGCTCATCGTCGCCGTCGCGGTGCTCGCGGCGACGATGCTGGCCGCCCTGCTGGTGGGGGCGGCCGAGCTTCCGGCCGGCGGCGTCGTCAAGGCGCTGCTCGACCGGCTGCCGTTCGTCGAGCTCGACTCCGGGCTCAGCCCGGTCGAGCTCAACGTGCTGTTCGAGCTGCGCCTGCCGCGCGTCCTGCTGGGCGCGGCGGTGGGCGGGCTGCTCGCCCTGGCCGGGGCGGGCTACCAGGGCGTGTTCCGCAACCCGCTCGCCGACCCGTACCTGCTCGGCGCCGCCGCGGGCGCCGGCGTCGGCGCGACCCTGGTGATCGTGGTGATGCCGGGCGACCCGGCGCTCGCGGTGCCGCTGGCCGCGTTCACCGGCGCGATCCTCGGGGTGTTCCTCGCGTACGGGCTCGGCAGCATGGCGGGCCGCGGGAACGGGCCGGGCGCGGCCACGCTGGTGCTCGCCGGGGTGGCGGTGTCCAACTTCCTCGCCGCCGTGCAGACGTTCCTCCAGCAGGCCAACGCGCAGGAGCTGCAGCGCATCTTCTCCTGGATCCTGGGCGGGCTCAGCCTGGCCGACTGGCCGACCCTCGGCATGATCCTCCCCTACGCGGTCGTCTCGACGGTGGTCCTGCTCCTGCACGGGCGGCTGCTGGACGTGCTGAGCGTCGGCGAGGAGGAGGCCGCGGCGCTCGGGGTGTCGGCGGCCCGGGTCCGGCTGACGGTGCTCGCCGCCGCGTCGCTGGCCACGGCCTGCGCGGTGGCGGTCAGCGGCCTGATCGGCTTCGTCGGCATCGTGGTGCCGCACATCGTGCGGCGGGTCGCGGGCGGGTCGTACCGGGTCGTGCTGCCGCTCTCCCTGCTCGTCGGCGCCGCCTTCCTGGAGCTGGTCGACCTCGTCGCCCGTACCGTGGTGGCGCCCGGCGAGCTGCCGCTGGGCGTGGTGACGGCGTTCATCGGGGCGCCGTTCTTCGTGGTGATCCTGCGCGCGACCCGCAGGCAGGTGGCGACGTGAGCGGGCGAAGCGAGTCCGTGTTCGCCGTCGTCGCCGGGGGGTGCGGGGGGCCGTCCCCGCACGAGGTGGCGGCATGACGATCGCGGTGCGGGACCTGGACGTGGCTCTGGACGGCCGCCCGGTGCTGAAGGGCGTGTCGCTGGAGGTGCCCGGCGGTTCGTGGACGGCCGTCATCGGGCCGAACGGCGCGGGCAAGTCGACGTTGCTGCGCGCGATCCTCGGGCTGCGCCACGGCGACGGCGAGGTGACGGTGGCGGGCACCGACCTGCGCACGCTCAAGCCCAGGCAGCGGGCGCGGCTGGTCGCCTACGCGCCGCAGAGCCCCAACCTGCCCGCCGGGATGACGGTCTTCGACTACACGCTGCTCGGCCGTTCCCCCTACATCCCGCACCTGGGCCGGGAGAGCGCGCGCGACCGCGCGGTCGCGGCCGACGTGCTCGACCGGCTCGCCCTGACCGGGCTGGCGTCCCGGTCGCTCGACCACCTGTCCGGCGGCGAGCGCCAGCGGGTCGTGCTCGCCCGCGCGCTCGCTCAGCAGACGTCGGTGCTGCTGCTGGACGAGCCGACGACCGCGCTCGACATCGGCCACCAGCAGCAGGTGATGGAGCTGATCGACCGGCTCCGGCTCGCCGACGAGCTGACCGTCGTGACGACGATCCACGACCTGACGCTCGCCGGGCAGTACGCCGACCGGCTGGTGTTGTTGTCGGGCGGCACGGTGGCGGCGGAGGGGCCGCCCGCCGGCGTCCTCACCAGGGCCGCCATCGCCGAGCACTTCGACGCGCGGGTCCAGGTCTCCCCCGGCCCCGACGGCCGTCCGATCCTCTCCCTGGAGCGCCCGTGAACGTGGAACTCGTCCGGCGTGACGGCGGCCTGGCCGCGACGATCTGGCGGGCGGGCGAGGGCCGGCGCATGATCTCGTCGGCGCTGGTCGGCGGCGGCATCGGCCCGGCCGGATGGGTCCTGAACGCGCAGGTGCCCGGCGACTACTCGCGGACGGACCCGGCCGCGCACCTGCTGGAGATCGCCGCGTCGTACGGCCTGGCCGGTCCCGGGGTCGGGATGCTCACGGCCGCCGCGGTGGACCGCACGGTCGAACGCGCCGACGAGGGGGTCGTGGTCACCGCGACCACCGGGCTGCGCGTGCCCACCTGGGCCGCCGCACCGGCAGGGGCCGCCGACCCCGAACTCGCCGCCGTCGCCTTCGGCACCCCCGCGCCGGGCCCGTCCACGCCGGGCTCGTGCGCACCGGGCTCGTCCGCACCGGGCTCGTGCACACCGGGCGCCTCCACGCCGGGGACGGTCAACATCGTCGTCGCGGTCCCGGTGGCGCTCACGGACGCGGCCCTCGTCAACGCCGTGATGACCGCGACGGAGGCCAAGACCCAGGCGCTCCTCGAAGCGGGCTACCCGTGCACCGGCACCGCTTCCGACGCCGTCTGCGTCGCGGCGCTGGAACGTCCCGGCCCCGCCGGGGCAGCCGAACCGTTCGCCGGGCCGCGGTCGGTGTGGGGTGCGCGGATCGCGCGGGCGGTGCACTCCGCCGTGCACGCGGGAGCGCTGGACTACACCGCCTGGCTCCGTCGCAGATGAAGCACGGGCACGGATAGAACTCCGCACAGATGGATGCACCGGCCGCCGCCCCGGTGCGGCGGCCGGTGCTGGGCCAAAGCTTGGAGAGAACGCGTCACCTCCTCCCGGTGTGCCGGTGTGCCGATCGGTGGTCGGTCAGGACGAGTCGCTCAGTGCGGGTCGGTGCAGGTTGATCAGTGCGAGGCGGTCGGCACGAGGCGGTCAGCCCGTGCGGGGCAGCCGGAGCCCGTTGATGCCGTTGACCCCGTTGATCCCGTGGACCGGAGTGACCCCGTTGAGGTCGCTGAGGGAGTGGAGCCCGGTCGGCGGCTCCGGCTCGACCGGCCGGCGCCCCGGCTGCCCGTGCTGAGCACCACGGCCGGACAGACGGGTGAGCGTGTCGATGTGCTTGCGCGCCCGTTCCGCCTCGGCCCGCGCCGCATCCCGTTCACCCGTCAGTGCCTCGACCGTGGCACGCAACTCCTCCACCGCCTGGGCCAGCTGCCAGTTGTGCTGTTCCACCTCGTGCACCCGCGCCTGGATCTGGTCGCGGTCCGCGACGGCCTGGCCGCGCTTGGCCTCGGCGTCGCGCACCGCCGAACGCAGGTCCTCGGCGGCACGCCGCGCCGCGGCCGCCTCGATGCGCTGTCCCTGCGTCTCGGTCTCCGTCTCCGACAGACGCGAGTGCAGGGTGACCAGTTCGGCCCGCGCCGCCTCGAGCGCCGCGAGCAACTCTCCCTCGCGCTCGGTGACATGGTCGCGCTCGCTCTCCGCGGCGAGCCGGGCGGCATTGGCCTGTTCCGCCGCGGCCTTGGCCTCGTGGCGCTCCTGGTTCGCGGCGTCCCGTTCGGCCACCGCCTGTTCGGCCTCCGAGCGCGCCACCGTGGCGGCGCTCTCGGCGTTCTCCGCGCGGGCACGGGCCACGGTGGCCTCCCGCCAGGCGGACTCCGCCTGGCGTTGCGAGGCGTCGCGTTCCTCCTGCGCCGCCGCGATGTGGGTGGCCGACTCCGCGCGGGCCGCCGCCACCTGCCGTTCGACGCCGGCCACGGACAGCTCGGACGCCAGCGCGCCCGCGAGCTGGTCGGCCGCACCCTCCAGCCGTTCGACGATCTCCCAGGCCCAGGCGACCTGACCGGTCAGCCCGGGGGTCTCCCGGCCTCGTGCGCGGCGTTTCCGAGCCTCCACCGCGCACGCCTCGTCGTTGTCCGCGCAGTAACGCACCGTCCGCGCGCCGCGCACGGGCTGCGGGACGGGACGTCCGCAACTCGCGCACGGCCACACCGCCACCGCACCTTCGGTCTCAGGGCCGACCACCGCACCGCCGTCGAAAGGCGCCACCTTCTGGTCCGTCATGCCGGGTAATACGCAGCGGCCCGGCGAAGCGTTCGAACGATGCCCGAATAACTCGGATCTCTTTCGTCCCACGCCTACTCGCTGGTGGCGGCCGCGCGTTCTTGCTGGTCACGGACGTAGGCGTCGCGGACGCGGCTCCGGCTCAGCTTGCCGGACGGCGTCCGCGGCAGCGAGGCGCGGAACTCGATGCGGCGCGGATGCTTCAGGCGGGCCAGCCGGGGGCCGCAGTGCGCCAGCAGGTCGTCCGCCAGGCCGGGGGCCGGGTCCGCGGCGCGCGGTTCGACGAGGGCGAGGACGCTCTGCCCCCAATCCTCGTCCGGAACGCCGATGACGGCGACGTCGGCGACCTCCGGGTGCTGGAGGAGGACCGACTCGATCTCGGCCGGGTAGATGTTCACGCCGCCGGAGATGATCAGGTCGGTGCGGCGGTCGCTCATGTAGAGCCAGCCGTCCTCGTCCAGGTGGCCGATGTCGCCCGGCGTGTAGAAGGCGCCGCGCATGGCCGACGCGGTCTTGGCGGGGTCGCGGTGGTACGCGAAGCCGGCGTGGCCGGTGGCGTAGATCATGCCCGGGGCGCCCGCCGGCAGCTCGTCGCCGTCCTCGTCGAGGATCCGGATCTCGACGCCCTCGACGGCGCGGCCGACCGTGCCGGGCCGTTCCAGCCACTCCTCCGGCCGCGCGACCACGACCGCGCCGCACTCGGTCGAGCCGTAGTACTCGTAGAGCACCGGCCCCCACCAGTCCATCATCCGGCGTTTGGTCTCGACCGGGATCGGCGCGGCGCTGTGGTACACCTGCCGCAGCGACGACACGTCGTACCGCTCCCGCACCTCGGCGGGGAGCGACAACATCCGGTGGAACATGGTCGGCACCATGAACGTGTTGGTGACGCGATGCCGGTCGATCAGCCCGAGCGTCTCCTCCGGCTCGAAGTGCGGGCTGACCACGATGGCGTGGCCGAGGTTGAGGGCCATCAGGGCGTGCACGCACGGCGCCGAGTGGTAGAGCGGGCCGACCGCCAGGTGCACCTCGTCACCGGGTTCGAGGCCGAGGTGGCTGCCGAGGCCCGACGACATGATCCGGAAGAGGGTCTCCGGGGTGATGTCGAGGATCGGCCGCCGGACGCCCTTCGGCCGTCCCGTGGTGCCGGAGGTGTAGAGCATCAGCGAGCCCATCCGGCGTTCGGCGGGCGGCTCCGGCCGTCCCGCGGCGCACACGTCCGCCAGCAGCCGGAACCTCCCGGCGCCATCGGCGGACCCGGCAGGGCCGGCGGGATCGGCTGAGTCTGCTGAGTCTGCTGAGTCTGCTGAGTCTGCTGAGTGGGCCAGGTCGGCCGGGTCGACGGGCTCGGTGGAGATGAGCGCGATCCCGGTGCCGCCGTCCGCCACCGCACCGTCCGCCACTGGGCCCGCTGCGGCGCCTGCCACCGCGCCCGCCGCCGGCCCTGCCGCTGCGCCTGCTACTGAGCCTGCTGCTGCGCCTGCTGCTGCGCCTGCCACTGAGCCTGCCGCTGCGCCTGCTACTGCGCCTGCCACCATGGGGGCGTACTCGGGCTCGGTCACCACGGCCTTGGCGCCGCTGTCGGCCAGGATGTAGCGGATCTCCGGCGCGGTCAGGTGCCGGCTGACCGGCACCAGATAGATGCCGGCCTGCATCGCGGCGAGCAGGACCGTCAGGAACTCCGGCCGGTTGCCGAGCACCGTGGCGACCGTGTCGCCGGGCGCCACGCCGAGCCCGCGCAGCCCGTGGGTCAGCCGGTTGACCTCCTCGTGGAGCTCGCCGTACGTGACGTGCCCGCCGGACGTGAGGACCGCCGGCCGGCCGGGACGCGCCGCCGCGATCTCGTAGAAGCTTCCGCCCTCCACACCCATGACACCCTCCACACCCGTACGGCGGCCCCCATCCGGGTCTCCTCGAAGCCCAGGCCGCTCCTGTCCTTATATGACCTACGCCACAAAGCGGAAGTCAAGATCCGGCCGACTCCGGCCCGCGCGAAGGCCCTGACGCAGCGCGACCACCGCTCTAGAATCGGAACGATCCGGGGGGCAGGGACGGCGACGAGGACTGCATGGTCGAACCGGGCGACACCCAGCGACGGGAAGCGCCACCTCCTCCCCCGAGGAGAACGACCTTCGTCCGTTCGTTCACGGTCGAGCTGACCACCTCGCTGATCGTCTCCGCGCTGGTCGCCTCCTCTCCCCTGCTGCTGGTGTTGTCGCGGAACGTCGGCGTGGCGCTGGTCGCCTGGGTCGGCTTCGCGCTGGTGCTGCTGGCGGTCGGGGTGACCGTGCTCTACCGGCATCCGGAGATCCTCCGCAGGTTGCTGCACCTGCTGCCCGGCGATCTGGCCCGCTGGTCGTGGACCGTTCTGGTCTGGGCCGCCGCGGGCGCGGCGGCCGCCGGGCTCGTGCTGGGCGCGGTCGCGGCGGTGCGGGGATCCCTGAGCTCCGGGCGGGGCTGCGCGAGCCCGCTGGAGATCCGGGCGATGACCACCCCCGAGGCTCTGACGCCGCTGCGGGCCGCGGCCGCCGCGTTCACCGCCGGCACCAGGGCCGACGGCTGCACCGCGTACTCGGTCACGGTCACCGCCGAGCCGGGCGCGACGCCGGTGCGGAACGGGTTCGCGCGTGACTGGCGGCTCGACCAGACCGGGGCCGGCGCGCAGTTGCTCGGGCCGCAGCCGGACGTCTGGGTCGCGTCCTCCCAGGCCGAGTACGCCTACGCCGCCGACCGCGCCGACCTGGGCGCCGCCGGGCCGCCGCCGACGCTGGCCACGCGGCCGCCGCCGGTCGGCGGGTCGCCGATGGTGCTCGCGCTGTTCGGCGAGGACGACGGCGTGGTCTACCGGGAGGCGAGCCGACCCGGCCGGGAGACCACCGCCGAGCTGCTCGAACGGTTCAAGGCGGCGGGGCTGAAGGCCGTCGCGCGGCCGATCCCGGAGAGCTCGGCGGCGGCGCTGGCCGTCACGCCGGTCCTGCACACCGCCGTCACCAACACCGGCCTCGCCGACTCGGGCAAGGCCGCCGAACGGTTCGTCAGCCCGCCCGACCTGCTCGCGCCGGACGCGGTGGCGCTGCTGTGCGAGTTCCGCGAACGGGCGTCCAGCGGGCAGGCGGGCCCGCCGCGCGGGTACGCGGTCGCCGTGCCGGAGCACGTGCTCAACGACTACAACGCCGGCCGCGCCCTCGGCGACCGGTGCGACGCGGTCGACGCGGCCAGACCCCCGTACGATCGCTGGAAGCTGCGCCCCTACTACGCGCGGGACCTGCCGGCCCTGGACTACCGCTTCGTCCAGGTGCGATGGCCCGGCCAGGACGACCGGGAGCGCGCCGGCGCCGTCGCGCGGTTCCGCGGCTGGCTCGCCGACCGGCCGCTGACCTCCCAGGGCCTGCGCGACGCCGGCGGCGGGCTGCGCCCGGCCCCGCCGGACGGCACCGTGCCCGCGGTGATGAAGGGCCCGGCGGTGCCCGGTGTCCAGGACTCGCTCGACAAGATCAGTTCCGTCCGGGACAAGGCGCTGGTGTCGGTGCTCGTCGACACGTCCGGATCGATGGGCTCGCCGACGACGACGCGGGTCAACCGGTCCCGGCTGACGCACGCCGTCTCCGTGCTGCGGAGCATGGTCGCGCAGCTCAAGGGCGACGACGTCCTCGGGCTCCAGTCGTTCGCCAAGGTCACCGCGGGCGGGCAGACGGCGGTGACCACGCACGTGCGCGGCGGCCTGGTCGCCTCGCACCGGGGCGGCCTGGTCAACGACCGGCTGCTCGGCCTCGTCGCCGCCCGCCCCGACCTGCCACTGGCCGACGCGATCACCGCCGCCGACCTGCGGTTCGGCGTCCGGAACATCGTCGTCGTGACCGACGGGCAGTCCGCCCGGACCAACCCCGGCCTGGACAGGGCGCTCGACCGGCTCGAGGACTTCCGGGAGCGGCACCGCGACGTCACGGTCACGTTCCTGCTGACCGGCCCGTCACGGTGCGACGGCACGCCCGTCGAGCAGGCGCGCGCCGCCGTCGGCGGCCGGTGCGTCGAACTGAACGGCGACCCGGACGAGGCACAGGCCGCGCGCCTGCTCTCGGAGATGCGGTGACCGCGATGGGCACCAGGTTCCTCGACCGGACGCGAGACCACCGGCTCGCCGCGCTCCTCTGCGCCGCCGCCGGGGCGGCGGCCGTGACCCTGGCGGCGGTCGTGCCCGGCCTCACCTCCTCCCACGACGGGCTGCCCGGCACGTGCGGCGACGAGATCACCGTCGCGGGCGGCACCGACGTGAGCCTCGGCAACCAGCGGCGGGCCCTCGTCGAGAGCTGGAACGCCGGCGCCCGCGGGGGACGGCCGAGGGCCCGGCTGGTCGAGGTGTCACCGTCCGCCGACCTGCAGTACAGCCAGCTCAAGGCGGCTCAGGAGTCCGGCACCTGCGCCTACGACGTGCTGATCATGGACGCGCAGTGGACGGCGGAGTTCGCCCACGACGGCCACATCCAGGCGCTCGACGACATCGACCGGCGCCCGCTCGACGACCGGCGCGACTTCTTCCCCGCCGGGCTGGCGATGGGCGCCTACCAGGGACGCCAGTACGCCGTGCCGTTCAACCTCGACGTCGGGCTGCTCTACCACCGCGACAAGGCCGAGCTTCCCGCCCTTCCTCAGGACTGGCCGGGCGAGGACCACATCGCCCAGCTCGGCGACTACGAGGGGCTCACCGTCAACGCGCTGGAGTACGTGTGGAACCACGGCGGCGCCGGGCTCCTCACCGAAACGCACCGGCCGTCCCGCGCGGAGCTCGCCGGCCGGGTGCACCCCGCGCTCACGGCGGTGGCACGGCGGATGAGGCCGGGCAGGCCGCTGTGGACGTCGTTCGCCCGGGGTTTCAAGGAGCAGGAGAGCATCGACGCGTTCACCGACGGCGGCGACGACGCGCTCCTGCGGCACTGGCCCTACGCCTACCGGCACTTCGCCAACGACCCGCGGCTGCGCGACGACGGGCGGTTGCGGTTCGGCGTCGCGGCGGCGCCCGGGGCGACCGTCCTCGGCGGGCAGAGCCTGGCGGTGTCGGCGCGCTCCCGGCACGCGGGGGACGCCCTCGCCCTGATCGGCTACCTGACCGGCACCGAGAGCCAGCGGCAGATCTTCTCCTGCGGCGGCTTCGCGCCCGCCCGGTTCTCGGCGTTCGGGATGCCGCCGGGCGTGCTGCGGGCGGACGCCGTCGGCACCGTCGCCACCTGCTCGGACCGCGCGCGGCAGGCGTCGGACCGCGACAACGCGGGCGGCGAGCCGGACAGCGTGACCCAGGACCGGCTCACCGAGCTGGCCGAGGCCGTCGTGACGGCGCTGACCCGGGCCCGGCCGCGCCCGGTCAGCGAGCACTACGCCACGTTCACCACGACGTTCCGCGGCTGCGCCCGCAAGATCCTGAGCGGCGCCGACGTCCCGCCGGAGGCCTTCGCCAGCGCCGTGTCCGACTCCCTGGACGGCAAGACCGCCCAGTGCTGAGCGCCTGCCCCCGTGCGACGGGCGGCGGCTGAAGGGCGGCCGGGTCAGGCGGTGGTGAGGGCCGATCTGGCCATGGTGTGCAGGAGGCCGGCCATGGCGTCGCGGTCGAGGGCGGCGGCGCTGTACGGGGTGGAGTTGAGCAGGCCGAAGCAGGCGTGCACGGCGGCGCGGGTACGGTCCTCGGGCAGGCCGGGGCGCAGGCGGCGCAGGACGCCGACCCATTCCTCGACGTAGGCGCGCTGAAGGCGGCGGATCTCGTGGCGCTGCGCCTCGGGGACGTTGTCGAGCTCGCGCTCGTGCACGGTGATCAGCGCGGGGTTGTCGAGCGCGAACGCGATGTGCCAGCCCAGCAGGGCGTCGAGCGCGCGGCCCGGCTCGGGCTCGGCGGACAGGCGCACGCCCTCGGCGTGCAGCCGCCTGCTGATGTCCAGCAACATCTCGGCGAGCACCGCCTCCTTGCCGGTGAAGTGCCGGTAGAGGGCCGGGCCCGTGAGCCCGACGGCACGGCCGACATCGCCGATGGACGCGCCGTGGTAGCCGCGCCGGGCGAACAGCTCGGCCGCGGCGGCGAGGATCTCCGCCCTGCGGGTCGGCACGGCGGGTGTGATCCTCCCTGCTGGAGAGGTCATGATGGAAGTCTAGACTGAGGATGTTAATGATGGTTAACATCGACCTTGTTAATGCTCGTTAACTGTCCGCCTGCTGTTCGTCGACGAGGACGGGTGATGACCGGACCTGAGCTGGGCACGCGCGCCGATCCCGGGAGCGCCGCGTTCAAGGACAACGCCGCGCACAACGCGGAGCTGGCCGCCGAGCTCCGCGAGCGCCTCGACCGCGCCGGGCGCGGCGGGCCGGAGCGGGCGCGCGACCGGCACGTAGCGCGCGGCAAGCTGCTCCCCCGCGACCGCGTCGACACGCTGCTCGACCCGGGCTCGCCGTTCCTGGAGCTGTCGCCGCTGGCCGCGCACGGCATGTACGACGGCGAGGCCCCGGGCGCCGGGATCATCACCGGCGTCGGCCGGGTCGCCGGACGCGAGTGCGTCGTGGTCGCCAACGACGCCACCGTCAAGGGCGGCACGTACTACCCGGTCACCGTCAAGAAGCACCTGCGCGCGCAGGAGGTGGCCCTGCACAACCGGCTGCCGTGCGTCTACCTGGTCGACTCGGGCGGCGCGTTCCTGCCCAGGCAGGACGAGGTGTTCCCCGACCGCGAGCACTTCGGCCGGATCTTCTACAACCAGGCCACCATGTCCGGCCGCGGCATCCCGCAGATCGCCGCGGTGCTCGGCTCGTGCACGGCGGGCGGCGCGTACGTCCCGGCGATGAGCGACGAGGCCGTGATCGTGCGCGGCCAGGGCACCATCTTCCTGGGCGGCCCGCCGCTGGTGAAGGCCGCGACCGGCGAGGTCGTCACGGCCGAGGAGCTCGGCGGCGGCGAGCTGCACTCCCGCACGTCCGGCGTCACCGACCACCTCGCCGACGACGACGCGCACGCGCTCCGCATCGTCCGCGACATCGTCGGCACGCTCGGCCCGCGCGAGCCGCGCCCCTGGCAGACCGCTCCCCCGGAGGCCCCGGCCCTCGACCCCGCCGAGCTGTACGGCGTCGTGCCGCCCGACCCGCGCACCCCGTACGACGTGCGCGAGGTCATCGCCCGCGTCGTCGACGGCAGCCGCTTCCAGGAATTCAAGAAGGAGTACGGCGCGACGCTGGTCACCGGCTTCGCCCGCATCCACGGCCACCCGGTCGGCGTCATCGCCAACAACGGCATCCTGTTCGGCGAGTCCGCGCAGAAGGGCGCGCACTTCATCGAGCTGTGCGACCGCCGCAGCGTCCCGCTGGTCTTCCTGCAGAACATCACCGGCTTCATGGTCGGCCGCGAGTACGAGGCGGGCGGCATCGCCAAGCACGGCGCCAAGATGGTCACCGCCGTCTCCTGCGCGCGCGTGCCGAAGTTCACCGTCGTCATCGGCGGCTCGTTCGGGGCGGGCAACTACGCCATGTGCGGCCGGGCGTACTCGCCGCGCTTCCTGTGGATGTGGCCGAACGCGCGCATCTCGGTGATGGGCGGCGAGCAGGCCGCCAGCGTCCTGGCCACCGTCCGCCGCGACCAGTTCGAGGCGCGCGGCGAGGACTGGCCCGCCGACGCCGAGGAGGCGTTCAAGGCGCCGATCCGCGAGCAGTACGAGGACCAGGGCAACCCGTACTACTCCACGGCGCGGCTCTGGGACGACGGCGTGATCGACCCGGCCGACACCCGCCGCGTCCTCGGCCTCGGCCTGTCCGTCGCCGCCAACGCACCGCTGGAGCCGGTCGGCTACGGCGTCTTCCGGATGTGAGGACATGATGGTCGAGACAGGCGCGCCGTTCGGGACGAGCCCGATGTTCGGGAAGGTCCTGGTGGCCAACCGCGGCGAGATCGCGGTGCGCGTCTTCCGCACGCTGCGCGACCTCGGCGTCGCGTCCGTCGCGGTCCACACCGGCGCGGACGCGGGCGCGCGGCACGTGCGCGACGCCGACGAGGCGGTCCGCATCGGCTCCTACCTCGACATCGGCGAGGTCGTCGAGGCCGCCCTGGCGACCGGCGCCGAGGCCGTGCACCCCGGCTACGGCTTCCTGGCCGAGAACACCGCGTTCGCCCGCGCCTGCGGCGACGCCGGGCTGGTCTTCATCGGCCCGCCCGCCGAGGCGATCGAGGCGATGGGCGACAAGATCCGCGCCAAGCTGACCGTGGCCGCGGCGGGGGTCCCGGTCGTGCCGGGCCGCGACGAGGCGGGCCTCTCGGACGAGGCGCTGGCCGGCGCCGCGCTCGAGGTCGGCCTGCCCGTCCTGCTCAAGCCGTCCGCGGGCGGCGGCGGCAAGGGCATGCGGCTCGTCCGCGACCCCGCGGAGCTGGCCGACGCGATCGCCTCGGCCCGCCGCGAGGCCCGCGCCTCGTTCGGCGACGACACCCTGCTGGTCGAACGGTTCGTGGAGAACCCGCGGCACATCGAGATCCAGGTGTTCGCCGACGCGCACGGCCACGCCGTCCACCTCGGCGAGCGCGAGTGCAGCCTCCAGCGCCGCCACCAGAAGATCGTCGAAGAGGCGCCGTCGCCGCTGCTGGACGAGGCCACCCGCGAACGGATGGGCGCCAGCGCCGTCGCCGCCGCCAAGGCGGTCGGCTACGTGGGCGCGGGCACGGTCGAGTACATCGTCTCCGCCGACCGCCCCGGCGACTACTTCTTCATGGAGATGAACACCCGTCTTCAGGTCGAGCACCCCGTCACCGAGCAGGTCACCGGCCTCGACCTGGTCGAGCTCCAGCTGCGGGTGGCCGCGGGCGATCCGCTGCCGTTCGCCCAGCAGGACGTGACGCTGCGCGGCCACTCCGTCGAGGCCCGCGTCTACGCCGAGGACCCGGCGCGCGGGTTCCTGCCCACCGGCGGCCGCGTCCTCGCCCTGTCGGAGCCGTCCGGCGGCCACGTCCGCGTCGACTCCGGGCTCGACACCGGCACCGAGGTCGGCGGCGCGTACGACCCGATGCTCGCCAAGGTCGTCGCCTGGGGCCCCGACCGCGCCGCGGCGCTCGCGCGGCTCGACCGCGCGCTCGGCTCGTACACGCTGCTCGGCGTCGGCACCAACGTCGCGTTCCTGCGGGCGCTGCTGCGGCACCCCGACGTCACCGCCGGGCGTCTGGACACCGGCCTCGTCGAACGTTCGCTGGACGAGCTGACCGGCGAGGACGCCGTCCCGGACGAGGTCCTGGCGGCGGCGGCCCTGGAACGCATGCTGGCGCTGGAGACCGCCGACCCCGACCCGTGGGCGATCCCCGACGGCTGGCGTCCCGGCGGGCCCGCCCGGACCCCGTGGATCATCACCCCGTCCGGCGGCGAGGCGGTCGAGGTCGGCGTCCGCGGCCGCGCGTCCGCCGCCGAGGTCACCGTCGGCGACAGCACACCAGTCCCCGCTGCGTTGTCGGCGGGCCCGCCCCTTCCAGGCAGCACGTCGGGCAGCACACCACTATCGGGCGGCGCGTCCCTGCCAGGCGGCGCGTCCCTGACAGGCGGCGCATCGCTGACAGGCACCGCACCCCTGACAGGCACCGCACCCCTGACAGGCACCGCACCCCTGACAGGCACCGCACCCCTGACAGGCACCGCACCCCTGACAGGCAGCGCATCGCTGCCAGGCGGCGCGTCCCTGGCAGGGGGCGCATCGTCGTTGACCCTGACGTACGGGGGCCGCACGCTCACCTACCAGGCCGCACGTGACGGGCACACCCTGTGGCTCGGTCGCGGCGGGCGCACCTGGTCGCTGACCGAGCACGTCCGCGCCGAGAGCGGCGGCACCGCCGCCGCCACGGGTGACGGCGTGCTCCGCAGCCCGATGCCCGGCACCGTCCTCGCGGTCAAGGCCGCCGAAGGAGATCGCGTCGAGGAGGGCCAGCCGCTCGTCGTGGTCGAGGCCATGAAGATGGAGCACACGGTCACCGCGCCCGTCGCCGGCGTCGTCGCGCGGCTGCCCGCCCGCACCGGCGCCCAGGTCGCCCTGGACGCGGTGCTCGCCGTGATCGAGGAGGGCTGATGCGCGTACCGCTGGACGGGCTCCCGGACCGGGTGACGATCTACGAGGTCGGCCCCCGCGACGGGCTCCAGAACGAGGACACGATCGTCCCGGTCGCCGACAAGGCCGAGTTCGTCGCGCGGCTCGCCGCCGCCGGGCTGCGCACGATCGAGACGACCAGCTTCGTGCACCCCAAGTGGATCCCGCAGCTGGCCGACGCCGAGGAGCTCCTCGCCGCCCTCGACCGCGACCCGGCGCTGCGCTACCCGGTCCTGGTCCCCAACGAACGCGGCCTCGACCGCGCCCTCGCCGACGGCTGCCGCGAGATCGCCATCTTCGGCAGCGCCACCGAGTCGTTCGCCCGCCGCAACCTCAACCGCTCGGTCGACGAGTCGCTCGCCATGTTCGCGCCCGTCGTCGAACGTGCCCTCGCCGAGGGCCTGTGGGTGCGCGCGTACGTGTCGATGGCCTGCGGCGACCCGTGGGAGGGCGACGTGCCGGTCGAGCAGGTCGTCTCCGTCGCCGCCCGGATCATGGACATGGGCTGCCACCAGCTCAGCCTCGGCGACACCATCGGTGTCGGCACGCCCGGCCAGGTCACCGCCCTCATCGAGGGTTGCGCCGCCGCCGGGATCGGCACCGACCGGCTCGCCGTGCACTTCCACGACACCTACGGCCAGGCGCTCTCCAACACCCTCGCCGCCCTGCGCGCCGGCGTGACGACCGTCGACGCCTCCGCCGGCGGCATCGGCGGCTGCCCGTACGCCGAGAGCGCCACCGGCAACCTCGCCACCGAGGACCTCGTCTGGATGCTCCACGGCCTCGGCATCGACACCGGCGTCGACCTCGACGAGCTCGTCGCCACCAGCCGCTGGATGGCCGGACGCCTCGGCCGCCCGTCCCCGTCCCGCGTCGTCCAGGCCCTGTCACCGTCGTGAGCGGGCGCCGCGCACCAAGGTCCGCGCACCGCGGCGACGAAGCCGCGACCAGGAAGAAGGAATGAGACCCAGATGATCGACTTCACGCTCACCGACGAGCAGGAGGAGCTGCGGAGCACGGTCGAGCGGTTCGCCCGCGAGACCGTCGCCCCGGTGATCGGGGACCTGTACGAGCGCGGCGAGTTCCCGTACGACATCGTCGCGGCCATGGGCAAGATGGGCCTCTTCGGCCTGCCGTTCCCCGAGGAGCACGGCGGCATGGGAGGCGACTACTTCGCCCTCTGCCTGGCCCTCGAGGAGCTCGCCCGCGTCGACTCCTCCGTCGCGATCACCCTGGAGGCCGGTGTCTCCCTGGGCGCGATGCCCATCTACCGCTTCGGCTCCGACGCCCAGAAGGCCCGGTGGCTGCCGCGCCTCACCTCCGGCGAGAACCTCGCCGCGTTCGGCCTCACCGAACCCGGCGGCGGCTCCGACGTCCCCGGCGGCATGCGCACCACCGCCCGCCTCGACGGCGACAGCTGGGTGATCAACGGCTCGAAGTCGTTCATCACCAACTCCGGCACCGACATCACCGCGTTCGTCACCGTCACCGCGTTCACCGGCGACGGCGAGATCTCCACGATCATCGTTCCGAACGGCACGCCCGGCTTCACCGTCGGCCGGAAGTACTCCAAGGTCGGCTGGTCCGCCTCCGACACCCGCGAACTGTCGTTCGACGACGTCCGCGTGCCCGCCGAGAACCTCGTCGGCGAACGCGGTCGCGGCTACGCCCAGTTCCTGCGCATCCTCGACGAGGGCCGCATCGCCATCGCCGCGCTCTCCGTCGGCCTCGCCCAGGGCTGCGTCGACGAATGCCTGCGCTACGTCCGTGAACGTGAGGCGTTCGGCAAGGAGATCGGCCGCTACCAGGCCATCCAGTTCAAGATCGCGGACATGGAGCTGCGCGCCCACACCTCCCGCCTCGCCTACTACGCCGCCGCGGCCAGGCTGCTCGCCGGCGAACCGTTCAAGAAGGAGGCCGCCATCGCCAAGCTGGTCTCCTCCAACGCCGCCATGGACAACGCCCGCGACGCCACCCAGATCTTCGGCGGGTACGGCTTCATGAACGAGTACGCCGTCGGCCGCTTCTACCGCGACGCCAAGATCCTCGAGGTCGGCGAGGGCACCTCCGAGGTCCAGCGCATGCTCATCGCCCGAGCCCTGGGCCTGCCTCCGGCGTGACCACCCGGAAGTGAGTCGTCAGCCCGCCCTCGTCCAGCACGTGGAAGGCGAGGGCGGGCGGCTCGTCCAGCCGGACGACCCCGTCGCCCGGCTCCCAGGGCAGCCGCACCGTGGAGACCACCCCCGGCGCCACCAGCACCGGCCGCCCCGCGAACGACGAGGCCGCGGCCGTGTGCGCGTGCCCGACCAGGAAGGCCACCAGGCGCGGATATCGTTCCGCCAGCTCGGCCAGCCGTTCCTCCCCGAACAGCCGGATCCCGTCCACGTACGGAACGTGCAGCGGCACCGGCGGATGGTGGAACCCGACGATCACGGGCGTGTCCCCGGGCGTCCCGGCGAGCACGTACTCCAGCCACCCCAGCGTCTCCTCGTCCAGTTCCCCGTGATCCTTGCCGGGCACGGACGAGTCGCACAACGCCAGCACGAACCCGTCCCCCCGATGCACCTGGTTGATCGGCCCGCTCCCCGACTCCCGCCCCAGCAGATGCCGCCGGAACGCGTCCCGCTCGTCGTGGTTGCCGGGGCACACGAACGTCGGATGCCGCAGCTCCAGCAGCTCACGGGCCACCTCGTACTCCTGGGCGAGCCCGTGGTCGGCGATGTCACCGGTCACCACCACGGCGTCCAGCTCGTACGGAAGGCCCTGCAGGTAACCCGCCACGGCCCGGGTCCGCTCCACGCTCCGGGCGTCATCGACATGCACGTCGCTCAAATGCGCGATCACGATCATGCCCCCGACCCTACGATCGGACCGGACCACTAATAAGATCCAGTTTCATGCGCGATTCCTGGTCCGGTTCCGATCTCCACCTCGAACTGGACCCGGCCCGCAAACGCCGCGCCGCCCTCGAATCCGCCCTCCGCACCGCGATCCAGGACGGCCGCCTCACCGCCGGCACGCTCCTGCCGTCCACCCGCGCCCTGGCCACCGAACTCGCCCTCTCCCGCGGCACCGTCACCGCCGCCTACGACCAGCTGGCCGAAGAGGGCTTCCTCACCATCCGCCCCGGCTCCGGCACCAGGGTCGCCGACATCCCGCAGACCCCCGCCCCGCCGCCCGCCGTCCTCACCGAACCCCCCGCCCACGACCTCCGCCCCGGCCGCCCCGCCGCGGGCACGTTCCCCACCCGCGCCTGGCTCGCCGCCACCCGCAGGGTCCTCCACCACGCCGCCCACGCCACCCCCGACCCCCAGGGCCAGCTCGAACTCCGCACCGCCCTCGCCGCCCACCTCGGCCGCACCCGCGGCGTCCGCACCGACCCCACCCGGATCGTCGTCACCTCCGGCTACCACCAGGCCGTCACCCTCCTCGCCCACGTCCTCCGCCAGAACGGCGTACGAACCACCGCCTACGAGGACCCCGGCCACAACGCCTACCGCGAAGCCGTCCAACGCGGCGGCCTCACCACCACGCCCCTGCCCGTCGACGCCCGCGGCGCCCAGGTCGAATCCCTCACCACCGAGAAGGCCGTCTTCCTCACCCCCTCCCACCAATATCCGCTCGGCGTCCCCCTCCACCCCCACCGCCGCCGGGCCATCCGCACCTGGGCCCGCTCCACCGGCGCCCTCATCATCGAAGACGACTACGACGGCGAGTTCCGCTACGACCGCCAGCCCATCGGCGCCCTCCAGGCCCTGGCCCCCGACCACGTCGTCTACGCCGGCTCGATCTCCAAGACCCTCTCCCCCAACCTCCGCCTGGGCTGGCTGGCCCTCCCCCACCACCTGGTCTCCCCCTTCGTCCAGGCCAAAGAAGAAGCCGACACCCACACCGAGACCCTCACCCAGCTCGTCCTGGCCGACCTGATCGCCTCCCACGCCTACGACCGCCACATCCGGGCGTGCCGCCTCCGCTACAGCCGTCGCCGCCGTCTCCTCCTGGACCGCCTGGCCGCCTTCTCCCACCTCACCGTCCACGGCGTACCCGCAGGCCTCTCCACCCTGGTCACAGGCATGAACGAGCAGCAGGCCCTCGCCGTCTGCACCACCGCCCGCATCGCCCTCCGCGGCCTGACCGAACTCCACCAAGACCCCGGCACCAGCCCCGGCGGCCTCCTCATAGGCTTCGCCGCGCCCTCCGACTCCGCCTACCCCGCCGCCCTAACCGCCCTGTCCAACGCCCTAACTACAGGTCGACTCAACTAGAGGTTCTCTCTCTAGTCACCAACAAGAAGGTAGCGACAGGGCCTGCAATTCGCGCCAACCTGCGGCCACGGCACCACTCCGGCCAGACCATAGGCGCCTTGCGCCTCGCGCCTCGCGCCTTGCGCCTCGCGGCATCGGCCACCCCTTTGGCTCATCCCTCTTCCCGCCTGCGGGTGGGCGATATCCACTGTCCAAACTCAGCATCGACAAGAAAGTGGGTGGGGCGCTGGGGCTTTGGCGCTTCACTGCGGGGTCAGCACATTTCCCGCTTACATCATTAGCCCTTTGGGGTTGGCGGCCTCGGTCACCCCTTTAGCTAGCGCCTATCTCCCGGGTGCGGGGTGGGTGCGGTCTGCTGCTCAAACGCGGCAGCGACAAGAAAGTAGGCGGCCGGTCGCGCTTTCCTGTCATAGTGCGGGTGTTGCTTGTCGCTGATGTTCGAACCTTTGGGCCGCGCGAAGCGCGGGTTGTCGGCGCAACCTCAGGCGGCAGCGCCGCCTCGGCCCAAGCGCACCTTTGGACCTCTGGGGCCTGCGCCAACGTGACAGCAACGCTCGAAGGGGCGGAGGCTCGTGCGCTGTGGGTCAGTCCGGCTCCGCTCAGCCATCCACCAGCAGCAACCGCCTGAGACTCCGACTCACCCATCCCGGGCCACCCGCCGACCGTTGGACGATCAACCACCCAACGGTGCCGCCGCCGCGACCTGATCAACCACCCAACGGTGCCGCCCGCCGCGACCTGTTTGCGCCCGGTGAATTGTTGGCCACCTGCGGCCAATCGAAATGTCCGTAATCAGATAATTGCAATCCGTCACCGTCGATATAATCAAGACATGCATTCGATCGTCGCGGATCTAGAGACCGCCTCCACCGCAGAATTGGTGGAAGCGGTAGCCGCGATCGCCACCCAACTCGCCCACCGGCCCGCCCCCGACTCCGGCGCCGCTTGTATGGAGCTGACCGAGACGCTCGCGAGGGCCGCAGATCAAATCGAATTCGCGCTCGCGGGCACGATCGCAGTAGTGGATCGCACCGGTGAAATGAAGCACTGGGGATTCCCCTCAACGCAAGCGTGGCTGCGGTGCCGTCTGGGGATGCGGGAAGGCCGCGCCAAGGAACGCATCACCCTGGCCCGGCAGTTGCCGCGTCTGGAGCGGGTGAGCAAGGACCTGGCCACCGGTGACCTGTCGCTCGGTTATGCGGCTACGGTTGCCGACGCCGTGCAGCGGTTGAACGATGAGGACTGCGCGGCGGCCGAGGACATCCTGTTGAACGCCGCCAACGACGGGCTCTCGGCGGGCAAGGTCGCTCGGCTCGGCCGCAAAATCCACGACTTGGTCTCCGAGGTCGACGGCACCGAGAAGGCGCCTGAGGACGTCAAGCGCGGCTATGAGCGGTCGTGGTTGACGTTGAGCCGGTCGCTGGATGGCGGGTCGTATGTGAACGGGTGGCTCAACCCCGAAGACACCGCGATCCTGGACGGCACCCTCGGCCCGCTGACCAAACCAGCCGGGGCCGACGACCGCCGAGACCTGAGCGAACGGACGGCAGCCGCCCTCACCACCGTGCTGTCACACGGCCACAAGGACACCCGCGTCACCGTCATCGCCAACCTCGAAACCCTCATGGGCGAAGACGTGCCCGGCTGGCTACGGGACGGCACCCCCATCCCGGCCGAGCAGGTACGGCGGCTGGCGCTCACCGCCGGAATCTCACCCCTCATCCTGGGCCCCGGCAACGTGCCCCTCTACCTCGGCCACACCACCCGCATCGCCACCCCAGGCCAACGCCGCGTCCTGGAAACCCAATACGACACCTGCGCCGTCCACGGCTGTGAGGTGCCGGGCTTCCTCTGCGAAGTCGACCACGTCAACGGATGGGCACTGGGCAACAGCCCCACCGACATCAACAAACTCGCGCTGTGCTGCGGCTGGCACAACCGGTGGAAACACACCCACCCCGACCAGATCAACATCAGCAAGAACCAAACCGGACAGTACGTCTACCAGACACTGCCACCCAACGGGACCACACGATCCAGACACGGCAGATGGCCCACCGGACAAACACCCGACCCCGGCGACAGCGACAACCCCTGGGATAACCACCATCTCGCAGCCTGACCCCACCCCACAACCAGCCCACGGCCCGGCGGACACCACACCGCCGGGCTTATGGGCACGCCCACAAGGCCCAGTCGATCGGCATCCTGGCCTGGGCTCAGCTGGGGGGTGGGCGAAGCTCAGAGTCTGCGGACGCGGTCAGCCAATATCCCAGGACGCAAGATGGGTGCGGCAGTGCAGGCAGCGGAACAGGTAGGCGGTCGGCTCACCGGTACGGTCCAGCCGCTGCAGGAAACGTTCAGTTTCAGGTGGCGTCCAGCCGTACCGCTGGTGATCTTCGCGGAGCATGTCCAGCGCGTGAGCGTGAGCTTGGAGTTCGCGATGGCCGACAGGGCCGAGAAAGGCCGCGCCGTCGCCACAGTGGTAGAGCCAGGACTCCTGCTGCCAGCTGAAGAAGCCGGGTGTCCGTCGGGTGATCTCTTCCACGACCGACAGCGGCACGTCGTCCGGCACATCAACGGCGTCGCTGAACACAGCCGCCATGTCGAAGTCCTCATCACCTCCAACCTCAACGCCCAAGGCGCGCGACGCCTCCCCGGAGTGAATGCAGTGGAGACAGAGGGAGTCAGGTTGCCCACCGTAGATGGGGCCGCGATAACGAGTCTCCCTCTGCACGCCGCAGACACCACAGATGTGAGCGCCGGGCACCGCGGCCCCGGTCGCAAGCGGATCCGGGTGATAACGAAAAACGGGCTCCGACACGGCCCCATCATGTCAACCGGCAATGGACCGCGAAGATCGTCCCACCGCGAGGGCAACAAGCCAGCCGCACGGCCTGATCGCCAAGCACAGTGATGACTCTGCCCCCCAGGCTGTCGCCCCAGCCGGGTCTGTCCAGTGAACGGCTCTGTCCCGTAACCGGTGGTGGCGCTGAGTGATCACCTGCCAGGCTTGGGCGTGCTGGAGATCGACGATCTTATGGGCGTGGTGTTCTCGGGTTATCTGCGCTGGTCATTGAGGGTGTGGAGGACGAGAACGATCTGCATCGGGTGAGGGCCCGGACCCGGGGCGAGCCGGTGCCGTGCTCGATGTGCGGGCGTTGACCGGCCGGGTGCACGGTTTCTGCGGCCGGACGGTCACCGACATTCCGGTGGACGGGCGGCGGGTTGTGGTGTCGATACGGGTGCGTCGCCTGGTCTGTCCGGCGCGGGGATGCCCTCGGCAGAGGTTCCGTGAGCAGGTGCCCGGGCTGCTCGAGCGTTACCAGCGCCGAACCAGCAGGCTCATTGGTCAACTGGGTGCGGTGGTTCAAGAGCTGGCCGGCCGGGCGGGGGCTCGACTGTCGCGGCCTTGGCCGTCGCGGAGTCCAGGTCCACGGCACCGCGTCTACTCATGCGACTGCCACCGCCGCCGCGGATCCCGCGAATGCTGGGGTCGATGACTTCGCGCTCAAGCGCCGCCACCGATACGCCACCATCCTCACCGACGCCGAAACCGGCGAGCTGATCGACGTGCTGCCCGGCCGCGGCGCCGATGCCCTGGAGACGGGGCTGCGCACCCACCCCGGAGTGGAGCTCGTCTGCCGTGACGGGTCGGGCGCCTACGGCGAGGCGGTACGACGCGCGTTACCTGATGCGGTGCAGGTCGTCGACCGGTGGCACCTCTGGAAGAGAACCTCTGTGACAAGACCCTCGCTGAGGTCCGTCCCCACAGCGCCTGCTGGGCCACGGCCAACCCGCCCCGCCGGTATCCGCGAGCAGACCACTCGCGAGCGCTGGCAGCAGACCCACGACCTGCTGGACAAGGGCGTCGGCCTGCCGCAATGCGCCCGCCGCTTGAACCTGTCCCTGCAACACCGTCAAACGCTAGGCCCCGCTGGAGCGCCCCGGCTTGGTTGGCCCTGATACCTGGAAGGGTGAAGGGCTATGGCGCCCCCGAGGAAGTACTCCGTTGAGCTGCGTGATCGTGCGGTCCGGATGGTTTTTGAACTACGTGAGCAAACTGGCGAGAGGACCGGCACGATCGTCCGGGTGGCCGACCAGTTGGGGGTGCATCGTGAGGCGTTGCGGACCTGGATCCGGCAGGCCGAGATCGATGGCGGGCAGCGTCCGGGGATCACGACCAGCGACGCGCAAAGAATCACCGAGCTGGAACGCGAAGTGCGTGAGCTGCGGCGTGCGAACGAGATCCTGAAAGCCGCGTCTGCCTATTTCGCCCGGGAACTCGACCCGAAACTGCCGCGCTGGTCGAGTTCATCGATTCTCATCGAGACCAGTTCGGTGTCGAGCCGATCTGCGCTGTCTTGGGATGTGTGCCGTCGACATATTGGGCGGCGAAGAAACGCGAGCTGAAACCGTCGGCTCGTGCGGTGCGTGACGAACAGCTGAAAAAGGAGATCATACGGGTGTGGGAAGGTCCGGGCCGACGTGTGTACGGGGCGCGGAAGGTGTGGACGCACCTGAATCGTGAGGGGATCCAGGTCGCGCGGTGCACGGTGGAGCGGCTGATGGGCGAGTTGGGCATCGCTGGGGTGTGCGCGTACCGCAAGCGGCCCCGCACCACGGTGGCGGGCGCGGACCGGCCGGTTGACCTGCTGGATCGCGACTTCGCTGCGGATGCCCCCAACAGGCGGTGGGTGGCTGATATCACCTATGTCGACACCGCCGCCGGGTGGGTGTATGCCGCGTTCGTGCAGGACTTGTTCTCCCGTGCCATTGTGGGATGGCAGGTCGCCGATCACTTGGGCGCGGATCTGGCCTTGGATGCGCTGGAAATGGCGATCTGGTCGCGAGGCGGCATTGACGCCCGGCCTGGTTCATCACAGCGACAGGGGCGTGCAATATACGGCGATCCGGTACGCCGAACGGCTGGACCAGATCGGCGCGGCGCGTTCGGTTGGCGGCAAGGGAGATTCCTTCGACAACGCCGCCGCCGAGTCACTCAACAGCCTCTACAAGAAGGAACTCATCGACTTCCGCGGCGGCTGGGAAAACGTCATGGACGTGACAATCGCCACGATGGAGTGGGTGGCGTGGTACAACACCGAAAGGATACATTCTTACTGCGGGAACATTCCCCCGCGCGAGTACGAGGAAGCGTTCCACCGGTCACGCGGCACAGCAACCCAGGCTGACTGAGAACCAACGACCTGAGCCTCCAACATCGCCGGGGCGGTCCAGTTGGGGTGGTGTGTGGGGTGGGGATGGTTGGGAGGAGGAGGGTCGGTCGTTGGTCTTCGGTCCAAGAGCCGATGTCGACGGTGGCGGCGGCTTTCTAGCATCGGGGCATGAGTTATGAACCTGGTGAATCCGATGTGGCGGTCGTTCTGGGGCCTGGTGGTCCGGTTGGGACGGCGTGGCTTCTGGGGCTGGCTGCGGGGTTGCGCAGAGCGGGTGCTGACCTGGCCGGGGCCGACCTCATCGTTGGGACGTCGGCGGGCGCGATCGCGGGTGCGGCCATCGCGACGGGGCGGGATCTGGACGAGCTCGCTGAGGTGCCGCCAAGACGGCCGGACGAGGCGGGTGAGGATCCTTCTGTGATGCTTCGTGTCTTCGAGATCCTGAACGAGCCGGGTGCGGACCGGCGTGAGGCGCTGCGCCGGGTCGGCGTTCTCGCCTCCGAGGCGAACGCGGAGCCGCAGGAGGTGCACGTCGCCGCCATGGAACGGCTGGTCGCACGCACGTGGCCGGACGCTCGGCTGCTCGTCACCGCCGTGGACGTCGATCGGGGCGAGCCGGTGGTGTGGACGCGGGACAGCGGCGTGGCGCTGCATGTGGCCGTCGCGTCCAGCAGTGCCGCGCCGGGCTATGTGGAGCCGATCTCCGTGGGGGAACGGCGGTATGCGGACGGTGCGCTGGGCGGGGGTTCCAACGGCCACCTCGCGGCCGGTGCGGGTGCGGTGATCCTCATCGAGCCGATGCCGTTCCCGGGCGCGCCGGTCGAGGCCGATGTACGGATCTCGCCGGACGAGGCCGCGCGGGAGGCGTTCGGGCCGGACGTGGGTGACCGGAGCCGGTGGGCGGACGTCTTCAAGGCGGGCCTGCGTCAGGCGGCTGCTGTTGCTGAAGGGGTCGGTCCGGTTCTCCGGCGGGAGGCGGCTTCCTAGCGGGATCTGCGAAACCCGCGCCGACGCGGGTTTTCGGCGGGAACGACGACGAAGATCGACACCAGCACCCTCTTGTAGTGGCCTTCGGCGCGCAGGCTGGTGGCGTCCTCGGCGTGCTCCCGCTGGAACACGTCGACGTCCAGGAAGTCGGCCCATCGTTGGATCTCGGCGCGCGCCGCGGCGGCCACCTCGGGATCGTCGGAGTTCGAGGAGACCAGCTGTCCGTCGAGCTGGGCGCGCTCCAGCCGGTAGATGCTCCAGTAGGCGGCGGGGAGGTCTTCGGAGAGGAGCTCGACGAGCACCTGCGCCGACTTCAGCTGAAGGGACACGTCACTGGTCACGTTCGTACCGTATGCCCGACACATGAATCGAGGGACGCCGCCGCGGCCTCACCCTGTGAACGAGGCGCGCGAGGCCCCCAGCGCGCCGGAGACTCGGCGCGCCGAGTGGTGACTAGCGGAATGCTTCGGCGTTCTCCTGCGCCCACTGGGCGAAGGTCCGGGCGGGGCGTCCGAGGATGTTCTCGACGGTGGGCACTACCGTGTACGCCTCTTTCGGCGGGTCGGCGTACCAGCCGACGACGTGGTCGATCGCCTCCTGCGAGGCTCCCGCGTCGCGCATCCGGTCGCGTGCCTGCCGCTCGGTCAGTTCCACGAACTGGATCTCGCGCCCGAGGGCCTCCCCCAGGACGGCGAGCTTCCGCGGCATGTCCAGGATCTCGGGGCCGGTCATCACGTACTCCTTGCCCGCGTGGCCGTCCTCCGTGAACGTCCTGGCGGCCACGGCGCCGATGTCGGCCTCGTGGATCATGGCGCTGGGGGGTGGCGCCGAACGGCTCGCGCACCACGCCCTCGGCCCTGACGGAGTTCGCCCAGAAGAGGGCGTTGGACATGAACTCCTGCGGCTGAAGGGTGGTCCACGGCAGTCCCTCCGCCGCCACGGCCTCCTCGACCGGGCCCGGTTCGCCGCTCCACAACATCGTCATCTGGCGGACGCCGGCCTCGGCGGCCAGGCGGGCGATCTGCGGGCCGGTGCGCAGCGGAGCACCGTCCGCCGCGTCAAAGGTGATCAGGTGGACGCCGGTCACGCCGTCCAGCGCGGGCACGAGGCTGCCGGGGATGGCGGGATCACCGGCGACCACCTCGACGCCGCCGGGCACTCGCCCGCTCGCGGGGTCGCGAGTCAGCGCCCGTACCTTGTGACCCGCGGCGAGCAGCTCCTTGACCACGTGACGGCCCACGTTCCCCGTGGCCCCGGTGACCAGAATGGTCATGACGTTCCTTCCGTCGTGGGATGCCGCCACGACGCTAGAACCTCAAAATCACTTGAGGTCACTTGAGGTCACTTGAGGTCAAACGCCCGGCAGGAGGTCCAGGAGCTGCCGCGTGTGGCCGGGCAGCTCCGCCTCCGCGAAGCCGGTGATGAGGTCTCGCAGGGGCATGGGCTGGTCGACCAGGACCGCGCCCTGGAGATGAGCCGGGTGGGGACCGGTGTGTCGAGCTCGGCGACGCCCAGCGATCCGGCGAGAGCGCCGAGGGCGTCGCCCTGAGCGCGGATGCGGTCTCGGAGGCCCGCGCCGCCGCCCGCGGCCGCGGCGAGGTGCACGTACCTGCTGACGCCGGGGCACGCCGAGGTCCTGACCGGCCGCCGCGACTCGTGCTGGATCGGCGGGTACGGACGTTACCCGTCGCATCTGCAGGACCTCTGCGTCAGGGACGGGTTCACGCCGGACAGCACCGACAGCACCGACAGCACCGACAGCATGGTCGTGATGCAGGCGCTGGTGACGGACGGGCTGGGCGTCACCACCATTTCGGGCCTGGCGCTCCGGGGCCACCGGGGGGCACCGGGCGTCCGGCGTCCGGCGTCTGCACCAGGGAGATCCACGCGTCGACCCGGGACGTCTATGCGGCGACGTACGGCGAGCCGCCCGACCCGCCGCGCACCGCGCCAGGTCCTCTGAACGGAACGGCCGCGGCCGCCGGGGTCAGGGCTTGCGGGCTACGCCGCCGGTCATGAAGCGGACGTCGATCGTGCTGGCGTCGACGACCGGCTGCTCCGGGCGCCACAGCGGCAGCGGGACCAGGCCGGGCTGCAGGATCTCCAGGCCGTCGAAGAACGCGGCCAGCTCGGCGGGCGTGCGGACGCGGCCGGTGCCGAGCTGCTCCAGGAGCTGCTTCTCCAGCGCGACGGACTCGGGCGCGTCGCCGAGGCGGGTGAAGTTGGTGATGAAGAAGTACGAGCCGCTGGGCACCGCGTCGCGCAGCACCTGGACGATCCGGCCCGGGCCCTCGTCGTCGCCGAGGTGGTGCAGGATGCCGACCAGCATCACGCAGACCGGACGTTCGAAATCGATCAGTGCGCTGATCTCGGGGCGGCCCAGGAGGTCTTCGGGCTCGCGGATGTCGGCGGTCACCACGGTCGTGTTGGGGTTGTCGGCCAGGATGGCGCGGCCGTGCGCCAGCACGATCGGGTCGATGTCGACGTAGACGACGCGCGCCTCGGGGTTGACCTCCTGGGCGACCTCGTGGGTGTTGCGGACGGTCGGGAGGCCCGAGCCCAGGTCGAGGAACTGGGTGATCCCCTCGTTGGCGGCCAGGTGCCCGACGACGCGGTGCAACATCGCGCGGTTGTGCAGGGCGATGTCGCGCAGCTCCGGCATGATCTGGAGGCTGGCCTCCGCCACGGCCCGGTCCACCGCGTAGTTGTCCTTGCCTCCCAGCATCACGTCGTACACGCGCGCGGCGGTCGGGACTCCGGTGGGGATCGGCGGGGAAGACTCGGCCATGTGCACCTCAACGTCTGGGGGGACCTCTCCGGCATCGTAGTCCCGCACACCCCTCCCTAAGGCCGAAAACCCTTACGTCACAGGGCTTTTCGACAGAGTCAGCAATCTTGTCGGGTGGTGCGGTGATCTCCGGCCGGAGATGCCTGCGTACTGTGATCACATGCAGCCATCTGGGAAGAACGTAGGCATCTGGACGGGCGCGCTGGACACCCTCGCGCTGGGCGAGGCGCGGGAGGCCGTGGCCGAGCTCGACGAGCAGGGCTGGGCGTCGTTGTGGCTCCCCGAGGCGTTCGGGCGGGAGGCGCTGACGGCGGCGCAGGTCTACCTTTCGGCCAGCAGCCGCATGACCGTGGGAACGGGCATCGCCAGCATCTACGCGCGCGACGCGCTGGCCACGGCCACGGCGACGCGGACGTTGCACGCCGCGTATCCGGGACGGTTCGTGCTGGGGCTCGGCGTGTCGCACGCGCCCATGGTCGAGGGCATGAGGGGTCAGGCGTACGGCAAGCCCGTGGCGGCGATGACCGCGTACCTGGACGCGCTGGACGCCGCGCCCATGGTCGTGGCCGGCGAGAAGGAGAACGCGCCCCGCGTCCTGGCCGCCCTCGGGCCGCGCATGCTCGAGCTCGCGCGGGACCGGGCGCAGGGCGCGCACCCGTACCTGGTGACGCCCGAGCACACCGCGACGGCCCGCGAGGTGCTGGGCGCCGGGCCGCTGCTGGTGGTGGAGCAGGCGGCCGTGGTCACTCCCGCCGCCGACACCGACGACGAGGTCTTCGGCGCCATCGCGCACGGGCATCTGAAGCTCTACAGCGAGCTGCCCAACTACCGCGCCTCGTGGTTGCGGCAAGGGTTCGACGAGTCGGACCTGGTGTCCGGCGGCAGCCCGAAGCTGGCCGGCGCGATGGTCGCGCGCGGGCTGGAGGCGACCGCCGAACGGGTGCGCGCCCACTTCGACGCGGGAGCCAGCACGGTGTGCGTGCAGGTGCTGGGCGCCGACCACCGAACGGCCCCTCGCGAGGACTGGGCCCGGCTCGCCGAAGCGCTCCTGTGACCGCCCGGCCGCCCGTGGCCGGCGGCTGGCCACCGTACGCGGAATGGCTCGCGGGCGGCCGGCGGCTCGGGTCGGCGGGCCGCGAGGTGTTCGTCCGGGTCGACGGGCCGGCGGACGGCGCGCCCGTGACGCTCCTGCACGGGTTCCCCAGCAGCAGCCACGACTGGGCGCCGGTGCTCCCCGCTCTCACCGCGCGCCACCGGGTGCTCAGCCTGGACTTCCTCGGGTTCGGCGACAGCGACAAGCCGGCCGGTCACCGCTACGACCTGTTCGAGCAGGCCGATCTGGTCGAGGAGGCGTGGCGTGCGGTGGAGTTCCCCGCCGGCGGCGCGCTGGTCGCGCACGACTACGGCGTGACCGTCGCGCAGGAGCTGCTCGCCCGCGGCGTTCCGCTGGAACGGGTGGCGTGGCTGAACGGCGGCGTCTACCCCGACCTGCACCGGCCGGTGCCCGCGCAGGAGGCGCTGGCCGGCCCCGGCGGCGCGGAACTGGCCGCCGTGCTCACCCCGGACATGCTGGCCGACGCCCTCCGCCCCCTCCTGCACCGGCCGGTGCCCGACGAGATCGTGAACGACCTGGCGAACGCGGCGGCGCGGCGCGACGGCCTGCGCAACGCCCACCTGCTGATCGGCTACATGGAACAGCGCCGCGAGAACGCCGACCGCTGGGTCTCCGCGTTCGAGGGCTCCGGGCTTCCCTACGGGTTCGTCTGGGGCATGCGCGACCCGGTCAGCGGCGGGCACGTCATGCAACGCCTCCAGGAACGTTTCCCCGACGCCTCGATCACCCCCCTCCAGGACGTCGGCCACTACCCCCAGGTAGAAGCCCCCGAAGAGACCGCCATCGCCCTGGCGACCTTCCTCACCCCCTAACACGCGCCACCCCCAGCCGCGCCAGACGCCGCACCCCAAAGTCGCGGCCCCCCGGGACGCCGCGCCCTGGGACGCCGCGCCCCGGCGGGCCGCGCTCCGGGGGCAGTGGCCGGACGCCGTGGCCCGGACGCCGTGACCCGGACGCCGGGGCTCAGGTGCCGGGACTCGGAGGCCGGGGCTCGGAGGCCGGGGCTCAGGGGCCGGGGCTCAGGGGCCGGGACTCGGAGGCCGGGACTCGGAGGCCGGGACTCGGAGGCCGGGGCTCGGAGGCCGGGGCTCGGAGGCCGGGGCTCAGGGGCCGGGGCTCGGGGGGCGGGGCTCGGAGGCCGGGGCTCGGAGGCCGGGGCTCGGAGGCCGGGGCTCAGGGGCCGGGGCTCGGGGGGCGGGGCACGGAGGCCGGGGCTCGGAGGCCGGGGCTCAGGTGCCGGGGCTCGGGGGGCGGGGCTCGGAGGCCGGGGCTCAGGGGCCGGGGCTCGGAGGCCGGGGCTCGGAGGCCGGGGCTCGGAGGCCGGGGCACGGAGGCCGGGGCTCAGGGGCCGGGGCTCGGGGGGCGGGGCACGGAGGCCGGGGCTCAGGTGCCGGGACTCGGAGGCCGGGGCACGGAGGCCGGGGCACGGAGGCCGGGGCTCAGGAGCCGGGGCTCGGGGGGCGGGGCACGGAGGCCGGGGCTCAGGTGCCGGGACTCGGAGGCCGGGGCACGGAGGCCGGGGCTCAGGTGCCGGGACTCGGAGGCCGGGGCTCGGAGGCCGGGGCTCAGGTGCCGGGACTCGGAGGCCGGGGCTCAGGTGCCGGGGCTCGGGGGGCGGGGCACGGAGGCCGGGGCTCGGAGGCCGGGGCTCAGGTGCCGGGGCTCGGGGGGCGGGGCACGGAGGCCGGGGCTCAGGTGCCGGGACTCGGAGGCCGGGGCTCGGAGGCCGGGGCTCGGGGGCGGGGCTCGGGAGTGGGGGTGCGGGACGGGTGTGGTGCGGGTCACAGATGAGTTTTCGGGGCGGGGCTGGTCTGTCCCTCTGACAGCGAGAGCTCGGAGGGCGTGATGAGGGGGAGGTCTCTCACTCACCGCCACCTGGTGCTTCCGCTGCGGCAACGTCCTGCTCACCTGCGCGGGCAGAGGCGATGTCAGGTACATCACACCTGCTTGACCTCCAGTCAGGTGGAGGTTCGATCCTTGATCCACAGACCAGCACAGACTGTCAGAGGTCCCCGGAATACTCCCGGACCGACGGCGGTTTAATCGCTCGCAAAGTGTCAGTCACTGCAGTATTTTCCACTGGCACCCCCAACACATCATTGACTCCTTACGCCCGCGTGCCCGGGCCTGACGATTGGAAGTTCCTCTTGACCGCCCCAGCGTCCCCAAAGGTGGCCGACGGACCCTTGGAACCGCCCCGCGGTTCCGCCGGTGGCCTTGACCGTGGCGTGCTCGCGGTGGCCATGGTCGTCGTGCTCGGCGCCATCATGTCCATCCTCGACGTGACCGTGGTCAACGTCGCGATCAACGACCTCGCCCGCGAGTTCGAGACCTCGCTGGCGACCATCCAGTGGGTGACCACGGGCTACACGCTCGCACTGGCCACCGTGATCCCGATCACCGGCTGGGCCTCGGCGCGCTTCGGCACCAAGCGCCTTTACATGATCTCGATCGCGCTCTTCGTGATCGGCTCGATCGCGGCGGGCTTCGCCTGGTCGGCCGAGTCGCTCATCGCGTTCCGCGTCCTGCAGGGCCTGGGCGGCGGCATGATCATGCCGGCCGGCATGACGATCCTGACCCAGGCCGCGGGCCCGTCCCGGGTGGGCCAGGTCATGAGCGTCGTCGGCATCCCGATGTTGCTCGGCCCCATCCTCGGCCCGATCCTCGGCGGCTGGCTCGTCGACGACGTCTCCTGGCGCTGGATCTTCTTCATCAACCTGCCGATCGGCATCGTCGCCCTGTTCCTCGCGGCGCGGATCCTCAAGAAGGACACCCCCAAGCGCGGCGAACGCCTCGACGTCCTCGGGCTGATCTTCCTCTCCCCCGGTCTGGCCAGCCTGATCTACGGCCTGGCCAAGGGCGCGGAGCTCGGCGACTTCACCAAGCTCGAGGCGCTCATCCCGACCGTCGCCGGCGCCCTGCTGACGATCGCGTTCGTGTTCCGCGCGCTGAGCGCCAAGAGCCCGCTGATCGATCTGCGCCTGCTCAAGCGCCGTTCGGTCGCCGCGGCCTCCGGCACCATGGTCCTGTTCATGGCCGCGTTCATGGGCGCCATGCTGCTGATGCCGCTCTACTACCAGTGGGTGCGCGGTGAGGGCGCCCTGATGTCCGGTCTGCTCCTGGCCCCGCAGGGCCTGGGCGCCATGATCACCATGCCGATCGGCGGCAAGCTCACCGACCGGCTGGGCCCCGGCCGCGTCGTCCTGGTCGGCATGACCGTGGTGGTCCTGTCGGTCAGCGGCTTCGCCGCCCTGCTCCAGCACGACACCTCGTACTGGGCGCTCGGCTCCGTCCTCTTCGTGATGGGCCTCGGCATGGGCATGACGATGATGCCGACCATGGCCGCGGCCATCCAGACCCTCGTCCACGACGAGGTCCCGCGGGCCAGCACGATGCTCAACATCATCCAGCAGGTCTCCGCGTCCATCGGTACCGCCATGATCTCGGTCCTGCTGGCCAACCAGCTGGCGTCCAAGCTCGGTGAGGGCGGTTCCGGCGGCGGTGGCGGCGGCGAGGCCGGCGGCGGCCTGGGCGCCATCCCGGACGCGGTCCGCGAGAAGATCGCGCCCATGATGGCGGACGCCTTCCAGCACACCTTCTGGTGGGCCGCGGCGCTCCTGCTCTTCGCCTTCCTGCCGGCGCTCCTGCTGCCGCGCAAGAAGCCGGACGTCCCGGTGGCGGACGCTCCGATGCCGATGCACTAGGCGACACCACCGGCGCACCGGGCATCACCCGGGCGCCGAGCATCACCCGGGCACCGCATCACCCGGGCACTGACGACGCCCCGGGCGGGGACTCTCCCCCGCCCGGGGCGTCGTCATGTCCGGGACGGAACGGAATGAGAAGGCGACGGCGCTCGCCCGCTCCCGTCCCGCCCGCTCCCGTCCCGTCCGTTCAGGTCGCGTCCGTTCAGGTCGCGTCCGTTCAGGTCGCGTCCGTTCAGGTCGCGTCCGTTCAGGTCGCGTCCGTTCAGGTCGCGTCCGTTCAGGTCCGGCCGGTGTAGGCGGGCGCGAAGACCACCAGCAGGGCCAGGTCCTCGGTGATGTCGACGAACCGGTGGGCCTCCCCCGCCGGGACGAAGATCAGGTCCCCGGGCTCGACGGGCGCCTCGCCGGAGTCGGTGACCACCCGCGCCCGGCCGGCGGTGACCAGGTAGATCTCGTCCTCCCGGTGCGGCGTCTGGTCATCGGAACCGCCGGCGGGGATCAGGTAGGTCCCGGCCGACAGCCGCTCGCTGCGGAGGTGTTCGACGTAGTCGCCGGACACCGCGCCGGGTGCGGCGCGGGTCCCGGGGCCCTTGATCAGCTGCATGGACGCAGGTTAGCCGCCCGTCAGAGGTCGTACTCGTCGGAGAGGCGCAGCGCCGGCCTGGAGGCCGAGCGGCGCCGCGCGGCCCGCCTGCGAGCCGCCTACGACGAAGCCCTCGCCACCCCCACCCATGGCACCCGAGCCCATGGCCCCGGCGGCCATAGCCCCCGCAGCCGCTCGGGGAACCGCGCGCCCTGACGTGTCAGGGGCCTCGGTGGCCGGCGGCCTCGGTGGCCGGCGCCTGGGGTCAGGCGGTGAGCTGGGTGCGGGCCCAGGCTGCGAGGGGGGTGGGCGTGGTGGTGATCAGGTCGCGCGGCGGGTCGGGGCGCAGGCCGCGCGTTCCCGTGGACATGCCAACGATGCCGTCGACCGCGGTGGGCGGCAGCCCGGCGGCGAGCATGCCGGCGCGGGCCTCGTCGTCGCTGACGGCGTTCAGCTCGACCGGGCGGTCCAGGACGTCGGAGAGGATCTCGGTCACCCGCCTGAAGCTCAGGTCCTCGGGGCCGTGGACGCCCTGCACGATCCGCCCGCTCCAGTGCTCGTTGAGCAGCCGGGCGGCGACCACCTCGCCGATGTCGCGCGGGTCGACCCAGGGCACGGGCTGGTCGGGGTCCGCGGACGTGGTCAGGACCCCGCCGTCCAGCATGCCCAGGTCCGGCAGCAGGTTGGTGAAGAAGTAGCCGTTGCGCAGGTGCAGCACGTCGGCGCCGGTGGTGTCGAGGGCCTCCTCGATCCGGCCCAGCGCGTCGATGTGCCCGGCGCCCTCGCGCAGTTCCGCGCCGGCGCTGCTGAGCAGCACGACGCGCTCCACGTCCCCGGCGCGGGCGGCGTCGATCAGCGGGGCGGCGGTGCGCAGCGAGGTCTCGACGGGGTTCTCGACGACGTGCGGGGTCGGGTCGACCCAGAACACCGTCCGAGCCCCCTTCACCGACGTCCGCACGTAGTCGGGGTCGGTCAGGTCCCCCTGGAGGGCCTCCACCCGTTCCCGCGTCGGCGCGTCCAGCCGCGCCGGGTCGCGGACGAGAACGCGCGGGCGGGCCCCGGCCTGGAGCAGCACCCGGACGACGCGCGAGCCCACGTGCCCGGTCGGAGTGGTGACGACGATCGACATTTCACTTCCCCCTGATCTCGTTCGGCGCTTACCTCCCCGACCCTACGAACGAATGCGGTCATCTACCGACCTCATTCGCTCCCGGCGAGCGGATGGTGCCCGAGGGCCGCCAGGAACCAGCCGATCTCGCGGCGCGGATGGTCGGGCGGGGACCAGCCGTTGACGATCGAGAGCAGGACGAGATACCGCTCGCGGCGCGGGTCGTTGGCGGCCGAGAGGTAGGCGGCCAGGTGCGCGCGCAGGCCGACGTCGTCGGGACGGCCCTGGAAGCCGGCGTGGGCGGCGGAGATCGCCGCGACGGCCTCGGCGGCCTCGGGCGAGTCCGGGGCGGCTCCGGCGGCGAGCAGCGGCGGCACGGTCTCGGCGACCAGCGCGACGGTGTGCTTGCGGGGCGGCCCGGTGTCCTGCCGGGCGTGGCCGGTGAACAGGCCGCGCATCAGCGAACGGAACGCCGGGTCCTGGGTGAGCTCGGCCAGCTCGACCCAGGCCTCCAGCTGCTCGGACGTCGGGTCGTCGGGCAGTTCGGGGGCGAGCGACCGCCGGACGACGCGCGGCAGCGGCCCGTCGGCCGGGTCACCGAAGGCGCTGTCGAGGAAGTCGGCGACGAGCGTGTCACGTTCGGCGGCGGACAGCCGGGCGAGCCGGTGCATGAGATCCATCTCCTCGGGGGTGGAGCCGCGCCGGGCGGCCGCCGACAACACCGCGTGCCGGAGCCGGAGCACCCGCATCTGCACGGCGACGGCAGCGGCGTGGACGGCGGCGACCTCGGCGGCCGGCACCTCGCGGTCAACGATCTTCTGGACGGTGGCGAGGTCGAGCCCCAGGTCGCGCAGCGTGCGCACCAGGCCGAGCCGCGCGACGGCCCCGGCCCCGTACCGGCGGTGCCCGGACGCCGTCCGCGACACCGGCAGGAGCCCCCGTTCGGAGTAGAACCGCACGGTCTTGACCGTGAGCCCGCTCATCCGCGCGAGCTCGCCGATCGAGTAGAGCGCCTCCCCGTTCATGCCCTCACCCTGGCACCTCCCCCGAGGGGAGATTCAAGCCGCCGCCGTCAGCCGCCGTGATCAGTCGACGCCGTCAGCCGCCGCGGTCAGTCGACGACGGCGGTGGCCTCGACCTCGACCAGCAGGTCGGGCTCGCCGAGGGCGGCGACGCCCAGCAGCGTGATGGGCTTGACGGGGTCGACCGCGAGCTTGGCGGCGGCGCGGGCGACGCCCTCCCCCAGCTGCGGCAGCTTGTCGGGCGTCCAGTCCACGATGTAGACGGTCAGCTTGGCGACGTCGTCGAACGTCGCGCCGATCGCCGCCAGCGCCGTGCCGATGTTGAGGTAGGCCTGCTCGACCTGGGCGGCGAGGTCACCCTCGCCGACCTTGCGGCCGTCGGCGTCGCGGGCCACCTGGCCCGCCAGGAACACCAGCTTCGAGCCGGTCGCGACCGACATCTGCCGGTAGACGTCGGGCTTCGGCAGTCCGTCGGGGTTGATCAGGGTCACGGCCATGTCGGGCTCCTCGCGTCGTCGGTCCTCAAAACATAGCATTGTTATGTATTGTGGGGCCATGGTGAGGACGAAGGACCCGGCGGTGCGGGCCATGCTGATCGAACGGGCCGCCCAGATGCTCGCCGCCCGGGAGCCGATCACGCTGCGGTCGCTGGTCGCCGGGACGGGCGTCTCAACGATGGCGCTCTACACCTACTTCGGCGGCATGGACGGCCTGTGGAAGGCGGTGCGCCAGGAGGGGTTCACGCGGCTGGCGGCCCGGCTGGCGACGATCCCGGCGACGGCCGACCCGGTGACGGACCTGACCGCGCTCGGCGCCGCCTACCTGGCCAACGCGCTGGCCAACCCCGATCTCTACCGGGTGATGTTCGAGGCCGGGTTCGAGCTCGAGGACGCGGCGGCGGCCGACGAGACCCTGCACTACCTCGTGCAGGGTGTCGAACGGGCCACGGCCGCCGGACGTTTCCGGGCCGGCGTCGACCCGCTGGAGCTGGCCGTCCAGAGCTGGACCATCGGCCACGGCCTGGCGTCCCTGGTGGTCACCGGCCCCCTGCCGGAGGCCGCGCTCGGCCACGGCGTCCCGCTGCTGACCGCGCTCTTCACCAGCGCGGGCGACGATCCCGGGCGGTGCCGGTCGTCGGTCGAACGCGGCTGGAGCCCGGCCGTCTGAGGACACCCGCCCGGCCGGGGGGCCGGTCATCGGCAATCGTGATCACTGTGGGCGCGGACTGCTCGTTGGCCCGGCGCGCGCGGACGGGTGGACTGGACGCACGAGATCCACTCTTGGGAGGCACGATGCTCCAGCCCGACCGTCCGATCGTCGTCCACGAGAAGGACGCCGAGGTCATCGAGGGAACCGGCATGATGCGGCTGCTGGCCGACGCGCACGCCAGCGGCGGCGCGATGAGCATCAGCACGGGTGTCATCCCGGCGGGCGCCGACGGCGCCAAGCCGCATTTCCACGCCCTGTCGTGGGAGGTCTTCTACCTGCTGGACGGCACGCTGGAGATCCTGCTGGGCGAGGACGTCACGACCGTGGAACGGGGCGGGCTGGTCGCCGTCCCGCCGCGGCTGCCGCACGCGTTCGGGGCCGCGCCGGGGGCTTCGGCGGAGGCGCTGGTGTTCATCACGCCGGGTGTCGACCGGTTCGACTACTTCCGCGTTCTGCCGCGGGTCCTGCGGGGTGAGCTGCCAGCCGGGAGCTTGGCGGAGATGCACGAACGTTACGACGTTCACTTCGTGGAGAGCCCGGCGTGGGAGGAGGCCCGGAAGGGGTGACCGGCCCGTTGCGGGCGAGGGCGGCGGCCGCGGCGGTGGCGAGCGCCAGGATCCCCAGGCCCGCCAGGGCCGCGGTGACGCCCGCCGGGCCGGCGTCGAAGAGCCGGCCCACGACCAGCCCGCCGAAGAACGCGATCATGCCCGAGACGAACGCCATCACCCCGTAGTAGGCCCCGACCTGGGCGGGCGGCGCATACCTGGCGACGTTCTGGAAGCAGGCCGGTTCGATCATCCCGAACGACAGCCCGTGCAGGACCGCCACCACCATCAGGCCGGCGGCGTCGTGCTCGTTCAGCGGGATGAGCAGCAGGTAGCCGAGCCCCGAGACCGCGAGGGCGGCGCGCAGCACCCAGGCGCGTTCGGCGCGCCCGCCCGCCGCGCACCAGGGCTGGATCGCGGCCGCCACCGCCGCCAGCACGCAGAAGTAGAGCGTCCTGACGTCGGCGTCGAAGCCCTTGAGCGGGACGACGGTCATGGTCTGGGTGGGCAGCAGCGTCGTCGGGGCGGCCAGCAGGGTGAAGCGGAGGTAGGGCCGGTCGCGGAGCACCGCGCGAACCGCGGCCACCGGCCTGGCGGCGGCGCGCGGAGGGCCGCCGGGTCGCGGCGCGGGACGGGCGAACGCGCCGGGCAGCAGGGCGAACAGGCCCGCCGCCACCAGCCACGCGGCCGCCGCGACGCCGGACAGCAGGGCGAAGCCGCCGTCGGAGGTCAGCAGCAGCAGCCCGGCGGGCGGGCCCGCGACGGCGGCCGCCTGACCGGCGATCACGTTGATCCCGAAGCCGCGCGCCCGCCGTCCCGGCCGGATCGCCGCCAGCAGCGAGCGGGTGGACGGGTGGAACAGCGCGCCGCCCACGCCCAGCAGGAACGCGGCGAACGCCAGCCCGGCCGCGCCGTCGACCAGGCCCAGCAGGGCGAAGCCGGCCGCGCGCAGCAGGCAGGCCAGCACGCCGGACCGGGCCGCTCCGAGCCGGTCGGTGACCGGGCCGAGGGGCAGGTACAGCGCGTACTGGGCGGCCAGGCGCGCCCCCAGCACCAGCGCGATCGTCCCGGCGAGCATGCCCACGTCGTCGCGCAGGTGCGCGACGACGTGGGCCATGACCGCGTAGAAGCCGAGCCCGGCGGCGAGCTGGACGGCCACGACCACGGTGACGACCCGCCGGTCGCCCGGGCCGCCCGAACCGCCCGGGCCGCCCGAACCGCCCGGGCCGCCCGAACCGCCCGGGCCGCCCGAACCGCCCGGGCCGCCCGAACCGCCCGAGCCGCCCGAACCGCCCGGGCCGCCTGAACCGCCCGGGTGGCCGTGGGAGCCGCTCAGCGGGCCGCTCAGGGGGTCGTGGCGCCGCCGGAGTGTCAGGCGGGGGCGGCGCGGTGGTCTTTCCAGTACTCGTCCTTGAGGAGCCGCTTGTAGAGCTTGCCCGTCGGGTGGCGGGGCAGCTCGGCGCGGAAGTCGACCGATCGGGGGCACTTGTAGTGTGCCAGGTCGTCCCGGCAGTACGCGATCAGCTCCGCCTCGAGCTCGGGCCCGGCGTCGTCCATCGACAGCGGCTGGACGACCGCCTTGACCGACTCGCCCATCTCGGCGTCGGGGACGCCGAAGACCGCGACGTCGGCGACCTTGGGATGGACGGCCAGGACGTTCTCGGCCTCCTGCGGGTAGATGTTCACCCCGCCACTGATGATCATGTACGAACGGCGGTCGGTGAGGTAGATGAAGCCGTCCTCGTCGACGTAGCCCACGTCTCCCAGGGTGGTCCAGCCGTGGCCCCAGGGGTCGCGGGACGACTCGGTCTTGGCCTTGTCGCCGTGGTACTCGAACGTGGGCCCCTCGGCGAAGTAGAGGGTGCCCGGCGTGCCCGCGGGGAGCTCGGCGCCCTCCTCGTCGCACACGTGGACCTGGCCCAGCAGCGGCTTGCCGACGGTGCCCTTGTGCTCGAGCCAGTCGGCCGCGTTGGTGTAGACGAAGCAGTTGCCCTCGGTGCCGGCGTAGTACTCGTGCAGCACCGGCCCCCACCACTCGATCATCTGCTCCTTGACGGGCACCGGGCAGGGGGCGGCCGCGTGGACGGCGCTCTGGAGGCTCGACAGGTCGTACCGGCCGCGCACCTCGGCGGGCAGCTTCAGCATGCGGATGAACATCGTCGGCACCCACTGGCTGTGCGTCACGCGGTGGCGCTCGATCGCCGCGAGCGCCTCCTCGGGGTCGTACTTCTCCATCACCACGACGGTCGCGCCGAAGCGGTGGTAGGTGAGGCAGTAGCGCAGCGGCGCCGCGTGGTACAGCGGCGCGGGCGACAGGTAGACCGAGTCGCCGGTCGGCTGGAACAGCAGCGAGATGAGCTGGTAGAGGATGTTCGGCGCGCCCATCTCCGCCAGCGACAGCGGCGGTTTGACGCCCTTGGGCCGTCCCGTCGTGCCGGACGAGTAGAGCATGTCGGAGCCCTCGCGCTCGTCCGCGATCGGCGTCGCGGGGTGCGCGGCGACCTGCTCCTCGTACGGCTGGAAGCCCTCGGCGGTGCCGTCCAGCATCAGGCGGAGCCGCACGTTCGGCGTCTTCTGCGCGACGGCGGTGGCGGTGACCTCCAGCGCCTTGCTGCTGATGAACGCCTTGGCCTCGCAGTTGTCGACGATGTAGGCGAGTTCGTCGGGCTGCAGGCGCGAGCTGATGGCCGTGTAATAAAGCCCGGACCGCTGGGCGGCCCAGGCTATGGCCAGGAAGAGGGGATGGTTCTCGAGCATGAACGCGATGTGGTCGCCGGGGCGCAGGCCTTCCGCGTAGAGCAGCTGCGCCAGCCGGTTGGACTCCTCGTTCAGTTCCCGGTACGTGATGACCCGGCCGGAGCCCGCCATGATGACGGCGGGCTTGTCGGGCGTCTGCTCAGCGATCTGCCCCAGGTGCATGAGACCGCACGCTACCTGGCCAGAGCACTGAATGGAACGTCATTCGGTTTACTCGCCCCTCAGACGAGCATGTGATCGAAGTCGCCGTCCTTGGCTCCTCCCACGAAGGCCTCGACCTCCTCTCGGGTGTAGACGAGGACAGGACCGTCCGGGTAGCGGGAGTTGCGCACCGCGATCTCCCCGGAGGGGAGTTCCGCCATCTCGACGCAGTTGCCACTCGGATTGCTGCGTCGACTCTTCTGCCAGACGAGTTCCCAAGCAAAGAAGTCCGACAGCCCGTCGTCCATCTGTTTGCCCCCTTTGAAGGCGTCTGCACCTCCCTGCCGGGAGGCCGCGATCTCGCCCCACCCCTAGCCATGGTACGAGATGCACGTGCATTCGTTCTTGCATCCGTTCATGCAGACGGTCTTGCATCTGCACGTTGTGGGGAGCAAGATAGCGAACGCCCGCCACCGACCGACCCGCACGCCCCTGGGGTTTGACAATGATCGTTGACCAGGCAGACGTCGAAACCTTCCCCGCCGACGGTGGGCGGCGCCCTTGGAGACCACCGGCGCTCGACCACGGGCTGTGGCCCGACGCCCATCCGGCCGCCGACCAGCAACACGGCGGCGGACCTGCGGTGACCGTGGCCGTCGTACCCGGCCTCGCCGGCCGCTGGCCGACCCCGCCGTCCGGTGACCCCCGTACCGCGCGCCGCGTCCTCCGCGCCGACGCCACCTCGCCCAAATCCGCCCGCGACTTCACGCTCGCGACCCTCGCGCAGTGGGAGCTCTCCCACGCCGCCGACGACATCGTCATCGCGGTGTCCGAACTGGTGACAAACGCGTTGCGCCACGGACTGCGTGACCTGCCTCAGCCAGCGCCCGCCCACCCGATCCAGCTGGTCCTGCTCGGCCACCCCCGGCGGCTCGTCGTCGCGGTGACCGACCCGGGCCCCGGGACGCCCGAGCCCGTCGAGCAGTCCCCGGAGCGCTTCGGTGAGGGCGGTCGCGGCCTGCTGGTCGTCGGCACGATCAGCGGCGCCTGGGGCTGGGCCCCGCTCACGACCGGCGGCAAGGCGGTCTGGGCGGCGTTCGACCTCCGGTCCGCCGCCTGACCGGAGCCGCGACCCGGCACCCGCCCCGCGCGCGGTGCCGAGCCGACCACGCACGCCCCTGTCACCCGCGGGCGGACCCGAACACGCGCTCCACCCGCGGGTGCCGCCGATCCCGCGGATCGACCGCGCCCGGCCTGATCGTGCGGATCACCCCGGGCGGGAGTGATCCCGCGGGTCAGGCGCGGGCGGGGCCGATGCCGAACTTCTCGAGCATGAAGCGCCAGAAGAGCGGCACGGCGGCGCCGGCGGGCCGGGCGATGCGGGCGTCGTGCCCGGTGGTCGAACAGTGCTCGATCAGGACCCAGCCCGGGTTCGCGAGGCCGGACGACGGGGAACGCACGATCACCACGTCGACCGGGGTCTCGGCGGGCACGGGCGCGGCGGTCACCACGAGGTCGTGCATCGACGTGGTGGCGGCCAGGTGCTCGTCGGCACGGCAGGTGATGACGCTCTCCGCGATCGCGGCGAGCGGGCCGAACGCCGGGTCGGCGTCGGCCAGCTCCTGGAACGACGACGCGATCTCGGGCCAGGGGCGGGAACCGGAGTCCGGCCATCCACGCGTGCTCACCCGATCAGCGTGGCACGGCCGGGCGGGCCAGGGGAGGCGGCCGGGCGCGCTGAATACGGCCGGGCGGCCTGATACGACCGGGCGGGGCTAAGGGAGCTGGTGCGGCTGCTCCAGGGCGCTCAGGAAGTCCTGCGCCCAGCGGTCGACGTCGTGGTCGATGACCCGCTTGCGCATGGAGCGCATCCGGCGGCTCTGGTCGACCGGGTCGGCGTTGAGCGCCGCCAGCATGGTGCTCTTGAGCCCGTCGATGTCGTACGGGTTGACCTGGAAGGCGCGCTTGAGCTCGGCGGCGGCCCCGGCGAACTCGCTGAGGACCAGGGCGCCGCGCATGTCGCTGCGGCAGGCCACGTACTCCTTGGCGACGAGGTTCATGCCGTCCCGCAGCGGGGTGACGACCATGACGTCGGCGGCCAGGTAGAGCGCGGCCAGCTCGGCGCGGTCGTAGGACGTGTGCAGGTAGTGGACGACCGGGTAGCCGATCTCGCCGTACTGGCCGTTGATCCGGCCGACCTGCTGCTCGATCTGCTCGCGGAGCAGCTGGTACTGCTCGACGCGCTCGCGGCTCGGCGTCGCGATCTGGACGAAGACGGCCTGCCCCGGCTTGAGGTGGCCGTCCTCGAAGAGCTCGCCGAACGCCTGGAGGCGCTCGGAGATGCCCTTGGTGTAGTCGAGGCGGTCGACGCCGAGGAGGATGGTGGCGTCGTCGAGGTCGGTGCGGAGCTCGTCGGCCCGTTCGCGCACGGACGGCCGGCCGATGAGGTCCTGGAGCTCGCCGACGTCGACGGAGATGGGGAACGCGCGGGCGCGGACCAGCCGGTCCTCCCAGAAGACGTCCTGCTTGAGGTTGCGGGCGTCGACCAGGCGGCGGCACAGCCGCACGAAGTTGGCGGCGGCGCCCGGCAGCTGGAAGCCGACCAGGTCGGCGCCGAGCAGGCCCTCCAGGATCTGGCGCCGCCACGGCAGCTGCCAGAACAGCTCGAGCGGCGGGAACGGGATGTGCAGGAAGAAGCCGATCCGCACGTCGGGCCGCAGCTTGCGCAACATCGCCGGGACGAGCTGGAGCTGGTAGTCCTGCACCCAGACGATGGCGTCCTCGGCGGCCACCTCGGCGGCGGCGTCGGCGAAGCGCTGGTTGACGCGCACGTAGGCGTCCCACATCGCGCGGTCGTAGACGGGCGGCGCCACCACGTCGTGGTAGAGCGGCCACAGGGTGGCGTTGGAGAAGCCCTCGTAGTAGAGCTCGACGTCCTCGGCCGACTGGCGCACGGGGAACAGGTGCATCCCGTCGGTCTCGAACGGGTCCAGCTCCTCGTCGGCCGAGCCGGACCAGCCGATCCAGGTGCCCTTGCGGCTCCGCATCACCGGCGCGATGGCGCTGACCAGCCCGCCGGGGCTGCGCCGCCAGCCGTTCTCACCCCGGTCCACGGGCAACCGGTTGGCCACGACCACGAATTCACTACCGCCCGACACCCACGACCTCTTTCCGAGTAAACCTGGTGATCACATGCCCAGAAACGGTCAACAGGAACATCTTGTCATGCGGATGCGGGCCGACAGCGATCGTTGTCCGGCCGGCGACGCCGTCCGGAGAAGATCATCCTGGATCAGGCGGGAACGGTCTCACGCTCCCGCGCGCCACGGCCTCCGAAGAGGACGTGATCGACGCTGAACCGGCCGGCGCCGGTGAACGCCAGCAGCAGCGCGGTCGCGCCGAGGATCATCACGAACTCGTAGCCGCCCTTGTCGACGAAGAAGCCCTTGTCCATGTGCACGAACCAGAAGGCGCCGGCCATGTTGACCGCGAGCAGCAGGCCCGCGAGGGGGACGAGCACGCCCAGCACGAGCGCGATGCCGCCGAGCAGCTCCAGCCAGGTCGCGAACGTGGCGGACACCGAGGGCATCGGCACCCCGACGGCGTCGAACATCCTCGTGACGCCGGCATGGCCGGTCTCGGTGAGCTTCTGCCAGCCGTGCGCGATGAAGACGGCGCCGAGCGCGAGCCGCCCGATCAGCAGGCCGACGTCGGGCAGCACGGGAAAGCGGCGAGCTGGGAGCATGCTCTTCCTCCTGGAATCCGTTGATTGTTCAAAACTGAACATCAACGTAGCAGGCGTTAGTTCAAATTCGAACCACGCGTTAGAATCGGACTCGTGAACAACGACGCCCTCCACCCCACCGAACTCCGGGCCTGGCTCGGGTTCGTCGTGGCGTCCCACCTCATGGAGCAGGAGGTCGAGCGGCAGCTCAAGACCGACGGCGGCATGTCCCACGGCGAGTTCGAGATCCTCGTCAAGCTGGACCTCGCCGACGGCCACCGGCTGCGCATGTCCGACCTGGCCCGGCAGGTAATGATCTCCAAGAGCAGGCTCACCTACCAGGTGACCCAGCTCGAACGTCAGGGGCTCGTCTCGCGCTCCGACTGCCCCTCCGACCGCCGCGCCGTCTGGGCCGAGCTGACCGCCAAGGGCGCCGAGGCGCTCGCCGCGGTCCGTCCCGGGCACCGGCGGGTCGTCCGCGGCAACCTCCTCGGCCGGTTCACCGACGAGGAGCTCCAGCAGTTCGGCGATCTCGTCAACCGGATCGCCGACCACCTCCTCGAACAGCGGGACGGCCGGTAGGCCGTGCGCGACTTCGGGGGCATGATCGAGCGCACGCCCGCGGCCGTCGTGCGCCCCTCGTCCGCGCGCGACGTCGCGGCGGCCGTCCGTGACGTCCCCGGCATCGTGGCGCGCGGCCTCGGCCACTCGTCCGCGGGGCAGTCGCTCGCCGACGCCGGCGTCATCGACATGCGCGGCCTGGCGTCCGTGCACGAGGTACGGGACGGCACCGTGACCGCCGGCGCCGGGATCACCTGGCGCGAGCTGCTGGACGCCACGCTGCCGCACCGCCTGACCCCGCCGGTGCTCACCGACCACCTCGACCTGACGGTCGGCGGCACGCTCTCGGCGGGCGGCATCGGGGGCGCCTCGCACGTCCACGGCACGCAGGCGGCGAACGTCCGCGCGCTGGAGGTGGTCACCCCGGCCGGTGAGATCGTCACCTGCTCGGCGTCCGAACGCGCCGCGCTCTTCGACGCCGTGCGCGGCGGGATGGGCCGGCACGGCGTCATCACGCGCGTCACGTTGCCGCTGGTCCGCGCGCCCGAGTACGTGCTGTCCTACCGGGCCCGCCTCGCGACGGCGGCCGAGCTGATCCAGGCCCAGTACGACCTGCGCGCCGACCACGTCGCCGGCCAGTTCAAGGCCGGCGGCTACGAGATCAGGGCGGTGCTGTACGAGGGGACGTCCCCGCCCGCGGGCATGCGCCCGGACGAGGTCGAGGAGATCCCCTACCTCGACTTCGCCGACCGGATGCGTCCCGACGTCGCCGAGCTGCGCGCCCTCGGCGAGTGGGAGCGCCCGCACCCGTGGGCGACGCTGCTGCTGCCCGCGGCCCGCGCCGCCCCGTTCATCGAGACGACCCTGGACGCGATCACGCCCGCCGACCTGGGCACCAGCGGCGTCGTCATCGTGAAGCGGTTCTCCCCCGGCTGGGTGCCGATGCTCCGCGCCCCGTCGGACACGGTGCTGTTCGGCCTGCTGCGCACGGCCTCCCCCGGGTGCCGCCCGGCCGGGGAGATGTCCGCCGCCAACCAGGTGCTGCACGAACGCGTCGCCGCCCTCGGCGGCGCGCCCTATCCCCCGCGCTGACCCGGCCCGCCATACTCCGGCCCGCACTGACCCGGCCCGCGCCGATCCGGCCCGTGCCGATCCGGCCCGTGCCGATCCGGCCCGTGCCGATCCGGCCCGTGCTGACCGGGCCGCCATGCTACGGCCCGTTGTAGCCAGGGCTGCCGTGGTCGGGGGCGCGCCGGCGGGCGCGTTCGGCGGCGGTGCGCTCACCGCGCTCCGGCCAGGTGAAGAAGGCCCCCAGCCGCCGGAGCCGCCCGCCGTCGCCGGAGACGGCCATGTCACCGGCCTCGACCGCGTCGGCGAGCGCGCGGTCGCCGGTGAAGACCTCGAGGAAGGTCGCGTCGTCGGTCTCGATGACGACGTCCGGCCGGTGGGACGGACCGTGGGCGGTCTCCAGCGCGCCGTCGTCGATCTCGGCGTGGAAGATCTCCTCGCCGACCCGGAACTCGTACACCGCCCGCACGCCGGCGGCGGCCTCCGGGTTGAAGCAGGTCTTCAGGCCGAGCACCGCCCAGCCCGGGTGGAAGGCCTCGCCGTCGCGCCGTTCGCCCATCGCCCACTTCATGCCCCACGTCGCCAGCGCGAGGACGGCCGGGCCCAGCTCCGCGCCCGCGCCGGTGAGGGCGTACGCGGGGGTGCGGGCGGGCGGCGGCAGGGTGATCTTCTCCGCGAGCCCCTCCCGTTCGAGGTGTTTGAGCCGGGCCGACAGCAGGCCGGTGCCCAGCCCCCGGAGGCTGGCCTGGAGGTCGCCGAACCGCTTCGGCCCGGTCATCAGCTCGCGGATCAGCAGCAGCGTCCAGCGCTCGCCGACGATGTCGAGCGTGCGCGCGGTGGCGCAGTACTGGTTGTAGGTCCGCTGTTCCACTTCTTCATTCTATTCTTCGGGCTTCTCGTTCCTGAAGGTCAGGAGCAGGGCGGCGAGCGCGTGCGGATCGGTGAGCATCACGTCGTGCGGGCCGTCCAGGCCGATCGGACGATAACCCACCGACGCCGCGATCCGCTCGAACGGGAACGTCTGCGGCCGGAGGAAGACGCCCGTCCCGGGGATCGTGTCCACCGCCCCGGTGAGGCGCGTGCGCTCGGTGAACGAGGCCAGCGGGTGCGATCGGAGCCGGGTCCCGAGCCACCGGGCGGTCACCTCGTCCTCGATCCCGAACAGGTCCGGCGCCGGTGGCGCGATCCGGCCATCGGGCCCCGCCATCGAGCGGATCACCGTCTCGAAGACGTCCGGCGCGAGGTCGAAGAGGTTCGCCCCGTCCGGCCCGGCCCAGCCGTCGACGAGCACGATGTGGCGGACCCGTTCGGGACGCCGGTCCGCGGCCTCCCGGACGACCAGGCCCGCGTAGCTGTGCCCGACCAGCACCACGTCGCGGGCCGGGTCGTCGCCGCCTGGTGACCCGGCCGGGCCGCCGGCCGCGTCGAGCACGCCGACGACCTCCTCGACGTGCGACCGCAGATCCGGACCGGCCTGGTCGGGCACGACGACCGTCGCGCCGCCGAGCAGCGGCACGACCAGGTCCCAGGCCCAGGCGCCGTGCCAGGCTCCGGGCACGAGAACGAAGGTGGTCATGCGAGCGCCCCTTCGCGCATCAGGGGCAGCACCCGTCCGGCCAGTTCTTCGAGGGCGGCGGCGTGGTCGTCGACGGCGAGCCGGACGACGATGTGGCCGGCGCCGGCCTCGACGTAGCGGCCGAGCCATTCGGCGGCGCCGGCCGGGGTCCCGGCGAACACGGCCTGGATCGACTCGATGAACTCCAGCGGCGCGCCGTAGTAGCGCTCGAGGCTCTCCCGCAGCCGCCGCCGGGCCCGTTCCGGATCGTCGTCCAGGCACAACGTCGCGTACAGGCCGCCGGTCACCCGCGCGGGCTCGGGGATCAGCGACCGCTCGCGCGCGTACATCCCGGGTTCGGGCGGGTAGGGCAGCCAGCCGTCGGCGATCCGGCCGACCCGGCGCAGGGCGGCCTCACCCGACCCGGCCAGCCAGATCGGCGGCCCGCCGGGCCGCGCAGGGGTCGGCGCCAGCGACACGCCGTCGAACGCGAAGTGCCGGCCCGCGTGCGAGACCCGCTCGCCGCTCCACAGCAGCCGCATCGCGGCGATCGACTCCTCCAGGCGGCTGATCCGGGTCGTGAAGCCGACGCCCAGCGCCGTGAACATCGCCTCGGTGGCCGGGATGGGGAAGCCGCCGCCCATGCCCGCGACCAGCCGTCCTTCGCAGATGCGGTCGAGCGTGGCCAGTTGCTGTGCGAGCGGGATCGGGTGGCGCAGCGCCGGGAGCAGCACGGCGGTGCCCAGCGTCACCCGTTCGGTCACCGCCGCGACCGCGCTGAGGAGCGTGAGCGGGTCCACGCGCTGCCGGGCCACCGGGCTGTCGCCCGCCCAGACCGAGTCGAGGCCGAGCTCCTCGGCACGCCGCGCCAGCCGGATCAGCGGCACCACCTCGTGGTCTCCGATCACGGCCAGATCTCTCGTCGGCAGCAGGTAGCCGATCCGCGGTCCCGTCATGTCGCCTCCAGGGGAACGAGTACAACGACTACCGGGATCTTAGGCATTGACTTCTTGTTTTTGAAGTGTCTGATCTGAAATCAGGTAATCGAATGCATCGGCGCGACGGCGGGAACCATTGACAAAATCTGTTTTTACATAAAAACTGATTTGTGCGATGAGAGACGTCCTGTACCTGGAGCGGATCGAGCAGGCCGAGACCCTGCTCAAACCGCAGCGCATCGAGGTCCTGAAGCAGCTCGCCGAGCCGCGTTCGTGCAAGGAGGTCGCACAGCGGCTCGGGCAGACGCAGCAGCGGGTCTACTACCACGTCCAGCGGCTGCTGGAGGCGGGCCTGGTCGGCCAGGTCTCCGAACGTAAGGTGCGCGGCGTGCACGAGGGCGTCTACCAGGCGAGCGCCCGCTCGTACTGGCTGTCCCCGCGGCTCGTCGGCCGCCTCGACGGCGGCCTGCGCCGGAAGCGGGACGAGATGAGCCTCGGCCACCTGCTCGACCTCATGGAGGAGGTGCAGTCCGACGTCGCCCGGCTCGACCGGGCCGCGCCGGAGCTGCCGTCGATCGGGGTGTCCGGCGAGATCCGCGTGCCGGCCGAGCGCCGCCAGGAGTTCCTGGACGACCTGCGCACCACGCTGCAGGACCTCTTCAGCCGATACGGCGGGGCCGAGGGCGACGCCTTCAAGCTCGCCGTGGCCTGCTACCCGAATCATTCCGAGGGAGAACGACGATGACCGCACCGATGACGCTGCGCGCCCGTGTCGCGGCGCCCGGCAAGGACGTGCGCGGCGCGCTCACCGAGCGCGGCCCGCTGGAGGTATGGCTGGCCGAACGGGCGGCGGTCGACCTGCCCGAGCGCTACGAGTTCTGGGGCCGCTACGTGCCCGAGGGCGACCGGCCGCGGCAGCGGCTGACCCACGTGGACGACACCTCGCTCGGCTTCGTCTGGACGCTGGACGGCGAGGACACCACGGTCGAGTTCGGCGTCCACGACCAGGGCGACGGGACGTCGCTGGTGTCGCTGACACAGACCAACCTGCCGAACGTGATGGAGTCGATCACGGGCACCGGCAGCCGGCATCTCATGAACACCTTCTGGTCGCTCTCCCTCGCCAACCTCGTCGACCACCTCGAGGGCCGCGAGATCACCACCCGGGTCGACTTCACCTCGCCCGACCTGCGCGAGGAGCTCATCATCGACGCCTCGCGGCACGAGGTGTTCGAGTCGCTCGTCGACTCGACCAGGTTCCGGCGCTGGTTCGGGGCGAACGTCGAGATCGAGCGGCACGTCGGCGGCCGCTTCGCCATGGGCGGCTTCGAGGAGGACCTCGACCCCGCCCGTTTCCTGGAGCTGGAGCCCGACCGCAAGGCCAGCCTGAAGTGGCCGGACGGCACGGTCGCCGCCTGGGAGCTGGAGGACTCCGACGGCGGGACGCGCCTGACGTTCGTGCAGAGCGGCTTCGGCGACCCCGACTACGGGTCGTGGCTGGGCTGGATGTCGGGGTTCGCGGAGCTGCGCCGGTTCCACGAGCTGAAGGACTGGCGGCCGATCTGGGTCGAGATCTCCATCGAGGGCATGCCGGAGGGCATGCTCTACACCGAAGGCCAGTGAGCCGGGTTCGCTCGCCCGCGTGAACCAGGGCCGGTCGTCCGGCGGCAGCGCCACCAGCGCCACCAGCGCCACCAGCGCCACTCGCCCGCCGCGATCCGTTCCAGCAGATCGTCCGCCTTCATGAACGTCTCCCAGACCGGCTCCGCGGCCACGGCCGCGAGCCGGTCGACCACCTTCCGCTCCAGGGCCTCGACGCGCCTGCCCTTCCACACCTTGTCGGCCAGCGTCACCAGCAGATCGTCGAGCCCGTCGTGCTCGTCCCACGCCGCATGCGTCCGGGCGAACCGCGCCAGGGCCGTCACCGCGTCAGCGCGATGACCTCGGCCCCCGGCAGGGCCGCGAGGCTCTTGCCCGGCACGAGCAGCTTCGACCGCCGCAGCCCGCTGCCGATCACCACGTCGCCCGCCGCCGCGACGGCCTCGTCCACCAGGACGGGCCAGCCGGCGGGCAGCCCGACCGGCGTGATGCCGCCGTACTCCATGCCGGTCAGGGACGTCGCCTCGTCCATCGGCGCGAACGACACCTTGCGCGCCCCCAGGTGCTTGCGCACCACGCCGTTGACGTCGGCGCGGTCCGTCGCCAGCACCATGCACGCCGCGTAGGTGACCTCCCCGCCCCGCTTGGCCGCCACCACGACGCAGTTGGCGCTGATCTCCAGCGGCACCTCGTACCGTTCGCAGAACGCGGCCGTGTCGGCCAGCTCCGGATCGATCGCGGCGACCCGCACCCCGTCCGTCACGGCCGCCGCCACCGGCGCCGCGAGCAGCTCGCGCCCCTGCTCCGCCGGGACCCATTCCAGCTTGCCGACCATCGTTCTCCTCTCCTCGGCCTCCCACCCTGCCACGTGGAACGAAAACCGTTCGCCCTCGGCGTGCCGGGGGCCTATCTTTCGTCGGGTGGGAGATCTCGCGAGCGACACCGCCGTCTCCGGCGACAACGGCCACTACACGGCGAAGTTGTCCTCCGACTGGTCCGCCTGGGGTCCCGTGGGCGGCTACGTCGCCGCGGTCCTGTGCCGTGCCGCGCTCGCGCACGGCACGTTCTCCCGCGTCGCTTCGGTGACCTGCCATTTCCTCGCCGTGGCCGCCTTCGCTCCGGTCGACCTCGACGTCGTGACGCTCCGCCGCACCAGGCGCGCCGAGTCGATCCGCGTCACGATGACCCAGGACGGCCGGACGATCGCCGAGGCCCTCTGCTGGCTGGCGGACGGCGACCTGCCCGGCCTCGCCCACGACACCGCCCGGCTCGCCCGCATGCCCGCGCGCTCCGGCCTTCTCCCGCTCTCGGAGGTCTGGGGCGACGGGGAGGAGATCGCGCCGATCTGGCACAACATCGAGGCGAGACCGGTGATCGAGGAGACGCCGGGCCACGCGTACGCGAGCGGCTGGTACCGGTTCCGCGCTCCCGCCGACGAGACCGCCCGTGAACTCGTCCTCCTCGACGTCCTGCCGTCCTCGGCCGCGTGGAACGCGCACGGCCCCGGCAACGGCTTCTTGACCCCCAACCTCGACCTGGCCGTCCAGTTCCACCGCGCGGCGCCCGCCGGCGGATGGCTCTACGCCGAGGCCCACGCCGACGTGGCCGAGGACGGCCTCATCGGCTTCCGCTCCCGCGTCTGGACGGAAGACCGCCGCCTCCTCGCCTCAGGATCCGGCCAGCTCCTCTGCCGCCCCGAATGAAGCGGTGCGCACCCGGCCCGCGCCTCTGACGTCCCGGCTTGGAGGCTGGTGCCGTTGAACCAGTCGCCGGGCGCGTCGTGCGCGGTGGCGGCCTCGTGGCAGAGGTCCGGCGGCCGGCCCGTGGAGTCGAGCGGCTTGACCGGTGGCGGTCCCCTGCGCCGATCCCCAGATCCGGGGGCGACGAAGGATCTAGGCTCGTCGGCCATGCCCCGGAAACGTCGGTTCGTCCTCACCGGCGCCGCGCTGGTGCCGGTCCTGCTCCTGGTCGTGGCCCGCCTGTTCGGCCGGCTCGACGTCGGCGGCGGGGATCGCCGGTTCACGGGATTCCTGCGCGCCCCCTCGGACGGGAGCCTCGGCACCGGATCCCGGCGCTGGGCCGACTACAGCACCGGTGGGCCCTACTGGGGCGAGTCCCTGCTCGTGATCGCGGTCGTGGCGGTCGTGGCCGGGGCGGCGGTCTACCTCGGCTGCGGCGGGTTGCGCGCTCGCGGCGGCGGTCTCTCGATGTTCGTGCTGGGCTGGGGTGCGACGGCGCTGGGGCTCACGGCGGGCGAGGCGCTGCTGCGCGAGACGCTCTTCGGCGGCGACCGCGGCTGGTTCGCCTACGCCCCGCTGTCGGGTGACGCGGGCGCCGGCCTCGGGGCGTCCACGTCGTACGTCTCCGGTGCCGCGCTGGGGTGGGTCGTCGGTCTGGTCGTGCTCGCGGTCTACCTGCGTACACGGCCGCCGGAGAACGCCTGAGCCGCGGGGCTAGTCGAGGCCGGGCGGGGTGGGGCGGGGCGGGAGGTCGGGGATCTCCACGCCCGGGCGTGCCTGCGGGTTCGCGGTGTGCGGGGGGTGCTGGTCGAGCTGGTCGAGGGCGACCTCGACGGCCTTGCGCAGCTGGGTGTCGAGCCCGGCGGCGTAGTCCTGCGGCGTGATGTCGACCTCGATGTCGGGGTCGGTGCCGTAGTTCTCCACCCGCCAGCCGACGTCGTCGAAGGCGAAGGAGTACTCCGGCTGGGTGGTGACGGTGCCGTCGGCGAGCTTGTGGCGCGGCCAGATGCCGACGACGCCGCCCCAGGTGCGGCGGCCGACCAGCGGGCCGAGCCCGCGCAGCTTGAACGCGTGGCAGAAGATGTCGCCGTCCGAGCCCGCGAGCTCGTTGGTGAGCGCGACGATGGGGCCGCGCGGTGACTCGTCCGGGTAGGGCGTCGGCACGCCCCAGCGCGGGTAGTCGTAGCCGATGCGCTTGCGGGAGAGCTTCTCCAGCAGCAGCGCCGAGACGTGGCCGCCGCCGTTGAAGCGCACGTCCACGATCAGGGCCTCGCGGTCGAACTCGGTCAGGAAGCCCCGGTGGAACTCGGCGTAGCCCTCCGGCCCCATGTCGGGGATGTGCAGGTAGCCGACCCGCCCGTCGGTCGTGCCGTGCACGAACGTCCGGTTGCGCGTCACCCAGTCGCGGTAGCGGGCGGGCAGCTCGTCGCCGAGCGCCTTCACGGTGACGGTGCGCAGGTCGGTGCCGCGCAGGACGGTCAGCTGAACCTCCTGGTCGGCCTGGTTGACCAGGCGCTGGCCGGGCAGGGCGCCGGGGCCGACCGGCTGGCCGTTGATGGCGACGACCACGTCGCCGGGCCGCACGTCGACGCCCGGCCGGGTGAGCGGTGAGGTCGCGCGCGGGTCCCACTCGTCGCCCTCGGCGATGTGCGCGATCCGGTAGAGCCCGTCCTCCACCGCCCAGTCGACGGCGAGCTTGCCCTGCCAGTAGTGCGGGCGGTCGCGGTATTCGCCGCCGCTCTCGTACGCGTGGGACGTGCCGAGCTCGCCGAGCAGCTCCCACAGGAGGTCGGAGAACTCGCCGCGGGTGGCGACGCGGTCGACCAGCGGCAGGTAGCGCGCGTAGACGCCGTCCCAGTCGAGGCCGGACATGTCCTCGGCCCAGAACTGCTCCTTCTGCAGCCGCCACGCCTCGCGGAACATCTGCCGCCACTCGGCCTCGGGCCGCACCGACACCTTGACGCGGCCGAGGTCGATCCAGCCGTTCTCGCGGCTCGTCTCGCGTTCGTCGGACGGCTCCTCGCCCGCCTCGACGAGCCGCAGCCGGTCGCCCGACCGGTAGAGCAGGGTCCTGCCGTCGCGGCCGAGCACGAAGTCGGTGACCTCGGAGACCAGTTCGACGGCCTCCTGCTTGGCGAAGTCGTAGCAGTGCAGGGTGCCGGTCTCGGCCTCGGCGTGCGGGTCGTCGAGGGCGCCCTCGACCGGGAACGTCGTGTAGACGACCTTGCCCTTGAGCCCGGCGATGCGGTCGTAGCGCGCCTCCGGGAGCGGGAACGCCACCACCCGGCGCGCCAGTCCGCCGGTGTCGATGACGAGGGGCCCGGCCTGCTCGCCGGCCTCGTCGTCCTTCTTGTCCCCCTTGTCCCCGGAATCCTTGTCCCCGGAATCCTTGTCCCCGGAATCCTTGCCGCCGGACTCCTTATCGTCGCCTTTGTGCTCGCCGTCGTCCGGCTTGACGACCGGACGCGGCTCGGGGACGAACGGGGAGCCGACGTCGGCGCGCAGCGCGATCGCGTACGGGCGCGTGCCCAGCGGGAAGCCGAGGTCGAAGTTGAGCGAGTCGTAGACCGGGTTGAAGACCCGCTCGCCGATGAAGTAGAGGTAGCGGCCCTCGGGGTCGAACGCGGGGCGGCGGTCGCGCAGCACCGGGCGGGTGGCGGCGAACGTGTCCCCGGTCTCGGCCCGGCACACCTTGATGCCGGTGGTCTGCGCGGTCTCCGGGCAGGCGTACGCCAGCCAGGTGCCGTCGGCGGACCAGGCCAGGTCGGTGACCGCGCCGTAGGGGCTGGCCTCGATCGGCGTCACGACCGGCTCGTCGCCGCCCGGGGGCAGCGTGATGAGCAGCAGTTCGTTGCGGTGGTTGGTGACCGCGATCCGGTCGGCGTCGCCCGGCGACACCTGCAGCTCCAGGATCCGGCCGGTGTCGGCGCCGTCCAGCCGGACGGGCGCGGGCGTGCCGTCGGCGGACAGCACCACCAGCACCTCGCGGTCGGCGTCGTCGCTGGCCGCGGCGACCAGGCGGCGCTGGTCGTTGAGCCAGGTGAGCAGCCGGTAGCGCACGCCGTCCAGCTCGCCGTGCTGCCGGACCGGGCCCTCCCAGCCCGCGAACGAGAACGCCTTGCCCCGGGTGGTGATCGCCAGGCCGGAGCCGTCGGGGCTCGGCGTCGCGCTGTCGAGGAAGTCGGCGGCGTCGGCGAACCGCCGGTTGAGCTGGCTGCGCGAGCTGGCCAGCCGCACGTCGAGGCGTTGCGGCGACTCCTCGTCCGGGTCGAGCAGATAGAGGTCGGCGCGGCAGTGGTAGACCAGCCGCCGACCGTCGCCGGACAGGTTGCGCGCGTAGTAGTCGGCGTGGTCGGTGTGGCGGCGCAGGCCGGTGCCGCCGGGCGTGCAGGAGTAGACGTTGCCGACGCCCTCGTGGTCGGACAGGAAGTAGATGCGCTCGCCGATCCAGCACGGCGAGGCCAGGTTGCCCGGCAGCGCGATGAGCCGCCGGAACTCGCCCGTCCCGGCGGCGTCGACCCACAGGTCGCCGGCCGTGCCGCCGCGGTAACGCTTCCAGCGCGCCGGGTCGGCGGTGTTGCGGCCCAGCACCACTCCCCCGCCGGGACCGTAGGAGATGGTGTTGGCGGGGCCGTACGGCAGGCGTTCGGGCGGGCCGTCGGGATGGATGCGGTGCAGCCACCGCACCCCGTGGAACGGCTGCCCCTCGTCGCTGGCGTAGATGATGCCGCCGGACGGGTCCCAGCCGCTGACGGCGCACGAGACGCCGTGGAACGTGAGGCGCCGCCCGGTGCCGCCGGACGCGGGCATCACGTAGACCTCGGCGGGCCCCTCCTCCCGCCCGACGAACGCGAGCTGGGAGCCGTCGGGGGACAACCGCGGAGAGGACGACGCGGCGACGCCCGCGGTGAGCCGGAACGCACGTCCGCCCACCGCGGGCACCATCCACAGGTCGTCCTCGCTGACGAAGACGATCACGTCATGGAAGATCGCTGGAAATCGCAGATACCCGGGCACGATCCTCCATCACGGTCCGGTGGAACGGTCATTCGCCGGCCGGGCGCTGCTCCGTCTGAGGCTGCTCGGCGGTCGGCCGCGGCTGGCTCGCCGAACGCTTCTGCTGCTTGGCCTCGCGGCTGGCCCTGATGGCCTGCTTCTTGGCCTTGCCCGACTTGGCGGCCTTGTTCTGGCCCATGATTCGTTCCCCCTTGTAGGTGTGCGCCCCGTAACCGGCGCATCACTCAGGGTAATACCCCAAATCACCCAGGTCTCACGTGTGAATTTCCGGCGATCTGCCCGCCCGGGTCACTCTAGCCACGACGCCCGACAACGCGGGGGCACCCGCTCGCGGCCGTCGTTCAACGAGCCGGCACGGCTAGGAGCCGAGGTAGCGGAGCACGGCGAGCACCCGGCGGCTGTAGCCGGTCGTGTGCGACAGGTCGAGCTTGTCGAAGATGGCGTTGACGTGCTTCTCCACGGCGCTCTGCGAGACGTGCAGGTGCGCGGCGATGGAGGCGTTGGTGTGGCCCTGCGCCATGTGGTCGAGCACGTCCCGCTCGCGCGGCGTGAGGCGGCTGAGCGGGTCGGCCTTGGAGCTGCGCACCACCAGCTGCCGCACGACCTCCGGGTCGAACGCCGCGCCGCCCTCCCCCACCCGGTCGAGGGCGTCCAGGAACTCGTCCACCTGGGCCACCCGGTCCTTGAGCAGGTAGCCGACCCCGGTGGTGTCGGCGGTGATCAGCTCGGTGGCGTAGCGCTTCTCGACGTACTGCGAGAGCACCAGCACGCCCACCGCCGGCCACCGCCGCCGGATCTCCAGCGCGGCGCGCAGCCCCTCGTCGGTGTGCGTCGGCGGCATCCGCACGTCGACGACGACCACGTCCGGCGGCGCGGCCTCGACCGCGGCCAGCAGCGCGTCGGCGTCGCCCACCGCCGCCACGACCTCGTGTCCCTCCTCGGCCAGGAGCCGGACCAGCCCCTCGCGCAGCAGCGTGGAGTCTTCGGCGAGCATCACCCGCATGGCAGCTCCGCACTGATCACGGTCGGCCCGCCGGACGGGCTCTCCACGGCGAAGTCGCCGTCCAGCGCGGCCACGCGGCGCGCCAGCCCGGCCAGCCCGCCGCCCGCGGGGTCGGCGCCCCCGGTCCCGTCGTCCTCGATGCGCACGTGGATCATCTTCTCGTCCCCCGAGATGCGGACGGCCACGCGGGCCGCGGCCGAGTGCTTGTTGGCGTTGGTGACGGCCTCGCACACCACGAAGTAGGCCGCGGTCTCCACCGCGTGCGGCGGGCGCCCGGCCACCTCGTAGTCGATCGTCACCGGCACCGGAGACCGTTCGGCGACCGTCTCCAGCGCCGTCCGCAGGCCCTCCCCGTCCAGGGCGGCCGGGTAGACCCGCCACGCGACCTCGCGGAGGTCTTCCAGGGCCCGCTGGGACTCCTCGTGCGCCTGCCGCAGCAGCTCCTGCGCCCGTTCACCGTCCCCGGCGCGGCGGGCCCGCCCGATCAGCATGCCCAGCGCGACCAGCCGCTGCTGGACGCCGTCGTGCAGGTCGCGCTCGATGCGGCGGCGCTCGTCGTCCACGGCGTCGACGACCTCGGCCCGGCTGACCGACAGCTGCGCGATCCGCCGCTCGTACGCCTCCAGCGGGCTCGGCCCCAGGCAGCGCCGCGCCACCTTGCGTTCCAGCGCGACCACCCCCACCAGACCCTGGATGCCGAGGAACAGCAGGACGAGCCCGAGAACGACGATGTAGGTCACGATCCACGGCTCGGGCTCGATGCCGTCGGCGTAGTCGCCGGTCACCCACCAGCCCAGGGCGAGCGACACCGCGGCGGCCGCGCCGTAGGCGATCAGGATGAGGATGATGCCGCCGAGCACGCCGACCGGGGCCCGCAGGACCAGGTAGGCCAGCGCCCGCACCGGCCCGTGCTGGGCGGGCTCGTCGTACCCGTAGAAGATCGAGAGCCGGCGCCGTTCGAGCGTCGTCAGCCTGACCGCCCCGTCTGCGAGGACGGTCGGCACGGTGCGCTGCCCGCGGGAGAACGCCAGCGCGTACGCCATGACGGGCGCGGCCAGCGCGAGCAAGACCAGCTCCGCGCCGGCGCTCGCGGCGCCCAGCACCAGCCCGGCGGCCGCCCGGACCAGGCGCGCGAGGAAGCCGCGGCGCCGTGTCTGCGGTGCCGCGGCCGTGTCGCCGATGTCAGCCGATCCGGTCACGTTCGTAGTTTCGCGAGGGCTGGAAGTCACTGGAGTAGTGGACCTGGAAGGCCACCGGTTCCTCGGCGGGACCGCCCCGCCGTGCCTTCACGATACGTACCGCCACGAAGGCCGCCACCGCCAGTGCCGCCACACCGAGCACGCCCTTGGAGTAGACGCCCACGTACTCCTCGACCGTGCGCCAGTTGTCACCCAGGCCGTAGCCCGCCAGCACGAAGACCGTGTTCCAGATGGCCGAGCCCGCCGTGGTGAGCAGCGCGAACGTCGTCAGCGACATGCGCTCGACGCCCGCCGGCACCGAGATCAGGCTGCGGAAGATCGGGATCATGCGGCCGAAGAACACCGCCTTCGCGCCGTGCTTGAGGAACCACGCCTCGGTCTTGTCCAGGTCCTGCAGCTTCACCAGCGGCAGCTTGGCCACCAGCGCCCGGATGCGGTCGCGGCCCACCGCCGCGCCGATCCCGTACAACGCCATCGCCCCGACGACCGAGCCGATCGTCGTCCAGATCAGCGCCGCGATCAGGTTCATGTCGCCCTGCGCCGCGGTGAACCCGGCCAGCGGCAGGATCACCTCGCTGGGCAGGGGCGGGAAGAGGTTCTCCAGGGCGATCGCCAGCCCGGCGCCGGGCGCCCCCAGCTTCTCCATCAGGTCGGTGGCCCACCCCGCGATGCCCCCGATCGGCTCGGCCTGCGTGGCCGTCGTCCGCAACGTCTCGATCATGCTTCAACGTTAGAAATCAGGGCCTCCGGCCACCATGGAGAGCACCGCCGACCTCTCCGGCCGTATGCCGCAGCCCCGACCCTGTGGTTTTCCGCAGGGTCAGGCGGTGACGGCCTGGGCGAGGTGCGCGGCCCGCTCGTTCTCGTCCTCGAACGCGATCACCTTGACGTTACCGTCGCTGTGCCGTGGCACGATCACGAGATAGGGCACGCCGGCCCGCTCGGCCAGGTAGGTGGTCTCCCGCTCGCCGCGCTCGCACGACCGCGCGCCGGGGAACGCCGCGAGCACGCCGGGGTCGTACGGGAAGGTCTGCTCGTCCATGCGGGCCCTCCGTGGGGTGGCGGGATCACCGCCCATCCCCCCACGCCCGCGTGTCGCCCCCGTGACACCCGGTTGAAGACCCGATCAAGGATCCCCCAACGGATCGCTCTCCGGGGGGAGGGCGCCGGGGGCGGCCGGGACGGGGCCGGGGCCGGGGAGCCAGAGGACGAAGGTGCTGCCGACGCCGGGTTCGGAGAAGACCCTGACCTGGCCGCCGTGCGACTCGACGATCTGGCGGACGATGGCCAGGCCGAGGCCGGTGCGGCGGTCGGCCGAGCTCGACCTGCGGGTCTCCGGGCCGCGCCAGAAGCGGTCGAAGACGCGGATCTGGTCGTCCTCGTCCAGGCCGGGGCCGGCGTCCTTGACGGCGAGCCACTGCCAGCCGTCGAGCCGGTCGGCGGCCAGCAGGATGTCGCTGCGGGCGGGCGCGAGCCGGACCGCGTTGGACAGCAGGTTGCCGACGGCGCGGCGGAGGGCGTCGGGGTCGCCGACGGTGGTGAGACCGGGCCGCAGGCGGCGCTCGATGGTCAGCTCGCGGGCGCCGGCGAGCGAGTCGAACTCCTCGGCCGCCTCGCGCGCCACGACGGCCAGGTCGACGTCGCCGTCGTGCAGGGCGGGCGCCGACCGGCGCGCGGTGGCGAGCAGGTCCTCCACCAGGCGGGTCATGCGGGTGGTGGCGCGGTCGACGACCTGGACGGCGCGCCGCCGGTCGGTGTCGTCGGCGTCCGGCTCGGTGAGCACGGTGTCGAGGTTGGCCCTGATGATCGCCAGCGGGCTGCGTAGCTCGTGCGAGGCGTCGTCGATCAGCTGCCGCTGGGCGCGGAACGCCTCGTCCAGCCGGTCGAGCATGGAGTCGATCGTGTCGCCCAGGCGGCGCAGCTCGTCCTTGGGCCCGGCCAGCTCGATGCGCCGGGACAGGTCGGTGGCCTGGATCTCCTCGGCGGCGCGGGCGATCGCGCGCACCGGCTTGAGCGCGCGGCCCGACAGGATCCAGCCGATCGCCAGGCTCGCGCAGAACAGCCCGCCGAGCATGGGGGCGGAGTAGCGGGTCAGGGTCCGCTGGATCTCGTAGTTGACGGCGTTCTCCACCTCCTCGACCTCGGCCACCGGGATCGTGCCGAGGTAGGTCTTGGTGCCGTCCTCGTTGTAGACGTAGTTCTTGGCGTACCTGGTGGTGATCGGCCGGGCGTCGCCGCGTTCGGTCACCAGGAAGAAGACCGCGCCCAGGACGATGGCGGCGAGCGCGAACAGCAGGGTGGAGTAGAGCACGGTCAGCCGGAAGCGGATCGTGTGCATGAACGCCGGCAGGCGGCCCCGGATCTTCTTGACGAGGGCGTTCACGACACGGGCTCCGTCCCCGGCCCCGCGCCCTGCTCGGTGCCCTGCCCCGCGGCGGCCTGGGCGGTGTCGTCCTGGAGCCGGTAGCCGTGCCGGACGACGGTCTCGATCAGCGGCTCCTCGTCGTCGACCGCCAGCTTGCGGCGCAGCGTGCCGACGGTCACCCGGACGGTGTTGGTGAACGGGTCGGCGTTCTCGTCCCAGACGTGTTCGAGCAGGTCCTCCGAGGAGACGACGTCGCCGGGGCGGCTCATCAGGTAGCGCAGCACCGCGAACTCCTTGGGGGTCAGCTGCAGCCGCCGGTCGCCGCGGTACGCCTCGTACCGGCCGGTGTCCATGCGCAGCTCGCCGACCCGCCAGACGGCCGAGCCCGCGGTGCTCTCGCGGCGCAGCAGCGCGCGGACGCGGGCCAGCAGCTCGGGGAACGCGAACGGCTTGACCAGGTAGTCGTCGGCGCCCTCGTCCAGGCCGCGCACCCGGTCGCCGAGCCGGTCGCGGGCGGTCAGCATGAGGATCCGCAGGCCGGACCCGCTCTCCCCGTCCAGCTCACCGGCGCGGACCGCGCGGCACAGGTCGAAGCCGTCGCCGTCCGGCAGGTTGAGGTCCAGGATCATCAGGTCGTACGAGGAGGCGTAGAGCTTCTCGGACGCCTGGGCGATGCCGGTCGCGGTGTCGACCGCGTAGTCGGCGCGGACCAGCCCGTACCGGAGCGCCTCGACGAGGTCCTCCTCGTCCTCCACCACGAGCACTCTCATCCCGCGACGCTACCTTTCTCCCGAGATGTTCTGGCAGGGGGTCAGCGGATGATCCGCTGGGCGCCGTCGACCGCGCGGTCGACGGGGATCGCGAAGCCGATGCCGATCGACCCGCCGCCACCGCCGCGGCTCAGCGTGGCGATCGCGGTGTTGACGCCGACCACCTCGCCGCGCGCGTTGACCAGCGGGCCGCCGGAGTTGCCCGGGTTGATCGAGGCGTCGGTCTGCAGCGCGGTCTGCCGCCCGCCGTCGCCCAGGCGCACCTCGCGGCTGAGCGCGCTGACGATGCCCGACGTCACGGTGCCCGCCAGCCCGAGCGGCGAGCCGAGCGCCAGGACGGGGTCGCCGACCCGGACGTCGGCGGACCGGCCGAACGCCAGCGGCGGCGGGCTGTCGGACGCGTCGATCGACAGGACGGCCAGGTCGTTGGTCCGGTCGGTGCCGAGGACCCGGGCGGTGATCCGCCGCCGGTCGGCCAGGACGACGGTGACCGTCTCCCCGCCCGTGACGACGTGCGCGTTGGTCAGGATGTGGCCGCCGCGGTCGATGACGAAGCCCGAGCCGGTGCCCGCCCCGCCGCCGGACCGCACCTCGATCGACACCACGCTCGGCTGGACGCGGGAGGCGACGTCGCTGAGGTCGCCCGCCCCGTTCACCGGGCCCGCGGTGGACTGCCGCAGGGGCGGGGCGGACCGCTCGCCCGCGGCGAGCCATCCCCCGGCGGCCCCCGCCGCTCCACCGGTCAGCGCGGCCGCCAGGATGGCCGCGACCATGATCCGGGATGCCCCCCGCGCCGGTGCCGCCCACGGGGCAGGCGACACAGGCGCCGGAGGAGCGGCGGGAGGCCAGACCGGAGGTGGTGGCGGGGGCTCGAAGTCGGGTCCGCGCGGTTCTCCGAGTCCGAACCGTCCGTCGGACGAGCCGGCTCGTTGGTCCAGGTGCATAGGGGGACTCCTTACGAATGTTCCCTACGGGAGGCGGGAGAACCACATCAATGACGTTCCGGCCACCGCGCAGGCGAGAATGAGCCCGGCCGCGACGAACCAGGCCCACACCTCGCGCCGCTCGGTGCGGTAGCCGATGCTGCTGCCGATGTCCTGGTAGACCTCGCGCAACTCCGATCCGGTGGCGGCCTCGTAGAAGCGCCCGCCGGTCTCCTGGGCCAGCGACTCCAGCGCGGGCCCGTCGACCGGAACCCGGACCGGCATGCCGCGCTGGTAGATCACGCCCTCCGCGGTGCCGTACGCGATCGTCGAGACCGGCACCCGGGCGGCCGTGGCGCGGCGGGCCGCCTCGGCCGGGCTGCGGCCGGCGGTGTTGGTGCCGTCGGACAGCAGGACGACGCGCCCCGGTGGCGCCGCCTCGCCGAACTGGGCGCCGAACGCGGAGATCGCCTCCAGCGAGGCGATGACGCCCTCGCCGATGGCGGTGCGCGGGCCGAGCGCCAGCCGGTCCACGCCGGCGCGCAGCGCGGGCCGGTCGGTGGTCGGCGGCACGGTCACGGTCGCGGTGCCCGAGAACGCCACGAGGCCGACGTTGAACCGTGCGGGCAGCCCGTCCACGAACGAGCGGGCCGCACGCTTGGCCGCCGTCAGCCGGTCCGGCTCGACGTCGGTCGCCTCCATCGAGGAGGAGACGTCGACCGCCACCATGATCGTCGCCTGCTCGCGCGGCACCCGCACGTCCGCCGCCGGGCGGGCGAAGCCGGTCACGAAGAGCCCGATCATGAGCAGGAACGCGGCGGCGGGCAGGTGGCGCCGCCAGCCCGGCCGGACCGGGGCGACCTTCTCCAGCAGCTCCAGGTTGGTGAAGCGGACCGCGTACCGGCTCCGCCGCAGCTGCATGACCACGTACACCGCGAGCAGCAGGAGCAGCGCGATCAGGAACAGCAGGCGGTACGGGGCGAGGAAGCTCATGCCACGCCTCCGCCGGGTGTCGAGCCCGATGGCGGCGTGCCGGGCGGATTGCCGGGGGACGCGCCGGGCGGGCTGCCGGGGGGCGTGCCGGACGGGCTGCCGGGGGACGCGCCGGGAGGTGGGGGCGCCGCCGTGGCCAGGCGGCGCTGGGTGACCACGTGCTGGACGATGTCGTGGATCCAGTCGCCGTCGGTGCGCAGCCGCAGGTGGGCGGCGCCGGCGCGGCGCAGCCCGGCCGAGATCGCCGCACGCTGCTCCGCGGCGGCGACCGCGTACCGTTCGCGCAGGCGGCGGCTGGCGGTCGGGATCTCGCGGCGGCGGCCCGTCTCGGGGTCGACCACCGTGAGCAGCCCGACGTCCGGCAGCGACAGCTCGCGCGGGTCCACGACCTCGACGGCCAGCACCTGGTGCCGGCCGGCCAGCAGGCGCAGCGGCCGTTCCCACGACTCGACGGTCTCCAGGAAGTCGGAGACCACCACGGCCAGGCCGCGGCGCCGCGACGTCGTCCGCAGCAGGAGGTCGGCGCCCGCGCCGAGCGAGGGCGCGCCGGTCCCGCCGGGCAGGGCGCGCGGCACCGCCAGCAGGGACCGCAGCAGGCCGAGCAGGTGCGACCGCCCGCTGCGCGCGGGTATGTGCCTCAGCCCGCCGCCGTGCAGGACCTGGGCGCCGATGCGGTTGCCGGTGCGTTCGGTGAGGAACGCGACCGCCGCCACCGCGTACACCGCCAGGTCGCGCTTCTCGACGCGGCCGGTGCCGAAGTCCATGCTCGCGGTCGCGTCGGCGAGGACCCAGGTCTCCAGCTCGCGGTCGGCGATGCGGTCGCGGACGTGCGGCACGGTGGTGCGGGCGGTGAGGTTCCAGTCCATCGTCCGGACGTCGTCGCCGGGCCGGTACTCGCGGCCGTCCGCCACCTCGGTGCCCGGCCCCGGCAGCAGGCCGAGGTGATCGCCCTGGAGGAGCCCGTCCAGCCGGCGCGTGATGATCAGCTCCAGCCGCCGGAGCGCCTGCTCGGGGGCGAGTTCGCGCAGGTCGAGGTCGGTCACGCGGCCGCCCCTCCGGCGGAGTCCGGCACTCCGTCGCCGCCGCCCTTGCCGAGCCCGCCGCCCTGGCCGAGCCCGTTGCCCTGGCCGAGCCCGTTGCCCTGGCCGTTGCCGAGCCCGGCGCCGGCGGCGGTGTCCACGTCGTCGCGCGGCGCGATGCGCGGCAGCGGCAGCCCGTCCACGATCTTGCCGACGATCGCCCGCGGCGGGATCCCGTCGGCGAGCGCGTCGAACGAGAGCACAAGCCGGTGCGCCATGACGTCGGCGGCCAGGTCGCGCACGTCCGCGGGCAGCACGTACTCGCGCCCGCGCAGCAGTGCCAGCGCGCGGCCGGCGGCGACCAGGCCGAGCGTCGCTCGCGGCCCCGCGCCGTAGGAGATGAGCCGGGCGGCCTCGGGCACGCCGTACGCGAGCGGGTCGCGGGTCGCGGCGGTCAGCCGTACCGCGTACCGCGCCACCTCGTCGTGCACGAAGACCCCGTCGGCGGCGCGCCGGAGCCGCGCCACCCCCTCGGGGTCCAGGATCCGCGCGGGCGTGGGCGGATGGACGCTCATCCGGTAGAGGATCGACAGTTCCTCGGCCTCGGTCGGGTACCCGACGTCGATCTTCATCAGGAACCGGTCGCGCTGCGCCTCGGGCAGCTGGTAGACGCCCTCGGACTCGATGGGGTTCTGGGTGGCCAGGACCAGGAACGGCGACGGCACCGGGAACGTGCGCCCGCCGATGCTGACCTGCCGTTCCCCCATGACCTCCAGCAGCGCCGACTGGACCTTGGCGGGCGCGCGGTTGATCTCGTCGGCGAGCACGATGTTGGCCATCACCGGGCCGAGCTCGATGTCGAACCGCTCGGTGGAGGGCCGGTAGATCCGGGTGCCCATGATGTCCGACGGGACCAGGTCGGGGGTGAACTGCAACCGGGCGAACGTGCCGCCGAGCACGGTCGCCAGCGTCTCCGCGCCCAGCGTCTTGGCGACGCCCGGCACGCCCTCCAGCAGGCAGTGGCCCCCGGCCAGGACCGCGACGAGCATGCGCTCGACCATGCGGTCCTGGCCGACGATCACGCGCTTCACCTCGAAGAGGGCACGTTCGGCGACGGCGCCCTCTTCGGTGGCGGGCGGCAGGGTCATCGTGCGTCCGCCGCCTGCCCGCCGGCACCGTCACGTTCGGGACAGTCGTGCTCGTCGGCGCCGGTGGTCCCCGTGGTGCCGGCCGTTCCGGTGGTTCCGGCGCCGCCGGAGCCCGGGGCCGGGTCGCTGATGACCAGCTCGCTCCGGCCGCCGCCAGGATCGGCAAGGGCCGTGCCGCCGGCGGCCAGCCCGGCCGCCCCGGCGAGGCCCGCCACCGCGATCGCGATCTTCGTACGTGCGCTGAGCGCCATGCTCATGCCCTCCGTCGTCGTCACGTGCCGTCCCGGCCGTCCGGGGCGACAGTCACGATCACAACAAGCGGCACCGAAAGCAGACTTAAGGACACCCTGCCGGACGGTTCGCGCCGGCGGCCGCATGGACGGAGGGTGGCGCGGAGCATGTCCCGCGTGCGCGCGGGGGGTTTCAGCGGAGGGTGAAATCCCTGGCCGACTCAGGCCGCCTGGAACGATCTACAGACGTGCCGATTCCGCAGGCGGCACGCCGGATGGCGACGGGGACGCCGGGTTTCGGTCCCCTCCGCGTGCACGTGCATCTGCGAGATTCTTTTCTGATCGACTTTTCCGTTAGGAGCCTTTCCTGTAGTTTCTCAGCGTTTTGTGAAGTGAATTCATGATCGCTCCTCCCCCCGTTTCGAGATCATGAAAGGACCCACACGATGCCCACGGCTACGGGCTTCCTGGCCGCCGTGCTCCTCGGCCTGCTGGCGCTTCTCGCGCTGCCGGCCGTGGTGCGGCGCGGCTCCGGCGGCTCCCCCCGGAACCCGCGGGCCGAAGCGGACACGATCAGCCCCGCCACCGTGTCCACCGGCGCCGAACACCCCGAGTCGCTCACCGCCGTGCTGGAGCCCGGCGACGAGGAGTACCTCGCCTGGCTCGCCGACCATCACTGGCCCGGAGACGAGTACCTCGACCTGGAGCTGGAGTGGCTCAACGAGCTCGGCGGCCTCGAGTCGCCGGATCTCACCGCGGCACCGCCCTGCCCGCGCTGCGAGCGGCGCCGCGAGGACGTGTGGCCGTGCCCGCAGTGCGGCCGGCTGCTGCACTCCTCGTGCGGGCACGGGATGCGCCGCCGCCGGGTGGAGCAGCCCTACCGCACCCACGGCACCAACTCCGAGGCCGTCATCGCCGAATGGGTGTGCACCGGATGCACGACGGTGGTGGGCCTGGACGTCGATCGGGGCGACGAGGCGGACGACGACCTGCTGCGCTGATCGTGCGCTGAGGACCGTTTCGGCAAGCAAGGAAAGGTAAAGAATTCGTCGATCCCTTGCATATTTCGGGTGACCGGATGCAAGCTGCGGTATGTCCTAAATCACAGGACACCAGGAGGTATCCGTGACCACCCCAGACAGGACGACGACCTGCGGCCACCAGCCGCCGTGCCCCACGCCCGACGGGCTCAACCGCGAGGCCGCGCGCATCGTGGCGAGCCATCCAGAACAGGGCTGGAGCCTCCTCTGCAACGGGATCGTGGTCTTCGAGGACACCGGCGAGCTGCTGCCCGACGGCCGCGTCGTCGCCCCGCACCGCCCCACCACCCCGACCGCCGCCTGACGGCACGCCGAGGCGCCCGGAGCACGCCGCTCGAACGGCCCGGACCGGCCGGGCGCCGCCGGGAGATCAGACAGGGGCGATCTTCACGGGCACGCCGTTGAGGTGCGCCATCCCGGCCAGCGGCTCCAGATCGTCCGGATCGGGCGAGGCGAGCAGGTTGACGTTCACGCCCCCGGCCGCGTTGGCGACCCGCCAGCCGCCCCGGTGGCCCCATCCGTGCGGCACCGCGACCGTTCCCGGCGTCATCTCGTCGGTGACGTTCACCGGCAGGACGACCGAGCCGTGCGGCGAGGAGACGCGGCACGGCTCCCCGTCCTGGAGACCGAACTCCGCCGCGTCCTTGGGATGGACGCGCGCCATGTGCTCGCGCTTGCCCCGCATGAGCGCCGGGGCGTTGTGCATCCACGAGTTGTGCGACCGCAGCTCGCGCATCCCGATCAGGCGCAGCGGGTAGCCGGCGGGCGGCTCCTGCGCTCCGGCCAGCCGTTCGACCTCGGCGACGATCTCCGGCGGCGCCAGGCGCACCTTCTTGCCCTTGGTCCGCAGCCGGCGCCGCAACGTCCCGGTCCGCTGGTGGTCGCGCAGCACGATGCCGTGCGGCGCGTTCCGCAGCTTGCGCAGGCTGAGCCCGCCGCGCCGCAGCCCGTACCAGTCGCCGTACGGGCCGGTGCGCAGCAGCGCGTCCACCATCCGGCGCGGCGACGGCCGCACGCCCAGCCGGTACGCCAGCCGCTGCGCCGGCATCGAGCCGATCGGCAGCCGCATCCGGCGCGCGAGGGCGTCGATGATCTCCCACTCCTGCCGGGCCTCGCCGCGCGGCGGCACGACGGCCTCGGTCCACGTGACGTACGGCGTGAGGTGGTTCTGCAGGAACGGCAGCGGGAAGTCCTCACGTTCGAGGAACGTCGTGGCGGGCAGCACGTAGTCGGCCTTGCGCCCGGTGTCGGACACGTACAGGTCGATGCTGACCAGCACGTCCAGGTCGTCCAGCGCCTTCTCCAGCGCGGCGCTTCCGGGCACCGAGTTGAGCGGGTTGCCCGCCGAGACGATCAGCGCCCGCATCTGCCCGCGCCCCGGCGTGGTGATCTCCTCGGCCATGACGCCGGCCGGGAAGGTGCCGAGCACGTCCGGGTAGCCGCCCACCCGCGACCTGGTCCTGCCGTACGTGCCGAGCCCGGACAGCCGCACGATCTCCTCCACCCGGATCGGCGCGGCCCCGAAGATCGCGCCGCCCGGCCGGTCGAGGTTGCCGGTGACGAACGTGACCACGTCGATGAGGAACGCCGTCAGCGTGCCGTACCGGCCCAGGCAGGTGCCCGTCCGCCCGTACACCACGGCCCGTTCGGCCGCCGCGAGGTCGCGTGCGAGGGCCCGCACCGTCTCGGCCGGAACCCCGCTGCGCACCTCGGTGTCCTCGGGCGCGAACCCGCCCGCCAGCTCGCGCAGCCTGTCCGCGCCGTCACCGCCCCGCAGCGCGCCGCGGTCCTCCAGGCCCTCCGCGAAGATGACGTTCAGCAGGGAGAGCAGCAGCCAGGCGTCGCCGTCGGGGCTGACCGGCAGATGCTCGAACGCCTTGGCCGTCTCGGTCCGGCGCGGGTCGACGACCAGCACCCGCCCGCCCCGGGACACGATCGCGGCCAGGTCGTCCCGGATGCGCGGCGCGGTGACGAGGCTGCCGTGCGACACCAGCGGGTTCGCGCCGAGCATGACCAGCAGGTCGGTCCGCTTGAGATCGGGGATCGGCACCAGCAGCGGCGACCCGTACAGCAGCGCGCTCGCCGCGAACCGGTTGTTGACGTCCTGCGACCCGGCCGAGTAGAAGTGCGGCGACTTCAGCGCCGCCATGAACCCGCTCGACCAGAGCGGGTGGCTGTAGGAGAACGTGGCCGGGTTGCCGAAGTACCAGCCGATCGCCTCTCCCCCGTGATCCCTGCGCACGCGGTCGAGCCGCTCGGCGATCTCGGTGAGCGCCACGTCCCAGCTCACCTGCTCGAACTCCCCGTCCGGCTTCCGGCGCAGCGGGTGCAGCACCCGGTCCGGATCGTTCTGGATCTCGGTCATCGCGATGCCCTTGGGGCACGCGAAGCCCGTGGAGAGCGGATGTTCACGGTCCGGCCTGATCTGGAGCAGCACGCCGTCCTCGACGGTCGCCGCCAGCCCGCAGAGCGGCTCACAGATACGGCAGTAAGTGATCGCTTGCGTCGACGCCATGGCTCGATTGTGCCCCATGTGACTCTCGGCCGACCGTCGATGGCCCTGCGTGCGCACCGCCCCGGGTCAGGACTCCGCGCCGTTCGCCATCACCGGCCCCGGGTCCGGTAAACATCCCCGGGTGTGCCGCATGTCGCACGCGTGCCCCATAGATCCCTCTAGTAGCGTTCAGCTAGTTTGCCCCTTACGCAAGGTCCTTATCGAAATCGCTCGCGGGAAGGACGGCACGGCGTGATCACAGCACTCGTCCTCATCATGTTCGCCGCCCTGTTCGTCATGAGCCTGCGGCGGCTGCTCCGGCCCGCCGCGGCGCCCCCCGCCGACGGCGCCTACCCCGAGTCGATGACGGCGGAGCTCGACCCCGGCGACGAGGAGTACCTCGCCTGGCTGGCCGACCACCTCTGGCCGGAGGACGAGTACCTCGACCCCCACCACCACGCCGACGACGAAGAAGGCCCAGGCACCAGCATCCACGCCTGACCCCCACACCCCCGCATTCGCGACACACCCCGAGGGCTTGCCGGTTCGCAAATCCTACTATACAAGTAGAGATAGTTGGATTTTGGAGGCGAGTATGCTCCTGCTGAGCGATCACGCGCGGACGGCGGAGGAGGTGCTCCCCGCCCTGCGCCTGCTGCCGTACGACGTTCACGTGCGCCGTGCCGAGGCAGGCGCCGAGACGTCCGGCGTCGTCATCGTCGACGCGCGCAAGGACCTGCACGCGGCGCGCGCCCTCTGCCAGGAACTGCGCGACACCCAGGCGCTCATCGCCGTGTTCACCGACGGCGGGCTGGTCACCGTCGACCCCGGCTGGGGGGTGGACGACATCCTCCTGGACACCTCACCGCCCGCCGAGGTCGCCGCGCGGCTGCGCTGGGCGGGGCGCCGGCGGCCACCCGGCACCACCCCCGAGCCCTGCGGCCTGTCGTTCGACGACACGGCCCGGACGGTACGGATGGACGGGCGGGCCGTCACCCTGACGTTCGCCGAGTACCAGATCCTCAGCCGCCTCGCCGCGCGGCCGGGCCAGGTCTACACGCACCGGCAGCTGCTCGCCGCCTACGGCAGCCATCATCCCGACAGCGTGCGCAGCGTCTACACCCATGTACGGCGGCTGCGCGCCAAGCTCGGCCCGGCGCTGATCCACACCACGCACGGCATCGGCTACCGGCTCGACCCCGAGCAGCAGGGCGTCACCCGGTCAGCGTGAGTCGGCGGAGCCCGCGAACCCGGTCATCGCGGGCAGGTAGCCGAGCCGGTGCCCGCGCGCGGTCGGGTGGTAGGAGTCGCCCAGCGGGTAGCCGACCGAACGCAGCCACCCGTCGCCCGAGCACAGCTCGTGCCCGGCGAACTCGTCGCGCACGTCGGAGAAGGCGAACCCCGCCCGCGACGCCGCGGCGGCGATGGTCGTGACCAGGGAGTCCGCACCGCGGTTGAGCGCCGTGCGCTTGGGCTTGGACAACCCCGGGCAACCGGCGGCGGAGGTGTAGAGCCGCGGGTATCCGAGCACGACGACGCGGGCGCGGGGCGCCTTGCCCCTGATGGCCCGGTAGAGCGCGTCGAGCCGGTCGGGCAGGGTGGTCGTCATGTAGTCCTCGGCCTTCGCGACGGCCCTCTTGCACCGGTCGGCCGTGCGCAGCACGCACGCCTGCATCACTTCACCGAAGCCCGCGTCGTTGCCGCCCGCCGTCACCGTGACCAGTGTCGTCGCCGCGCCCAGCGCACCGAGCTGCCCGTTGAGCACCCCGGTCGTGCGCGCTCCCGAGCAGGCGACGAACCTGAACGACGCGACCGTCCGCTTGCCCGCCCACAACCGCGGATAGGCGTTGGCGCTCCGGCGGCACTCCCCCGGCTCGTAGGCGCCCGCTCCGGTCCCGGACGAGTACGAGTCGCCGAGTGCCACATAGTGAATTTCCGCCGCGGCCGCATTCTCGGCACAAGCCACCGAACCGGACATGAAAACCAGTGCCACGACGGCGGCCGAACAGAACCGAAGAACGCGCATGGCCACTCCGCGGGAGAAACGTCGAATGGATTCGACGGCCTTATACCCGCACCCCGTACGCGGGAAGCCACCGAAATCAACGACCCGCCATCTGATCACATATAAAAGACATCTCGCCCACGTTTATCGGCTTTGTCATCCACTGGGCGGTTTGACCGACCCCTTCCCGGGGAGGCAAGGGGTTCGAACACCCCCGATGAAACGAGGTATCTCATGGTCGTGGCCGCGATCATTGGTGTATGTGTCCTGCTCCTCCTGCTGGGCTTCCTGGTGCCGAGGCTTTCGCACGGCCCGCAGCGAGGGACCAATCGCGCCCTGGGCACTGGCGGCAGAACCGCGGGCAAGGCCCCCGGCGCCCTCGGCCGCTGGCTCGCCAAGCCCTTCCACAAGTCCAACCGAATGGCCAACCGCAGCGCCCATGAGGGCCGCCGCAACCGAGGCAAGATGCCCTTCTGACCACGCCGCCTTCGCGGGGTCCGCGCCCGGGATACGCCGGGCACGGACCCCGCGAAGGCGTTCATGCGCGACCACATCCGATCTCCGGCAAGAGCCGTTCTCCGGCCCGTAAAGATCAAGCTGCCTCCCGTCCGCGGAAATGCGAAACGCGGTAAAACGGGGATCCCTCTGAACCGTCACACAGACCGACGGGAGACGCGTCGCCGGACGCAGATCTGCTACGCCTGCTGAAGCTCTACATGCGGGACGGGGAGACCGTCCTGGTCCTGGCGACGACGGTCAAGGCGCCGCCCCCGCTCACCCACATCGCGGTCACCGACCGCCGGAGCGTGGCTCCCGCCACTGAGATCACGCCGGACGGTGCGGGCCAGGGGGATTCATGAGTGGGGGAAAGTTGGGCATAGGTGGCTCGGGAACGAGCGGCGGGAGTGACGGTGGACATGAGGTCCGGATGGAGTCTGATGGTGCGGGTCGGCGTGGCGCTGGCGGCGCTCGCGGCGCTGGCGGCGTTCCTCTGGGTGCTGATGCGGGTGACGCTGACGCCGATACCGGGGGCGGCGGACGACACGACGGGCAACACCAGGCCGGGTGAGAGCCTGCGGTTCTACCTCAACCGGCCGAGCGTGAAGGACGCGGTGATCCAGGTGGGCGGCAACCTGGCGCTGATGATGCCGTTCGGGGTGATCCTGCCGCTCGTCTCGCGCCGGTTCCGGGGGTTGCTGCGGGTGGGGCTGGTCGTCGCGCTCTTCTCCCTGTCGGTGGAGGTGGTGCAGGGATTCATGATCGTGGGGCGGTCGTTCGACGCCGACGACGTGATCCTCAACACCGCCGGGGCGATGCTGGCCTATCTGCTGATCGGGCGGAAGGTCTCCGGGTGGGTGCACTCGGGGCGGTCTAGCGCCCGCGCAGGAGCGCGAGCATCCGGGTGATCTGGGCCTGGCGCGACCGGGTGAAGCGGGTCGCGAGGGCCCTGGTGCCGGCGTCGGTGCCGGTGGCCGCTTCGCGGCGGGCCATCTGGAGGGCGTCGTCCTGATGCGCGATGAGCGTGTTGAGGAGGTCGCGTTCGAACGCGGGGCCCTTGGTCTCGGCCAGCTTGGTGAGCAGGGTCTCCGGGGTGACCGGCATGCCGCCGTGGGCGCCGTGCGAGCCGGCGGGCGCGGTGGGCGGGCGGCGCCAGGCGCGCAGCTGGGCGGCCATCGAGGTGATCTCGCTGATCTGCGTGGTCTCGATGGCGGCGGCCAGCGTCCTGACCTCGGGGCGGACGGGGCGGTCGCGGGCCAGGCGGGCGATGCGGACGCCCTGGCCGTGGTGCGGGACCATCATCTGCAGGAACATCACGTCCGGCGACTCGGGTTCGGTGCCGCCACAGCCGGTGAGGAGCAGGACGAGCACGAGGGTGGTCCGTTTCAGCATGGGCTTCCTCGGAGGTGAGCGCCGGGCCCGCGCGGGTGCGCGGGCCCGGCGGGATCGTCAGGCTCGCTGCCAGAGGGCGGGGGTGCTGGGCGGCTCCCAGCCGGGGATCGCGGTGTGCGGCTGGAGGCAGCGGTACGTGGCGCCCGCGTAGGTGACCTGGTCGCCCGCCTTGTAGGCGGTGCCGGACGCCCAGGAGCCGCTCGGGCTGGTGGGCGGCGTGGTGGGCGGTGGCGTGGTGGGCGGTGGCGTGGTGGTGGGCGGGGTCGTGGGCGGCGGGGTCTGGGTGCCGCCGCCGAAGTCGACGTCGGAGCAGGTGTAGAAGGCCTCGTTGCTGCCGACGACGCGCTGCCAGATCGAGTAGATGACGTGGCGGCCGGTGCGCGCCGGGATGTTGATCGTCCAGTTGGTGAACGTGGTCGGGTTCTGGTTGTTGAACGTCTGCAGGTGCACCAGGTCCGACCAGCGCAGGGGTTGTGCGGGGCTCCAGCCGGCGCGGGTGATGTAGAACTCGAAGTTGCTGTTCGCGTGGGGCGCGCTGGCGTGGTACGTCAGGGTGAGGGGCCCGGACGAGATGCGCTTGGCGGGCCAGTCGGTGCGGACGAGGTCGAGGCCGCGGTACTTCTCGCGGCCCGCGCTGCAGAGTTTCCCGTCGGGGATGAGCTCGCGGTGCCGGCCGCCCGCCTCGAGGAGCGACACCTCGTTCCAGTCGTAGAAGGCCTGGGTGCCGCCCGCGGCGACGGCGGCCTTGCAGGCGGCGGACTGCGGGTTCTCCGGTCCCTCGTTCTTGCACACGTACACCCGGCTGGGCGGGTCGGACACGGTGCCGTGGGCGCCGGCCGGGGCCGCGGGGAGCACGACGGCCGCGAGGGTGGAGACGGGAACGGTGGCGGTGACCAGTGCGATCTTCGATCGGGTTCGCATGGGGGCGGGGCCTCCTTGGCCTAGGGAAGGGCGTTGAGGAACGGCTCGTGGTTGTTCATGAACTCCCGGTTGAAGTAGCGGTCCCAGTTGATGGACCAGGTCATGAGCCCGCGCAGGGCGGGCGAGGTGCCGCCGCGCAACGTGTGGCCGCCGCAGGACTGGCCCTTGACCAGGCAGTCGAGCGCCTGCTGGACCTGGGCGGGCGGGGTGTGGCCGGTGCCGGCGACGGGGAGGCCCGCCTTCACCATGTCGGTCATCGCGATGTGGAAGTCGGCGCCGCCCATCGTGTGCCGCTGCTCGTCCAGGCCGGTGACGGGACCGGAGTTGTAGTCCTGGACGTGCAGCACGGTGAGCGCGTCGCGCAGCGCGTGGATGACCGGCAGGTAGGAGCCGGTCCGGTTGTCGGCGCCGCCCGCGCCGCCGTAGAACTTGTGGCCGACCTGCACGCTCACGCCGAGGTGGACGTAGCCGCCCCGCACCCAGCCCGACAGCGTGTACGCGGTGCCCGGCCTGACCGCGACGGTCTGCGTGCACCTGGCGGTGTCGGACGAGGACGCGGCGCCCGCGAGCGCGTACGAGCCGGAGCGCACCGGGCCGCTCACCACCGAGCCCGTGCCGCCCGAGCAGGCCCAGCCGGCGAGCGAGCCGCTCTCGAACCCGGCGTTGGTCAGGATGTCGGCCGCGTGCGCGGGCGTCCGCACGATCGTCAGGGTCGCCGCGACCGTCAGCAGGACGGCGACGAGGAGTCGAGTCGGCTTCATGTGGTTCTCTCTCGGCTACGGCAGGGTGTCGAGGAACGGGCCGACGGTGCGGGCGAAGCCGCCGCCGTTGCTGACGTCCCAGTTGACCGACCAGGTCATCGCGCCGCGGATGTCGGGATAGGTGCGCGCGGGCTTGAACGAGCCGCAGTTCTGCCCGCGGGCGAGGCAGTCGAGCGCGTTGTTGACGACCGAGGGCGCGACGCCGCCGCCGCCCGCCGCGCCGGGACCGGCGGGGAGGCCGAGGGCCACCTGGTCGGGGCGCAGCCCGTTCTCCAGCTGGATGCAGGCCAGCGCGGTGAGGAAGTCGACCGTGCCCTGCCCGTACACCCGCTGGTCGCAGCCGAGCATCGAGCCGGAGTTGTAGTACTGCATGTGCGCGACGGTGAGGATGTCCTTGATGTTCAGCGCGAGCTGGAAGTAGGACCCGCCGGTGGACTGCATGTCGATGGTCTGCGGCGCCATCGTGATGATGAGGTCCGCGCCCGCCTTGGCGCGCAGCTCGCGCAGCGCCTGCGCCATGTAGGTCGGGTTGAGGCCGTTCTCCAGGTCGATGTCGACGCCGTCGAAGCCGTGGCTCTGCATGAGCCCGTGCACGCTGTTGGCGAACGCCGTCGCCGCCGAGGAACCGGCGACCCGGATCGCGCCGCGTTCGCCGCCGACCGAAAGGATGACCTTCTTGCCGCGCGCGTGCAGCGCCTGCACGTCGGCCCTGAACTGCGCGTCGGTGTAGCCGCCGAGGGCGCTCGACAGGCCGGGGTCGAGACCGAAGACGACCTGGCCGGGGGTGGTGGTCGCCTCGCCGAACGCGATCGCGACGAGGTCGTACTCGGCGTTGACGTCGGCGAGCCTCATCTCGGTCGCCGCGTTCACGAAGTTGTGCCAGTAGCCGGTCAGGAAGTGCTTCGGCAGCGGCCCGGTGGCGCAGCCGCCGGTGGTGCCCGTGACGGCCGCGCCGGCCGCCGACTCTCCCTCGGCGTTGTACGCCCTGACCGTGTAGGTGTGCGTCGAGCACGTGCCGAGGCCGGAGAGCGTGGCGTTCGTCGCGGTGGTGGTGGCGCGCACGGCGGTGCCCTCGTACACGCGGTATCCGGTGACGGTGCCGGTGGCCGCCGGCCAGGAGAGGCTGAGCGAGGTGTCGGTGCGGCCGGTCACCGTCGGCGTGCCGGGCGCTCCGGGGGCGCCGGGGCCGGGGCCGGGGCCGCCGTCACCGGTGCAGGACGCGCCGTTCAACGTGCAGTTCTGCGGGGCGCCCGAGCCGGTGACGATGAAGCCGAACGAGACGGACGCGCCGGGCGCGATGGTGCCGTTGTACTCGCGGTTGCGGAACGTCGCGTGCTGCCCGGAGGTGGTGAGCAGCGCGTCCCAGTACGTGCCGGCGGCGCTGCCCGCGGGGAGGTCGAACTCGACCCGCCAGGACGTGATCGCCGCGCCGGTGCCGTTGGTGATCGTGTACTTGCCCTCGTACCCGGATCCCCAGTCGGCGGTCCTGGTGAACGCGGCGCTCGCCGCCGCGGCGGCGTGCGCGGTGCCGGCCGGCATGGCCGGCGGGAGCAGGAGCAGGGGGACGGTGAGGAGGACGAGGCGGGAGAGGAGGCGGCGGGAGAGGAGGCGGCGCAAGATCGCTCCAAGGGCCAGGTGGACGACAGGCGGACGATCCCCCGAACCCCGAGATGCTTCTCTTTCAGATAGGAAGGTTTCCTATGAGTTTGGTGGAAAGGTAACCGCCCCATCACACCCGGGCAAGACCCTGCGGCAAGTCCGCCGGAACACCCCGGCCAACCAGCGCAGGTCGCGGACCAATCCACTTCCGGCTCCCGCAGAATCAGCACTGTTTGCCGTCTCATCGCCGCCGAGTAGGCAATGTTCGCCCAACCCGCCGCCCAGCCCGCCCCTCGTCCGCCCTCATCCAGCCCGCCGGCCGCCCTCGCCGGTGAGCCGGCCCCGCCCGACCGGTGTCGCGGCCTGCCAGGTGGTGCGCTTACCGGTGGTGCACTTACAGGTGGTGCGCATATCAGACCCAACCGCACTTATCGCCGGAGGCGATTATTTTCACGAAAAGCCTCAAATTTGACGAACGGGATGTGACGCGGCCGTCAGACGCAGGATCCTGGGAACCCGCACCCGGACGGCCGTCCGGCGCGACCTTCACCAGATCCGTAAGAGATCTTGACGAGGTGACGATCTCGCCGGGATCTCCAACTTCGCGGCCGTTCGCGGCGTCTCAAAAGGTGCGCCGACCGTGACGAGCCCAGCGAGAAGGAGAGCAGATGGGGTCCCCGCGCATGCCCTTGGAGCCGCTGGCCCGGCAGGACCCCACCAGGATCGGCGGCTACGTGCTGCTGGGACGGCTCGGCACCGGGGCGATGGGCCGGGTCTACCTGGGCCGGTCGGCGGCGGGACGGCTGGTCGCGGTCAAGACGATCCGCAACGAGCTCGCCGACGAGGGCGACTTCCGCACCCGGTTCCGGCACGAGATCGCCGCGGCCGGGCGGGTCAGCGGCGCGTTCACCGCACCCGTGATCGACTCCGATCCGGACGCCGAGGTGCCGTGGCTGGCGACCTCGTACGTCGCCGCGCCCTCACTCGACCGCCTCGTCCGCGTGTGCGGGCCGCTGCCGGTGGCGGCGGTGCGCTGGCTGGCCGCCGGCTGCGCCGAGGCACTGGAGTCGATCCACAGGACGGACCTGCTGCACCGCGACCTCAAGCCGTCCAACGTGCTGGTGTCGGCGGACGGGCCGCGCGTCATCGACTTCGGGGTGGCGCGGGCGGCCGAGCGGCCCACGCTCACCGCGACGCACCAGGCGGTCGGCACCCCGGCCTACATGGCGCCCGAGCAGGCGCGCAACGCGCGCAAGACGGTGCAGGCGAGCGACGTGTTCGCGCTCGGGTCGACGCTGCTGTACGCGGCGACCGGGCATCCGCCGTACGAGGGCGATTCGGTGACCGAGATCCTCGTCCGGCTGGCGACCGAGCCGCCCGACCTGAGCGGCCTGCCCGCCGAGCTGACCGACGTGGTGACCGCCTGCCTGCAACGCGAGCCGGGCCTGCGGCCGACCGCCACCGCGCTGCTCGCGCGGCTGGGCTACGGCCCCGGCCCCGAGCTCCCCTCCCCGGACCTGCCCGACTGCGCCCTCGCACTGATCGAGGACTACCGGCACTGGCCGCGCCGCCCGGCGGCCTCGAACGGGGAGCGCGGCGAAGCCGACGAGGACTCCACGTTCGCCTCCCCCACGTCCGCCCCCGCCGTCCGTCCCGCGCTCGCCGCCCTCCAGGCGCAGTCGGCCGACGGCCAGGGCGGCGCCGGCGCGGGCGGCGAACCGAAGGCGGAGGGCGGGGCGGGAGCGGAGGGCCGGGCGGGACCCGCCGAACGCTTCGCGCGGCCTGGCGACGGCTCCGGCGTCGGGTCCAGCGCCGACATGGCGTCGCCGGCGACCGTCGGCCGGCGCGGCGGCCCGGCGGCCCGCCGCGTCCTGGTCACCGCGGGCGTGGTCGTGCTGGTCGTCGCCGCCGGCCTGCTGGGCGCGGTGTACGGCGACCGCGGCGACGGGCAGGACGGCGCGCAGAACGGTGGGCAGGGCACGGGTCAGCAGGCGCAGCAGAACCGGGGCGGCGGCCCACCGCCGGCCCCGCCGGTCCCGTGGTCGGGCGCCGGCGAACGGCTCGGTGGGAAGCCTCGCATCATGCTCAACCAGCCTCAGGGCGACGGGCACACCGTGTTCGTGGTCCACGGCCGCGGCTGGAGTCCCGGCGCCCAGATCACGATCCGGATCGACAAGCTCAAACCCTCTCCGGCCAAGCCGGTCGCCGACGTCAAGGGCACGTTCAACTACGCCCTCAACCAGAACCGCGAGTTCTTCGCCGGCAAGATCCCGCCGGGCGTGCACCACATCCTGGTGACGTCGGCGGACGGCGCCACCCAGGCGCGGGCGAAGTTCACCGTCAACAACCTCTAGGGCGGACGCGGCGAACGCGGGCGCGGGCGCGGCGCTCAGGGACGGTCCCACCAGAGATCCTCCTGGCGCGAGCACCACGACGGGTCGTCCAGCCGCGCCAGATCGGCCGCGGTGATGATCGCGTGGTCGATGAGCGTGCTCACCACCACCTCGTCCGACAGCCGGGTGCCCGGCCGGGCCAGACCGCGCGAGGTGATCTTGCGGCGCAACACCCGCAGGTGCTCGCCGACCCGCGCGGCGACACGTTCGCGGAACGCCGGGTCGCGGTCGAACCGGTCCAGCTCGTGGTGCGCGTCGGTCACCGCCAGCGCGGCCCGCGCGATCTCCGGGGTGCGCGGCAACGACGTCGTCCGGGACGGGTCGAGCAACCACGGCCGGCACCACAACAACGCGACCAGGAACAGTTTCGTCTTCGGATCCAGATAGAGCGGGCGCAACGTCGAATCGTCGTCCGCTCCGTTCACCGCGCCGTTTCCGGATTCGGCACGGCCCGCCCGCCGCGACATGATCTCCACGCGCAGCGGCTGCCCCTCGTCCAGCATCGCGCGCGAGCCGATCAGCGTCGTTCCCGAACGCATGAACCACCCGCCGGACGGTTCCCGGCGCCCTTCCAGCGGCGGCAGCCGGACCTGATGTCCCTCGCATTCGACGTAAAGCGCGTGGGTCCCGCTGAGATTGGCGACCCACGCGCCGCCCGCCACCGCGGCGATGATCCCGGCGCGGCGGGAGAGCGCCCGGTCAGCCGAGATCACCACGTCCATGTCGGCCCCGCGCCCGAACTCCAGCCGGCCGCCCTCGAGAATTCCGACGACCTGTCCCGACGGGGCCGTCACCCGCGCCGTCGCGGTCTGCCTGCCGCTAACACCCACAACCGCGGATTCTAGATCTGGCCCGCCTGGGCCGGGTATCCCGGAATTCGGGGATGGCCGGTGAACGGAATTCACGATTGGCTGATGTGCGTACCTGAGGAAAGATCCTCCGGCACCTTGCAGGGTGATCGATCCCGGTGCCGATTCTCCGTCGGACCCACGGGGGCGGGCCCGGGCGGGGTCGGCATCGGGTCGATCCCACCGGGCCCGCCTGAGAACGGGGCGCTGTGGCAGCCACCTCCGAACCGCCGGAACCCGCCGGGCCTACCGGCGCCGGCGGTTCCACCGAGGACGAGAACCTCGCGAAGATGCTCATGACGACCTGGGCATTGCGTTCGGGCCGGGACGTCCCGCTCACGCCGCCCACGCGGCTGGACGAGGAGGAGCTCATCGACTTCTGGGCCGACGACCTCCTCACGGAGGACACCGGCCGCCCCACCGCGTGCTGCGGCTCCGGATCCGGCAACGGCTCCGGCCCGGACGCGGGCCGCGGCCCGGGCCAGACGCGGCGCGGCTAGATGCGGCGCAGGCAGATGCGGCGCGGATCACACCGCCGGCAGGGCCTTCTCGTGTCACAACCGGGGGGTCACCTCACGTCTTAAGGGTGACGGACCTCGACGAAGGACTGTGACCCGATGGCCGAGAAGAGTCTCGTACGCACGCTGATGGGCCGGCGGCGGTCGACCGCCGACCACTGGACGTTCCTGTTCGGGGAGATCGCGGTGTACACGTTCGCCGTTCTCCTGGTGACGGGCGCGTTCCTGACCGTGTTCTTCGACCCGAGCATGGAACGGGTCGTGTACGACGGCTCGTACACGCCGCTCAAGGGCGTGCCGATGACCGAGGCGTACCGGTCGACGCTCGACATCGGCTTCGAGGTGCGCGGCGGGCTGCTGGTCCGGCAGGCCCACCACTGGGCCGCGCTGGTGTTCATCGCGGCGATCACGTTGCAGTTGCTGCGGATGTTCTTCACCGGCGCCTACCGCAGGCCGCGCGGCCTCAACTGGCTGATCTGGATCACGTTGCTGCTGCTCGGCATGGCGGCCGGGGTGACCGGGTCGATCCTGCCGGACGACATGTTGTCGGGCGGGAGCCTGGGGCTGATCCAGGGCGTGACCCAGTCGATCCCGCTGATCGGCACCGACCTGACCTGGCTGCTCTTCGGCGGCGACTTCCCGGGCGACGCGATCATCCCGCGCTTCTACTGGGCGCACGTCCTGCTGCTGCCGGGCGCGATGATCGGGCTGTTCCTGCTGCGCCGGCGGCTGATCCGCAAGAACGGCCACACCCACTTCGCCGGTCCCGGCGCCGGGGGCGCGGGGGCGACGGCCGTTCCGGCGGGCACGTCGGTGGCGCTGTTCCTGGCGACGGCCGGGGTGCTGACGTTCCTCGGGGCGTTCGTGCAGATCAACGCGATCTGGCAGTTCGGCCCGTACAAGCCGGGCGACATCACCGCCGGCGCGGTGCCCGGCTGGTACATGGGCTTCCTGGACGGCGCGATCCGGATCATGCCGGGCTGGGAGTTCGACGTGGCCGGTCATCCGCTGACCCTGGCCGTCCTGGTCCCGGCGCTCGTCGTGCCCGGCGCGTTCTTCACGGTGCTGGCCGCCTACCCCGCGCTCGAACGGCGGCTGACCGGCGACAACGCCGTCCACCACTTCCTGGACCGGCCACGCGACGCGGCCACCCGGACGGGCGTCGGCGCGGCCGGGATCACCTTCTACGGCCTGTTGTGGGCGGCGGCCGCCAACGACCAGATCGCCTACAACTTCCACCTGTCGCTGTTCGCGGTGACGTGGTTCTTCCGGATCGCGGTGTTCGCCGCGCCGGTGCTGGCGTTCGTCGTCACCCAGCGGATCTGCCTGTTCCTCACGGCCCGCGAACGCGAGGAGGCGCTGCACGGCCGCGAGACCGGACGGATCGTGATGAGCGCGACCGGCGGCTTCACCGAGATCCACGAGCCCGTCCGGCCGGACGACCGGCGGGAACTGGCCGCCGCGCGCGGCGGCGGGGTCAGTCCTTCTTCGGAAGGATGACGCGGTAGACGTGCCAGCCCTCGGCCACGACCTCGCCGTCCTCGCCGCGCACCTCGGCCTGGCAGAACACCGTCGACCGGCCGCGCTTGGTGATCCAGCCCTCGGCGACCAGGTCGGTCTCGCGGGCGGCGCTGAGGTAGCGCAGCTGCATGTCGACCGTCAGCAGGACCGGCATCTGGTCGTAGATCCCGCCGACGGCCGGGACCACGACGGTGTCGATGAGCGTGGCGATGGCGCCGCCGTGCACCACCCCGGCGGGCTGGTTGAGCCGCGGCCGGTACGGGAGCCGCATGCGCGCGTAGTCCACCCGGATCTCCTCGAGTTCCAGCCCGACGAGCGAGCCGAAGTACGACTCGTCCTTGTTGAAGAAGTCGATGAAGAGCTTGTCGCGCCCGTCGGTGAAGGGCTCGTGGAGATCCGCTCGCACGGCGCGGTCCTTTCGGGAGGTGCAGAGTTGCGTGGAGCAACTAATCAACGAGCCCGACCTTACCAGCAGGTAACCGGTATTCCGAATGCCGTTCGGGTCACCCCCGGGTCCGCCGATCCGGTGGCCGCGGCCCGCCCGGATCAACCAGACTGGCCCCATGGTCGGATTTCCCCTGAAAGGCAGGTCAGGAGAACTCCAGGTCATCCATCGGCTCCTCGCCGACGCCGCGGGCGGGGCCGGCGGGGCCCTGATCCTGCGCGGCGAGCCCGGCATCGGCAAGACCGCCCTGCTCCACCACGCCGAACACGCCATCCACGCCGAACACGCCAGACACTCTGAACACGCCGGACACGCCACTCGCGCGGACCAGCGCGGACCCGACACACACGGCGGGCAGGGCGCACCCGGCGCGCAGGGCGGGCACGGCGCACCCAGCGCACCCGGCGGGCACGGCGCACCCAGCGGGCAGCGCGCGCACGGTGGGCAGAGTGGGCACAGCGCACCCGGCGAGCAAGGTGGGCGCGGCGCACCCGGCGCACCCGGCGGCCAGGGTGGGCACGGCACGCACAGCGGGCAGCGCTCGCAGGGTGGACACAGCGGGCAGGGCGCGCACGGCGGTCAGAGCGGGCAGGGCGCGCACAGTGGTCAGAGCGGGCACAGCGGGCAGGGTGGGCACAGCGGGGCGACGGTGTTGTGGGTGATCGGTGTCGAGACGGAGCTCGAGCTCCCGTTCGCCGCCCTGCACCAGCTGCTCCTGCCCGTCCTCGACCGGCTCGGCTCGCTGCCGGCGTCCGAGGCGGCCGCGCTGCGCGGCGCGTTCGGCATGGCGGAGGCGACGACCCGCGACCGTTTCCAGATCGGCCTCGCCACGTCCAGCCTCCTGTCCGTCCTCGCCGCCGAGGCGCCGGTGTTGTGCCTGATCGACAACCTGGAGTGGCTGGACCGGCCGTCGGCGGACGCGCTCCTGCTCGCCACCCGCCGGCTGCGCGGCGACGCGATCGCCGCGCTCATCGCGACCCGCGAGCCGGCCCACACGTTCCTGGACGCCGAGGTGCCCGAGCTGGTCGTCTCCCGGCTCGAACGCGAGCACGCGACCGCCCTGCTGTCCGAGCACGCGCCGCACCTCTCCCCCGAGATCCGCGCCCGCATCCTGGACGACGCCCTCGGCAACCCGCTCGCCCTCGCCGAGCTGGGCAAGGCCAGCCGCGACGAGGCCCTGCCGTCCCACCCGGCCGGGGCGCTGCCGCTGACCGGCCGGCTGATCGAGACGTTCCACCACCACGCCCGCGCGCTGCCCGAGACCACCCAGGCGCTCCTGCTCGTGCTGGCCGCCGACGACACCGGCGACGTCGACCTGGCCGTACGGGCGGTTCGGCATCTGGGGTCGGACGCCGACGCGGCCGACGACCTCAAGCCCGCCGTCGCCGCCGGGCTGCTCACCCTGGCGGGCGGGCGCGCGGAGTTCTGCCACCCCCTCATGCGCTCGGCCGTCTACCGGAGCGCGACGCACGGCGGCCGACTGGAGACCCACCACGCCATCGCCGAGGCGCTGGCGCAGAGCGGCGACGCGACCGAGCGCCGCACCTGGCACCTGGCCGCGGCCGCGACCGAGCCGCGCGAGGACATCGCCCTGGCGATGGAACGGGTCGCCGACCGGGCGCTGGAACGGGTCGGCTACTCGGCCGCCGTCTCCGCCTACGTCCGCGCCGCCGAGCTCACCCCCGCGGCCGCGGCACGGGCCCGCCGCCTGTTCCTGGCCGCCGAGGCCGCGGTCGAGGCCGGCCGCCCCCGCACCGCGAGCGCCCTCGCCGAGCAGGCCGCCGACCTCACCACCGACGAGAACGTGCTGGCGGGCCTGGCCCGGGTCCGTGCGGCCGTGGAGTTCGAGCAGGGCTCGCCCGCCGTCGCGGGCCGCATCCTCACCGAGGGCGCCAAGCTGATCGAGACGGCCGACCCGCAGGCCGCCGCGCTGATGCTCGCCGCCGCGATCCGCAACGCCTCGTTCGCCTCCGACCCCGCCCTGGCCCGCGACGCCGCCGAGCTCCTCGACCGGCTCCCGCAGGCCGCCCAGCCGATCTTCAGCGCGCTGTCCTCGCTCGCCGACATCCTCAGCGGCGACTACTCGGCGGCGAACGGCCTGAACGAGAAGCTCCAGGCGCTCCCCACCGACCACCCGCCGCAGCGCCTGCTGGCGGCCTCCCTCGCGCTGGTCGCCGCCGACGACGCCCGCGCCCACGAGCTGGCCGCCTCGGTCGTGGCCCAGTCCCGCGAACGCGGCATGGCCGGCCTGCTCCCCGGCGCCCTCGCGATCCAGGCCCAGGCCGACCTGATGCGCGACCGCCACCGCCAGGCCATGGAGTGCGCCGCCGAGGGCCACCGGATCAGCCTCGACCTCGACCAGCCCCACCGCACCGCCCACCTGGGCGCGCTCATCGCCTGGCTGGCCGCCGTCCAGGGGGACGAGGAACGTTGCCGCGCGCTGGCCCGCCAGGCCCTCGACTACGGCCACCACCACGGCGTGGTCACCACGCCCGCCCTCGCCACCTGGGCCCTCGGCGTGCTGGAGCTCAGCCTCGGCCGCTACGGCGCCGCGCTCGAGCACCTGCGCGACGTCCGCGCGGGAGCCCCGTCCCACCCGATCATCGCGATGTTCTGCATCGTCGACCAGATCGAGGCCGCCTACCGTTCCGGCACCACCGACGAGCAGGCCCTGACCGACCTGCACTCCTGGGCCGAGGTCATCCGGCGTCCCTGGACCGCCGCGATCGCCGCCCGTTCGATGGCCCTCACCCGTCCCGACGACGCCCCGGCCCATTTCGAGGCGGCCCTCGCCCACCACGCCACCGCCGGCCAGCCGTTCCAGGAGGCCCGCACCCGGCTCCTCTACGGCGAATGGCTCCGCCGCCGCGGCAAGCCCGCCGCGCTGCCGCAGCTAGAGGCGGCCCACGCCGCCTTCACCGACCTCGGCGCCACTCCCTGGATCGCCCGCGCCGCCCGCCTGCGCCCCTGACCGGACCGGTTCGGGCGCGGTCCCGGCGTCCGGCCGGACGGCCGCCGCCCCCGGCGTGGCACGCCCGTCCGCCGACCACGCGGCGAAGAGCCGTCCCGAGGCGAGCACCTCCTCACCCTCCCTGACCAGCTCGACCCAGGCGGCGAGCCGGTGGGCGCCGGCCTCGCCCGGCTCCACGCGCACCGCCAAGTGGTAGTCGCGGCGGCCCCGCCGCCAGGCCCGGAGCGGATGGTCGTCGCCGTCGCGCGGCAGGGCTCTCAGCCGCGGGTACAGCTCCTTCACGTACTCGACCGAGGCGTTGCGCGGCGTCCTCACCCGCAACGCGACACCGGTCATCACCTGCCCGCGGGTACGTTCGACGATCTCCGCCAGCTCCGTCCGGAGCCCCTTGCGCGCGGACGCCACCAGGTCCAGGCTGCCGTCGAGCGGCTCGGTGATCGCCCGCAGCTGCTGGACGTTCCAGTGGTTCCCGATCCCCCGCACGTCGCAGGTGCAGACGCCGCCCGCGGCGACCACCGCGGCCCGCAGGTCGGCCGCGATGTCGACGTCCCCCGCCATGTTCGTCAGGAGCACGGCGTGGCGGATCGAGGTCGGCTGCTCCGCCAGAAGCCCGAACGCGATGCGCAACCACAACCCGAAGGCGGCCCGCCTGGCCGGCCGCAGCAGCCGCATCGCCCGCCTGGCCTCCGCCTTGGCGGCGGGCGTCGCCGCGACCAGCCGCGAGGTCCGCGGATAGACCCAGTCGACCGTCTCCGACCCCGCGATCACCGCGAACCTGTCGCGTTCGCCCAGCAGGTCGATCGCGTCCGCGATCGCCTCACGCACCGCCGCCGCCTCGTCCCGGTCCATGTCCCACGAGCACCCGACGACGAAGACCATCGACACCGGCGGCCGGCGCTCGCCGTCCTCATCCGCCTCGCAGGTCACCGACACGACCGCCTGCACGTCGTCACCGCCCGGCGGCAGGTACTCGTTCTGGCTCACCTCGACGCGGAACGACACCTCGGGGGCCTCCTCCTCCGCCGGCTCGGGCACGTCGATCTCGACCATCCGGCCCTCCCGGATGGCCCGCAGCGTCTCCCCCACCGTCACGGCGTCGCCCGGCCTGTCGTCGGGATCCTTGGCCAGCAACGCCAGCACCAGGTCGTCCAGCCCCTGGGGGATCTCCGCCCGCCGCGCCCGCAGCGACTCGACGCGCGCGTTCATGTGCTGGTGAACGAGCGCGGCGAGATGTCTTCCCTCGAACGGGGGCCGCCCGACGAGCAGCGCGTGCAGGACGCACCCGAGCGCGTACAGGTCGGCCCGCCCGTCCACCGCCCCGCCCCTGCCCTGCTCGGGGGCCATGTACTCGGGTGTGCCGACCGCCGTGCTGGACGCGTCGTCCTCCTGGACGAACCGCGCGATGCCGAAGTCGCAGATCTTCACCCGGTCCCCGGCCAGCAGCACCAGGTTGCTCGGCTTGATGTCGCGGTGCACGATGCCCCGCTCATGCGCCGCCCCGAGAGCCTCCGCGACCTGCTCGCCCAGATGCAGCACCCGTTCCACCGAGAGCCCGTCCGGCGCCCGCGCCAGCACCGAGTAGAGGTCCTCCCCCTCCAGCAGCTCCATGACGTAGAACAGCACGCCGCCGTCCTCGCCCGCGTCGTAGGCGACGGTCACGCCCTCGTGCCGCAACGCCCCCACCACCCGGAACTCCTGCCGAAACCGTTCGACCAGCCCCGGATCGGCGCCCAGATGCCGGTGCAGGATCTTCACCGCCACCGGCCGCCGCAGCAGCAGATCCCAGGCACGCCAGACCTCCCCCATCGCACCCCGGCCGAGCTGCCGCGCCATCCGGTACCGCCCGCCCAGGACCACCCCGCCGCGCAGAGTCCCACCTCCCGTCCACCGCCCCATCGTAGATCGACATTCTGCAACGAAACGGTCGCACCATGACCGCATGCGGTACGAATCCCGTCCAGCGGGTGTCCACGAGGTGGATTCGGGCCGGCCCCGTCTTGCCGGACGTTCCCGGCCGACCTCGCGAGCACGGCTCGGCGGTCCCCCAGGCCATCGCCGTCGGCCACAGGCAGGTGGCGACCGGTGGCCGTGACCGGGTGGTCCGCCTCTGGAACGCCGTCGACGGTCCGCCGGTCCGGGAACTGAGAGGCCCCAGGGGGTCGCCGGCCTCGCCTGGTCGCCCCGCGGCTTCCTCCTGGCCTCGTCCTCGAACGACCGCACGGTTCCCATCTGGGACACGCTGGCCGGGCGCACCTACAAGATCCTTTGTGGGCCTGAACTGCGGGTCGACGACGTGGCATGGTCGCCGGACGGACGTTTCGTCGTCACCGGCTCGGCGGACCGCACCGCGCGGATCTGGTCGGTCGTCTCCGGCGACGAGCCGGCCGTCCTCGTCGGCCATGACGACCGGGTGCACGCCGTCGCCTGGTCGCCGGACGGCACCCGGATCGCGACCGCCTCGTACGACCGCACGGTCCGGATCTGGGACACTCGCTCCCGCACCGAGATCGGAGTGGTCGGCGTCCACCGCGACCGGCTGACCTGCGTCGCGTGGACGGCGGACAGCCGTTCTGTGATCACCGGCTCGTACGACGGCACGGTGCGCGTCTGGAAGGCCGAGGTAGATCTCGACGAGCTGATGGGCCCGGGCCCGGTCCCGGGTCTTCCGTGTGTTGACACCCGAGGAACGTCGCGCACACATGCTGCCACCCGACGATCGGTAGAACGCGCACGCCGGCTCCGCGCCTGATGGCCGAGGGCGCCGTAGATTGGCGGCGTGACGATGGGGATCGAGGAGCTGGCCGGGCGGTTGCGGGAGTTCGCGGTGGATCGGGACTGGGAGCAGTTCCACACGCCCAAGAACATCGCGATGGCACTGGCGGGCGAGACGGGGGAACTGCTCGCCGAACTGCAGTGGCTCACTCCGGAGGAGTCGCGCAAGGTCATGGACGACGCGGCGGCCGGGGCGCGGATGCGCGCGGAGCTCGGCGACGTGTTCCTGTACCTGATCCGGCTCGCCGATCTGCTGGGCGTGGATCTGGCGCAGGCGGCGGAGGACAAGCTCGAGGAGAACGAACGGCGGTACGACGCCGGCACCTACCGAGGTTCGGCCCGCAAGGCCCCACCCCTCTAAGACCTGTCCCGTAACGGCCTCGGCCAAGGATCTTGCAGTGGAGCAGGTGACCAGTACCGACCTGATCGAGTGGGTAGCGGTGTGCACTGGCCTGTGGGTGCGGCGGGTTCGCCACGCTGTTGCGGCTCGTAACCGCCGGAGCGGGAAGCGCGCCCCCACCGGACACCGCTGAAGCCTGCCCCCGACCGACCGCGATCCTGCTCATCATGGGTGCGGCGGTCAGATCAGGTCCGTTGGGGGCAGGGGTTATGCGGGAGTGGTCGCCCCTTGGTTGATGTGATCGTCCGTCTGCGGTTGGTCGGTGCTGGGGGTTCGGACCTGGCGACGACGAACGAAGTGAGTGGACGGCGAGTATGTCCGGTTAGCCGAAGGTCTCCGGTAGCCGGCGTTCACGCAGACAAGCGTTGCCGCGCTGGACGCGGAGTGCGCGTCCGGTGCAGGGGTGGCGGTCACTTCAGGCCCGTTGGGGACGGGCTGAACGGGGCCGGTCCCCCTTTTGGCCGGTGTAGTCGTCCGAGCGCGGCTGGGGCGGCGCTGAGGCCCGAACCTGGCAGCGACGAACGAAGCGAGCGGACAGCGGGCATGGCCTGTTAGGTGAAAGCTTTCGGGGGCTGGCGTTCACGCTGACAAGCGTTGCCGTGCTGGCTGGGCGGGGGTGTGCGTCCGGTGCAGGTGCAGTGATCACATCAGGTCTGTTAGCGGCGGAGTTGAGAGGCGTGGTCGGCCTTTTGGTTGGTGTGGTTGAGGGGCCCCGCGTTTTCCGGACAGCATCCTGATGGGTGATCTGCGGGCAGATCTACGCTGCTTGCTGCCGGTCCAGGTACTCGGTATGGACCT
>NZ_JBEYUA010000006.1:0-56134 GCF_040643285.1 Spirillospora sp. NPDC047279
CGGTGGCCACCGGCCGGTCGAGATCTACACCAACCCGAGCCAGCATCCCCAACTTTCAGATCCGGGTTTCTGAGCCAACTTCTTGACGCGAGACACCACTGTGATGCTCGCGGCGGACGGCAGGAGGGCTGCGGCATTTGTGGGCGTGCCTGTGGGCCCGGTGGTGTGGTGTCTCCGCCGGGCCCAAAGGTTGGTTGTGGGGTGTTCAGGCTGCGAGGTGGTGGCCGTTCCACGGGTTGTCGCTGTCACCTGGGTCGGGTGTTCGTCCCGTGGGCCATCTGCCGCGTCTTGATCGTGCGATCCCGCCGGGTGGCAGCGCCCGGTAGACGTAGCGTCCGTGCTGGTCCTTGGTGATCTGTATCTGGTCGGGGTGGGTGTGTTTCCACCGGTTGTGCCAGCCGCAGCACAGCGCGAGTTTGTTGATGTCGGTGGGGCTGTTTCCCAGCGCCCACCCATCGACGTGGTCGACTTCGCACAGGAAGCCCGGCACCTCACACCCACGCACCGCGCAGGTGTCGTATTGGGTTTCCAGCACCCTGCGTTGGCCTGGGCTGGCGATCCGGACGGTGTGGCCCAGGTAGAGCGGCACGTTCCCCGGCCCCAGGAGCAGCGGTGAGACGCCGGCGGTGAGCGCCAGCCGCCGCACCTGCTCGGCCGGGACCTGGGTGCCGTCACGCAGCCAACCGGGCGCGCCCTCGCCCATCAGCGTCTCCAGGTTGGCGATGACGGTGACGCGGGTGTCCTTGTGCCCCTGCGACAGCACCGTCGTCAACGCTGCTGCGGTCCGTTCACCTAGGTCGCGGCGGTCGTCGGTGCCTGCGGGTTTGGTCAGCGGGCCGAGGGTGCCCTCCAGGATCCCGGCGTCTTCGGGATTGAGCCACCCGTTCACATACGACCCACCATCCAACGACCGGCTCAACGTCAACCACGAACGCTCATAACCGCGCTTGACGTCCTCGGGGGCTTTCTCGGTGCCGCTCTGCTCAGCCACCAGGTCATGGATCTTGCGGCCCAACCGCGCCACCTTGCCCGCCGACAAGCCGTCGTTGGCCGCGTTCAACAGGATGTCCTCGGCGGCCGCGCAGTCCTCATCGTTCAACCGCTGCACGGCGTCGGCAACCGTAGCCGCGTAGCCGAGCGACAGGGCACCGGCAGCCAGGTCCTTACTCACCCGCTCCAAACGCGGCAACTGCCGGGCCAGGGTGATGCGTTCTTTCGCGCGGCCTTCCCGCATCCCCAGACGGCAGCGCAGCCACGCCTGGGTGGACGGCAGCCCCCAGTTTTTCATTTCACCGGTGCGATCCACTACTGCGATCATCGCAGCCAATGCGAATTCGCCTTGATCGAACGCACGCGCCAACTCCTCGGCCAACTCCATGCAAGCAGATCCGGAGTCGGGGGCGGGCCGGTGTGCGAGTTGGGTGGCGATCGCGGCTACCGCTTCCACCAATTCCGCGGTGGAAGCGGTCTCTAGATCCGTCGCGATCGAATGCATGTCTTGATTATATCGACGGTCACGGATTGCAATTATCTGATTACGGACATTTCGGATGGCCGCAGGTGGCCAACAATTCACCCGGACGCAATCAGGTCGCGGCGGGCGGCACCGTTGGGTGGTTGATCAGGTCGCGGCGGGCGGCACCGTTGGGTGGTTGATCGTCCAACGGTCGTGCGTGGCCCGGCACGGGTGAGTCGGAGTCTGAGCCGGCTGCTGCTGGTGGATGGCTGAGCGGAGCCGGACTGGCCCATTGCGCACAAGCCTCCGCCCCTCCGAGCGTTGCTGGCACGTTGGCGCAGGCCCCAGAGGTCCAAGGGTGCGATTAGGCGGAGGCGGCGCTGCCGCCTGAGGTTGTGCCGGAAACCCGCGCTTCGCGCGGCCAAAAAGTTCGAACATCAACCACAGACCCGCCCACGCAATGGCAGGAAAGCCCTGACCGGCCGCCTACTTTCTTGTCGATGCCAAGCTTGAACAGCAGATCCCACCCACCCGCATCCGGGCGCCCACGCGTAGCCACAGGGGTGACCGGGGCCGCCAACCCCGAAGGGGCTAAAGATCTAACCGGAGAAGCATCGACCCGCAGCGAAGCATCAAGGCTCAACCGCCCGCCCACTTTCTTGTCGCTGCCGCGTTTGAACAGAAAGCCCACTGACTCCGCACCCGGGCGAACAGCCGGACCAAAGGGGCGGCCGACGCCGCTAATCCCGAAAGGGTTAATGATCTAAGCAGGAACGTGTCGACCCGCAGCGAAAGCCAGACCTTAACGCCCCTCATACCTTCTTGTCGCTGCCGCGTCTGAACAACAGACCGCCCCGACCTGCACTCGGGCGGAAGGTTGGATCAACGGAGTGACCGATGCCGCCGCCCCGACAGGATCAAAGAGATTGAACCGGAGATGTTCCGTCCCACAAGAACCCAGAGACCTCAGCCCCATCCCCCTTCTAGTCGCTGCCGAGATTGAAGCCGCTTCCCGCTCGCCCGGCTCCCGTACTTGGACGACCGGTGAACCAAGGGACGACCGGTGAGCCAAGGAGGGCCCTTGTTCAGTGCCTCCGTCCTGACCAGAGAGACGTCCAGAGACATGCAGACCGGGCAGGCAAACACAGAGCCCCAGCCCCCAGCCCCCGTCCCCGCCCCCAGGCGCGAATTCCCGAACCAAATGCCGCGATTGCTACAGGCGGACGGGAAGGGAGGTGAGGCTGTGGAACGTACTCGAAGAGCGCCAGGTCGGATCAGGGGTGGCTAGGCGAAGGGTGGGGTAGCGGGTGAAGAGGCGGGGCAGGGCTTCGGTGGCTTCCATGCGGGCCAGGCCGGCGCCTAGGCAGTAGTGGTGCCCGGAGCCGAAGGCCAGATGGGGCTGCGGGACGCGGGACAGGTCAAGGCGGTCGGGGTCGGGGGCGGGCCCGTAGCGGCGGGGGTCTCGGTGGATCTCGTCGATGTGGAGGACGGCGGGATGGCCGGCGGGGATTTCGCAGCCGCCGATGCGGTGGTCGGTGAGGGCCAGGCGGCCGACGCGTTTGACGGGGGTTTGGAGGCGGAGGAGTTCTTCGATGGCGTGAGGCGGGTTGGCGTGGAGGTGCGGGATCTGGTCGGGGTTCTGGAGGAGGGCCAGCGTTCCGTTGCCGATGAGGTTGGCGGTGGTCTCGTGGCCGGCGGCCAGGAGGAGGACGCACGTTCCGACCATTTCCTCGGGGGTCATTCCGGCGGTCGCCAGGGCGCTGATGAAGTCGTCGCGGGGCGCGCGATGGCGTTCGTCGAGGACGGGCAGCAGGAACATGGTGAGTTCCTGCGCGGCGAGGACGCTCTGTTCGAGGTCGTCGGCGGTGGGCGACCATTCGAGCATGCGGACGAGGGCGGGGGTTCGGGCGCGGAAGAGTTCGGCGCCTTCCAGCCCCACGTCGAGGAGTTCGGCGATGACCGCGAGCGGGATGAGGTAGGCCGCCTCCTCCATGAGGTCGACTTCGGGGGACGCGAAGAGATCGTCCAGGACGGCGTCGATGACGGCGATGACGCGGGGGCGGAGGCGTTCCAGGGCTCGCGGCGTGAACGCGGGCGCGATCAGGGTGCGCAGGCGCGTGTGGTCGGGCGGGTCCAGGAAGAGGAGGACGCCGGGCGGCAGGGCGCGGAGGATCTCGGGCGCCTCGGGGTTGCGGGCGGGGTCACTGCTCCAGCCGGGGCCGCGCAGGATCTCTGACGCCTCGTCGTAACCGGTGACGACGAAGGAGCGCAGGTCGTCAACCCAGCGAACCGGCTCGGTCACGGTTGTCGGCATTTTCCCTCCAGAAGGCTTGGTCGAGTTCGCCGTACGGGGTGGCGGGCGGATCGCCGTGGTCCCACTCGCGGCAGATGGCGTCCCAGGGGCCGGTGGCGTTCAGTTCGGCCAGGACGGCGGTCATGCCCAGGTCGATGCGGGTCAGCAGGAGGTAGTCGGGCCGTATGGACAGGCGCCGGACCACCGAGCTCTGCGGGCCGAACGGGGAGAACATGCTCCGCACCGCTTCGGCGGCGTGGTCGGAGGTGTACGTGAACGGCTGCGGGTCGACGATCGGGCGGAGCGAGGTGCGGAAGTAGGCCAGGACCTCGGCCGGTTCGGGGAGGTCAGGGTTGGAGACGTCGATGAAGCCGGCTTCGGCCATGGCGGCGAAGACCCCGTCGGCGTCGCCGGCCGCGGTCGCCTGGACGAGGTCGCGGATGCCGGAGACCTGGCGGCGGCTGAAGCGCTTGACGCAGCCGAAGTCGAGGAAGGTGACGGTGCCGTCGGCGTTGAACAGGTAGTTGCCCGGGTGCGGGTCGGCGTTGAAGAGGCCGAACCGGCGCAGGGTGCCGAGCGTGAAACGGTAGACGGCCTCGGCCCACTGGTCCTTGAGGGCCTGGTCGTCCACGGTCAGGGCCTGTGACCAGCGCATTCCTTCGGCCAGGCCCATGGTGAAGACCCGGCCGGTGCTCAGCTCGGAGATCACTTCGGGGACGCGGATGAACGGGTGGCCGCGGTAGGCGTCGGCGAACTCGGCCTGGTTGGCCGCCTCGCGCCGGTAGTCCAGTTCCTCGCCGATGCGTTCGGCGGCCTCGTGGGCGAGCTTGCGCACGTCCACCCGTGTCATGCCGCCGGCGAGCGGGCGGGCCAGCTGGAAGAACGTGGCGAGCAGTTCGGTGTTGCCCAGGTCGGCCCGGATCGCCTCGGCCACGCCCGGGTACTGGATCTTCACCGCGACCTGGCGGCCGTCGTGGAGGCGCGCGGCGTGCACCTGGCCGATCGAGGCGGCGGCGAGGGGTTCGGGGGTGAACTCGGCGAACACCTCCTCGGGCGGCGCGCCGAGCTCGGCGGTCACCACCCCGCGGGCGACCTCGGTCGGCATCGGCGGGGCGTCGTCCTGCAGCCGGGCGAGCGCGGTCCGGTAGACGCGCTGGTAGTCGCCGTCGACCGCGGGCGCGAACGAGACGAAGGAGAGCAGCTGACCCGCCTTCATCAGGACGCCCTTGGAACGTCCGAGGCTCTGGACGTACCGCTCGGCGGCCCGCGCGTGCACCTCGGCGGAGGTGTCCTTGCCCGTGACCTTCTTGCGCAGCGAGGCGACCACCGCCTCCCCGGCGGTGCGGCTCGCCATCCCCAGCATGGGCGCCGCGCGGACGACGCGGCCTTTGCGGATGGGTTGCGGCCGTTCCTCGTTCTCAGTCATAAGCGAGTCCCCGTAAGTAGACACTGCTGTCTGCTCAGTGTTTACTTAGGTGCGTGACAGCGTCAAGCCCGACCAGAGAGCGGATCGTCGACTCGGCCATGCGGCTCTTCGGCGAGAACGGCTACCGCGGCACGAGCGTCGCCCAGATCGAGGAGGCGGCCGGGCTCACCCCGGGCGCGGGTGGTCTCTACCACCACTTCCGGTCGAAGGAGGCCGTGCTCTCGGCCGGGATCGAGCGGCATCTCGCGCGGCTCGACGCGCTGCGCGACATCCGCCGCGTGCTGACCGACCTCGGCGACCTCCGGGCGGAGCTCACCCTCACGGCCCGGTACATCCTGGCCGAGCTGGACAGCGAGGAGGAGCTGCTCCGGATCATGGCGTCCGAGGCGCGCAGCCTGCCGGGGATCGTCGAGGTCGCGATCGAGCAGCTGGTGAGCAGCACGTACGCCGGGTTCGCCGCCTGGCTGCACGACCGCGCCGCCCTGCCGGAGGAGCGCGCCACCGCCGTCGCCGCCGTCGGGCTCGGCTCCCTGCTGTCGTCCCGCGTGCTGCGCAGCGTGCTCCGGGTGACCTCCGTCGGGGTCGACGACGACACGTTCGTGACCACGTGGGTCGAGATGATGCACGCCATGCTCGGCGAGTGACCGGCCCGGATCTGCCAGATCACCTATGAGGAGTGTGTTCCGCCTCGCGCGCCGGACCGCCCGCCGGCCGCGTAACGGGACGTACCGGGAGGCGAGTCCGGCCCGGCGCGTACCGGGGACGCGTCATGGGGCGAGTCCGGCCAGGCGCGCGCTCTCTTCCCACAGCCTGTCGCAACGTGCGGCGTCGGTGGTGTGCGGTGCGGTGTCCACCTGCGTCCGGCCGACGAAGAACCGGCCCGTCACACCCTCGACCTCGTCCGACGCGGCCAGCCACGCGGGCGTGTCCGCGCCCGCGTCGGGTCCTTTCAGACGGGGGCCGGCCTCCAGGAGGATCTTGAACGCCTTCAGCGCGCCGCGGGTCTCCCTGCCGAGCCCGGTGCCCTTGATGATCCCCGGATGGGCCCCGTTCACCGTGGCCGAGCCGTCGAGGCGCCGGGCCAGGGCGTAGACGAACATCGCGTTCATGTTCTTGGTACGTCCGTAGAGCACGAACGGCCGGACGCTGGGCACCGGGCCGAGCCCGCGCACGGACCCCAGGTCGTCGACGTCGACCGGCACCCGGGCCAGCCCGCCGGGGTCCGCGCCCACGACCACGAACCGCGAGGCCCGCCCCGCCATCAGCCGCATCAGGAGGTAGGGCGCGAGGTGGTTGGTGGCCAGCGTCCGCTGGATCCCCTCCGACGTGACGTCGTCGAGGCGGGCCATGACGGCGGCGTTGCTGATCAGGGCGTCCACCGGCGGGAGCCTCGCCGCGAGCGCCCGCACGTCGGCCATCAGCGCCAGGTCGGCCCGTTCGAGCGTCAGGTCCGCGTGCGGCACGGCGCTCCGCACACGTTCGGCCGCCGCCCGCAGCCGCCCGTCGTCGCGCCCGACCATCACCACGGACGAGTCCGCGGCCAGCCGGCGGACGATCGCCTCGCCGATGCCGCCGCTCGCCCCGGTCACCACCACACGCCCCATCACGACCTCCTTGGTTGACGTTGTCAACCTAGTCGGCGAGGTTGACAACGTCAACCGTCGCTAAGCTGGCCGGATGGGCACCCGCGAGGCGCTGATCGACGCCGCAACCCGCCTCCTGGACGAAGGCGGCGTCGACGCCGTGACGCTGCGCGAGGTCGGCGCCCGCGTCGGCGTCTCGCACAACGCGCCCTACAAACACTTCGCGAACAAGCAGTCGCTGCTCGCCGCCGTCGCCGCCCGCGAGCTCGCCTCGCTCACCACCGCGCGCCCGGCCGGCCCGCCCGGCGAGGTCCTCCGCGCGGCGATGCGCGGCTACATCGCCTGGGCCCGCAGCCACCCCAACCGCTTCAAGCTCGTCTTCGGCACCTGGACCGCCGACGCCGAAGGCCTCGGCGCCGCCGCGCACGCCGCCCAGACCGCCCTCGTCGGCCTCGTCTCGTCGGCCCAGCAGGCCGGGGCCCTGCCCGCGGGCGACCCCGTTCGCCTGGCGTCCCTGATCCGCTCCCTCGCGCACGGCGCCGCCGACCTCGCCGCCGCCGGCCATCTCGCCGCCGAGGGCAAGGGCCGCGCCGACCCCGAGGACCTGCTGGACGACCTGCTCGGCTACCTGCGGCGAGCGTCCGATACCGTTACAGATCCGCGCACGGCCTGAGGAGGTGAGACCCGTCAACGCCAGTTCATGCTCGGGTGCTCTCACCTCGCGCCGCCTCGGCTGAGAGCACCCTCGTCCGAGAGGCTCTCGTGCCCGACAACGTCACCGATCTCCGCATCGTCGCCGCGCTCCGCGCCGCCGGCTGCGTCTTCGCCGAAGACGAGGCCGCCCTCCTCACCGCCACGGCCCGCACCCCCGCCGAGCTCGCCGCCATGGTCGACCGCCGCGTCGCCGGGCTCCCCCTCGAACACGTCCTGGGCTGGGCCGGGTTCTACGGCCTGCGCGTGCACGTCTCCCCCGGCGTGTTCGTGCCCCGCCGCCGCAGCGAGTTCCTGGTCGACCAGGCCGTCAAGCTCCTCACTCCCCCGGCGACCGTGGTCGACCTCTGCTGCGGCACCGGCGCACTGGGCGCGGCCATCGCCGCGACGCTCCCCGGCACCGACCTGTACGCCGCCGACATCGACCCCGCGGCCGTCCGCGACGCCCGCCGCAACATCCCCGGCGGCCACGTCTACGAAGGCGACCTCTACGCGCCCCTGCCCCCCGGCCTGCGCGGCCGCGTCGACCTCCTGGTGGCCAACACGCCCTACGTCCCGTCCGGCGAGGTGCCCTACCTGCCTGCGGAGGCCCGCGTCCACGAGCCCCAGGTGGCCCTGGACGGCGGCTCCGACGGCCTCGACATCCTCCGCCGCGTCGCCGGCGCCGCCCCGGAGTGGCTGGCCCCCGGAGGCCACCTCCTGATCGAGACCAGCGAACACCAGGCCCCCGCCGCCGTCACGGCGTTCGCCCACGCCGGCCTCGCCCCCCGCACAGCCCACTCCGAAGACCTCAACGCCACCATCATCATCGGCACCCGATGACCCGCGCCGCACCACCCACCGCCTCCACGGGCCGGGCGCTCCGCCCACGTCCACCAGCCGTGTCCGACGCCCGCGTACGCCGCCCGCGTACGCCGCCCGTTCCTGCCGTCCGGGTGCATCCCGGGGGTGCTTCTGGATGCGTTCCCGCAGGTGCCCTTCCGGGGTGTCCCGGGTGCGCCCTCGACGGTTGGAGGGCGCCCCTGGAGGTGAGGCGATGATCCGCGGATACCAAATGCTTGCGCGTGGCCATAATCATCGCCCTTTCTCTTTCCTGAGGGGCTCGTGCCTTCCGTTCAGGAAGGGTGGAAACGGGCCGGTTCCGGGTCAGGCTTGGTCGGACGGTTCCCAGACGCGCGGCCAGTTGCCCGAGGGCGGCGGCGGGCCCTCGATGCCGAGGTCGGCGCGGGCGTGAGCGTAGAAGGCGTCCCGGGCGCGGCTGGTGCGCTGGAGGGCGTTCGCCCAGCCCTCCGGATCGTCCTTCATTCCACGGGCGTACTTCTCGACGCTCCAGATGGACTCGTGCCAGGCCCGGGCCGCGGCGACCGTGGCGGCGTCACCGACCAGCAGGACCGACTCCCACTCGGCCGCACGCCGTGACTCGGCCTCGGCGAGCTGCTTGAGCCCTTCGTCCGGGTCGAGGGGATCCACGACGTGGTCGAAGCCCCGCGCCGCCCCGATGCGCAGCGAGATGCGGAGCTGGGCCTTCAACGTGTTGGCGTAGCTCGCGTACGACTGGAACCGCTGCTGGTCCCAGCGTTCGGAGCGAGCCCGCCGCCAGCGGGTCCGCTCGGTGAGGCTCGCCGCCGCGTACGAGCCGGCGGCACCGACGATCACGCCCACCAGGGCCGGCAGTTGGTCAACGAGCGCCATGCTCACTCTCCTCGAGTCCCCTATGGGATGCACCCAGCGCCGCTCACCGTTCCATCCGCCCGAAGTGGAACGGAACACAGCCGACGGCGACTCCACCCTGAAGTAGGTGAACGCCGCCCCCCGCGCCCGGCAGATGCACGCCCGGCAGATGCACGGCGACTCCACACCCGCCAGGCGAGCACCGACACCACGTCCCCGGGGCGGACGCGTAGATCTTCGCGGAGTGAACGGCGATCCCGACCCGCGGCCACGGACGACTCCCGCACGCCCGCGATGCCTGACGGCGACTCCACGCCCGACATGGCGAGCAGGCTGATCCTCGTCCTGCACGGTGGACGGTGGCTCGCCGGCCTGCGACGGCGGACGGCGGTTTGGCGTCCGGGGTGGTGAGCGGTGGTTCGGGTGGTGAGCGGGTGGTTCGGGTGGTGAGCGGTGGGTCGGGCGGAGCGGCGCTGGCCGGTTGCGGTCACCGGTCATGATCGAGCCGTGGGCGTCCCGGCGTACGTGATCCTGAACGAGGGTGCGGCGGCAGGAGGGCGGGCGCGATGGTGCGGGCGGCGGAGAAGGCGCTGGGCACGTTCGTGAAACGCTTCGAGACCGACGACGCGCGGCGCGGCGGCATCGGCGTGGGCGCGCTGCTGGTGGGTCTCCTGGCCGCGCTGGTGTCGGTGCCCATCCTGATCGCGATCTTCGCCGACGGGGAGGCCGGGCAGCTGGTGGCAGCACTGCTGCTGGCCGTCGCGATCGCCGGGCTCTGGTGGGGCGCCTCCTGCACCCGCCGGTACTTCATGACGCCCGGCGAGGTGTTCCGGGTCCGCGAGCTGGGGCTGGTCTACGAGCACGCCACCCAGTTCCGCGTGATCCCCTGGGACCAGATCAGCCACATCTCGCACCGCGGGCAGAACCACTGGGTCGGCCAGATGCTCGGCTGGGACATCTACAGCGTCATCAAGATCAAGGGCGGTGACGGTCGCAAGGGCGGCCGCCTGCTCGTCACAGGCTTCACCAAAGACGCCGACCTCCTGGTCACCCTCATCCAGTACGGCCTGGAGCACGGCACGGTCCCGCCCCTCCGCACGAACTGAACACCCCCGCAACCCCAGGCAGACGGCCCCACGCCGGGCCGAACGTTCCCTGGGCAGAGCCAAGCGCCTTGCGGACTGGGGTTGCTTGTGCGGCGGCGGGGCGTCGGCGGCGACCTGGTCTGGGGCGGCGTAAATCCTTGGCTCGGGGAGCGGCGGACGTGCGACGATCCGCGGCGTGGACGTGGCGGTGCAGTGGGTGCGGACGTACTGGACGAGGCGAACCAGGGGCGGGCCTCAGGCGGCCAGGCGTAGTGCCCTGCCCGAGGCCTTCCCCCTGCCCGACGCCTCGCCGCCGTTCGTGCATGACGTACGGATGTACGAGGGGACGGGCTACGAGCCCGAGTTCTCGCTGGCCGAGGGGCTCCCGCCCGAGGACATGGTGAGGCTGACCGAGGCGGACGGCGTTCTGCGGGTGAAGCTCGTTCCCGATCACTCGTCGCGGGAGCTCACGGGGCTCGAGGCGGGACGGAAGAGCGAGGGAGTACCGCTGAAGCGGCGGCACACCCTCAGATGGCAGGTCAACTACCGGCTCGCCGCCGAGTGGGGCTGGTACTACCGGCTCGACACGCTGAACGTCGCGTACGGCATGTGGTCCGCCGAGGTGTTCGTCCAGCCGCCGGTCCGGCGCATCGACGGGCGCACGCTCCTGTACGGCGGCGACAGCCCGCACCGGACTAGCCCGCACCGGACTAGAAGGGCACGTCGCACACGGTCGTGACGGCCGGGTGGCCTGGGCGGTGACGGCCAAGAAAGGCCAGAGCGGGGGCGGCCGGAGGGCGGGGACGGGGACGGGGACGGGGACGGCGGGGACAGCGGGGGTCAGTCGTTGAGGAGGTTTTCCCAGTGGGTGGCCATCGCGGTCATCTCGCGGATCCACTCCTCACGGCCTGCGGCGGAGCGGCCGCGCATGAGGTCCTCTTCGAGCTTGCGCGCCCGCCGGTTGACCTCGTCCAGCCGGCGTTCGCCGTCGTCGGTGAGGTAGAGGAGCTTGCGGCGGCCGTCGAGTACGGCGGTGCGCCGGACGATCAGGCCGTTGTCCTCGAGACGCCGCACGATGTCGGCCATCGTGGACCGGTCGAGCGCGACCGAGGCGGCCAGCGATCCCTGGCCGACGCCCGGGTACCTGCTGACCGCCGTGAGCACCGCGAACTGCGGGCCGGTGAGCACAGGGTCGACCACGCGCGTCCAGAGCGCCACGTACGACTGGTAGAGGCGGCGGGCCACGAAGCCGGGAGCGGCCAGAAGCTCGGCAGGCGTGGTGACCTCCGCCCCGCGACGCCTCGCGGGCTTGCCCGTCTCACTCGCCATGGGGCTACCTAACCACGCGCGCCGGCCGCGTCCCCACGGGCCCGCCCGGAGCTTCGGCCCCGCACGTTCTACACCCCGCCGAACGTGCGAAAGTAGGACATATGAGCCGCAAGCCACCCGCCGAAGACGCCGGCGACCGGGATCTGGAGATCTCCGCGCCCCAGGACAGCGCGGCCGGCATTCCCGGCATCACGCACGCGCTGCGCCAGTCGTACGACCAGATGGGCGTGCGGCGGTCGGCGCTGACGCTGCTGCGGGTCAACCAGAAGCAGGGTTTCGACTGTCCCGGCTGCGCCTGGCCCGAGGGCGGCAAGCGGCATGTCGCGGAGTTCTGCGAGAACGGTGCGAAGGCGGTGGCCGAGGAGGCCACGACGCGGCGCGTGACGCGCGAGTTCTTCGCCCGTCACACCGTGGCCGAGCTGGGCGAACGGTCCGACCACTGGCTGGGGCAGCAGGGCCGGCTGACCGAGCCGATGATCAAGCGGGCGGGTGCGGAGCACTACGAGCCGGTCTCCTGGGACGAGGCGCTCGGCCTGCTCGCCACCGAGCTGAACGCGCTCGGCTCCCCCGACGAGGCGGTCTTCTACACCTCCGGCCGGACGAGCAACGAGGCGGCGTTCGCCTACCAGCTCTTCGTGCGCGCGTTCGGCACCAACAACCTGCCCGACTGCAGCAACATGTGCCACGAGTCGTCGGGCTCGGCGCTCATCGAGACGATCGGCATCGGCAAGGGCTCGGTGCTGCTGGAGGACGTCCACCAGGCCGATCTGATCTTCGTGGTCGGGCAGAACCCGGGCACCAACCATCCGCGCATGTTGTCGGCGCTGGAGAAGGCCAAGCACGCTGGGGCCCGGATCGTCGCGGTCAACCCGCTGCCGGAGGCGGGCCTGATCCGGTTCAGGAACCCGCAGACGCCGGCCGGGCTCGCCGGGCGCGGCACCGCGCTCGCCGACCGGTTCCTGCAGATCAGGCTGAACGGGGACCTGGCGCTGTTCCAGGCCCTCAACCGGCTGATCCTGGAGGCCGGCGACGGGGTCGACCGGGCGTTCCTGAACGAGCACACCGCCGGTTTCGAGGCGTTCGAGAAGCACATCCGGGCGCTGGACTGGGACGAGGTCATCGAGGCGACCGGGCTGACCCGGGACGAGATCGCCGCGACGGCCGCCGACGTGCTGGCGTCCCGGCGGATCGTGGTGTGCTGGGCGATGGGCCTCACCCAGCACCGCAACGCCGTGCCGACCATCCGCGAGCTCGTCAACTTCCTGCTGCTGCGCGGCAACATCGGGCGGCCCGGTGCGGGAGTGTGCCCGGTGCGCGGCCACTCCAACGTGCAGGGTGACCGCACGATGGGCATCTTCGAACGTCCCGCGCCCGCGTTCCTCGACGCGCTCGGCAAGGAGTTCGGGTTCGAACCGCCGCGCGAGCACGGCTTCGACACCGTGTCCGCGATCCGCGCGATGCGCGACGGCCGGGCCAGGGTCTTCCTCGGCATGGGCGGCAACTTCGTCCGCGCCACCCCCGACTCCGCGGTGACCGAGGCGGCCATGCGGTCCTGCCGCCTGACGGCGCACGTGTCGACCAAGCTCAATCGCTCGCACACCGTGACCGGCGAGCAGGCGCTGATCCTGCCGACGCTCGGCCGCACCGAACGCGACCGCCAGGCCGGCGGCGAGCAGTTCGTCTCGGTCGAGGACTCGATGGGCATGGTGCACGCCTCCCGGGGCCGCCTCGCCCCGGCCGCCCCCGGTCTGCGTTCCGAAGTCTCGATCGTCTGCGGCCTGGCCCGCGCGACCCTGACCGGCCCCGGACCCACCCCCGGCATCGACTGGGACGCCATGGAGCGCGACTACGACGTCATCCGCGATCACGTCTCCCGGGTCGTGGCGGGCTTCGCCGACTACAACGCGCGGGTGCGCGAGCCCGGCGGGTTCGTCCTGCCGCACGGGCCGCGCGACGAGCGCCGCTTCGACACCGCGACCGGCAAGGCCAACCTGACGGTCAACCCCCTCGAGATCCTGCGCGTGCCGGAAGGCCGCCTGCTCCTGCAGACCGTGCGCAGCCACGACCAGTACAACACCACGATCTACGGGATGGACGACCGTTACCGCGGCGTCAAGGCCGGCCGGCGCGTCGTCTTCGTGAACGAGGACGACCTGAAGGACCTCGGCGTCGCCGACGGCGCCATGGTCGACCTGGTGTCCGAATGGTCCGACGACGAAGAGCGGCGCGCGCCCGGCTTCCGGGTCGTGGCCTACCCGACGGCCCGCGGCTGCGCCGCCGCGTACTTCCCCGAGACCAACGTGCTCGTCCCTCTCGACAGCACCGCTGAGATCAGCAACACCCCGACGTCCAAGTCCATCGTCATCCGACTCGAACCCGCTTAGGCTCTGGCCATGAACCTCCCGGAACGATCTCCCCAGCCGCCGGAGATGCGGGCGTCGGACGCCGACCGCGACCAGGTCGCACAGGTGCTGCGCGAGGCCGCGGGCGAAGGCCGGCTGACGCTGGACGAGCTGGACGAGCGCCTCACCGCGGTCTACACCGCCAAGACCTACGCCGAGCTCGAGCCCGTCACCCGGGACCTGCCCACGACCGGCGCCCCGCGGCAGCCGCCCGCCTTCGGGGCGCCGATCTCCGACGCGCCGTCGTGGAAGCGCGGATTCGCGTTCTGCAGCGAGTTCAAGCGGCAGGGCGTGTGGAACGTCCCGGAGAAGTTCACCGGGTTCGCGTTCTGGGGCGGCGGCAAGGTCGACCTGCGCGAGGCGCGCTTCACGCCGGGGCAGGAGGTCCGCATCCGCGCGTTCGCCATCATGGGCGGCATCGACGTCATCGTCCCCGACGACCTCACCGTGCACGTCAAGGGCCTCGGCGTCATGGGGGCGTTCGACCCCACGGCGAGCGGCCCGGGCGTTCCGGGCGCGCCGCGCGTGGTCGTGCAGGGCCTGGCGTTCTGGGGCGGGGTCAACGTCAAGCGCAAGAAGCGCAAGACCAAGGACTAGTCGGCGGGTGCGAGCTTGCTGCCCGGGTACGGGCTGAGCAGGGTCTCCCGCCACGGCCCGGACAGGAACTCCCGGGCCCGCTTGCGCCACGAGATGAGCCTGTGGTCGGGCTCGGCCTCGTCGTCCAGGCCGAGCGCCGCGTCCCGGGCGCGCTGCAGTCCCAGGTGCGCGTCGATGTCGGTGCCCCACAACGTGACGGCCTCGGTGTCGCAGAACTGCACCTCGTACGAGCCGATCAGGCGGTGACCGTGATCGGCCATCATCGGGGCGCGCTCCTCCTGGACGGCCGCCAGGTAGTCCAGCGCGGCCCCCGGCCTGACCTCGGCGCTCTCGAAGAGGTAGAGAGGCGCCGCGTACCCGTCGGTCAGCACGTCGGCCAGCGCCGGGCTCCCCGGGGCCGCCCCGAGCGGCCGGGAGAACGCGCCGAACCTCAGGTCGTCGATGTCGGACAGGAAGAGGTTCTCCTGGACGTCGTCGTAGATCTCCAGCATCTGCCGCCAGCCGCCGTCCCACCCGCCGTGGCAGTCCCAGAGCGTCACCACCTTGAACTGCGGGTGCCCGGTGATCCCCACCGCGTAGAACGCCCCCACCAGGTCGATCTCCCGCGACCGGATCGACAGGCCCTCGGTCAGCTCGTGCTCCCCCGCGGCCAGCCGGTCGTCCTCCCGCTTGTACTCCGTCAGCCACCGCAGGTACTCCAGCGGCCGGCGCGAGTTCATCGGATGGAACTCGACCTCTTCGAGCAGGTAGACGCCACGGCGCATGAACCCTCCCAAACCGAGCATGTGCTTGCTTGGGACACTAGCGCCTCAACACCCCCACGGCCATAGCCCGCCCGCTACCGGGCCAGCCGATCAAGCCACTCCCGCAACAAGGCCGCCTCCGCCACGCTGAGCGGCGCGCCTCCCTCGTCATCGAGCGCCGCCCGCAACGCGACAGCCCGCCATCCCACTCCCCCGGCCCGCTCAACACGCGCCCTCGCCCCCCTCTCCCCCGCGCCACCCGACGCCCTGGCCCCGGCCGACCGCCAGGCACCCCCAAGGTCCCCGTCGTCCATCACGTCGGCCTCGGCAACGAAAGTCTCGTCATCGACCGGGCCGGCAATGGCCGCCAGCACGGCCTCCCGAGTCCGAGCCGACACTCCCCCACCGTCCGGGCCGGCGTCGGCGGAGGGTTCCGGGTTGGCGATCAGCGACAGCGTGACGCCCATGCCGGCCGCGTGGACCATTCCGGCGGCGGTCTCGACGGGCACGCGCAGACGACCGGCCCGGGCCACCGCCTCAAGGAGGCCGAGCAGGATCGTGTGCGCCTCCTTGGTCGCGGACGGGGTACGGGTGCCGCCGTACATCAGGGTGTAGATCGCCGGATGGGTGACGCCGAAGTCGACGTGCAGATCCCAGCCGCGCCGCAGGTCCTCCACCGGGTCCCCCGTACCGGGCTGGGCGCGCTTCTCGGCGAGGTAGTCCTCGAAGCCCCGGCTCGCGACGGCGTCGAAGAGCCCCTCCTTGTCACCGAAGTGGTGGTAGAGGGTCGGCGCCCCCACCCCGGCGGCGTTGCAGATCGCGCGGGTGGAGACGGGCTCGCCGCCCGATTCGGCCAGCAGCCTGGCGGCGGCGCGCAGGATGCGGTCGCGGGTGTCGTCCTGGACGGCCTTCATGAGAACGATGCTACAAACTTTTGCAGAACATCGCTACATTGCTATATCGTCAATACATGACCTCATATATCAGCGCTACACTCACCGCTCCCGAGACCCGCCTCGAGCTGGCCGAACGAGAGATCCCCGAGCCCGGCCCGGACGAGATCCTCGTCAAGGTCGCCGCCTGCGGGATGTGCTTCTCGGAGGTCAACCAGCTTCACGGGCACTACCCGTTCGGCCGCTTCCCGGTCGTCCCCGGCCACGAGATCAGCGGTGTCGTGGCGAAGCTCGGCCCGGGCGTCCAGTGGCCCGAGGTCGGCACGCCCGTCGGCGCGCAGTTCCTCTACTCCTCGTGCGGGCACTGCGACTACTGCGTGCGCGGCGACCAGATGCTCTGCGACGGCGGCCCCAAGCAGGTGACCGGGGTCAACCACGACGGCGGCTACGCCGAGTACTTCATCGCCCGCGCCGGATTCGTCACCCCGCTGCCCGCGGCGCTCGACCCGGTGGCCGCGGCACCGCTCATGTGCGCCGGCATCACCGCGTTCAACGGGCTGCGCCAGGCCGGCGCGGTCGCGGGCTCCAGGGTCGCCGTGCTCGGGACCGGCGGCGTCGGCACGATGGCCGTGCGCTTCGCCGCCGCCATCGGCGCCCGCGTCGCGGTCGTCTCCCGTTCACGCCGCGCGGAGGACGAGATGCGGGCGTACGGCGCCGAACACTTCATCGCCGCCGAGGCGCAGGACCCGGCGGAGGCCCTGCTCGCCTGGGGCGGCGCCGACCTCGTCATGAACACCGCACCCGACACCGCCACCGGCCTGGCCGCGTTCGGCGGCCTGCGCCCCGACGGCACCCTGCTCTACCTCGGGTACGGACCGGAGCCGGTCACCCTCCAGCCCATCGGGCTCGTGCTCGGCCGCAGGCGGGTCATGGGCTCGCCGTCCGGCTCCCCCAAGGACATGCGCGACACCCTGGAGTTCGCCGCCGCGCACAACATCGTCCCGGACGTGACCCGCGTGACCCTGGACGATGCGCCGAACATCCTGGAGTCCATGGCCGCAGGCAAGACCCACGGCCGCTCAGTCATCACCTTCAACTAACCCCAGCCCGTCCGCGCCGGCCTGTCCGGGTGGGGCAGGGAGCGCAGCGGATCTCTAGGCCACCTTGGTGGGGACGGCTGGAGGGACCGCGGGGCGGTCAGGGGAGGGTTGGGGCGGGGTGGTGGGTGTGCCAGGGGTGGGCTTGTTCGTAGGCGGCTGAGGCGCGGAGGACCAGGGCGTCGGCGTGGCGGGGGCCTACCACCTGGAGGCCTACGGGGAGGCCTGCGGCGGTGAAGCCGCAGGGGACGCTGGCGGCGGGCTGCTGGGTCATGTTGAACGGGTAGGTGAACGGGGTCCAGCCGGTCCAGCGGGCGCGAGCGCCCTCGGGGGCCTCTCGTCCGGCCTCGAAGGCCGTGATGGGGAGGGTCGGGGTCAGGAGGAGGTCGTAGTCCTGGTGGAACGCGCCCATGGTCTGGCCCAGGCGCATGCGGGTCGCGGTGGCCTCCAGGTAGTCGAGCGCGGAGAGCCGGGCGCCCTCCTCTGTGATCTCGCGGAGGCCCGGGTCGAGTTCGGCGCGGCGGGCGGGCGAGAGGTGTTCGATCACCTTGGCGGCGCCGGCGAACCACAACACCTCGAAGTCGCGCACCGGGTCGTCGAAGCCGGGATCGACCTGTTCGACCTTGGCGCCGAGGTCGGCGAAGACGCCGACGGCGGCGGTGACGAGGGCGGCGACCTCGGGTTCGACGGACGCGAAGCCGAGGGTCGGGCTGTAGGCGACGCGCAGGCCGGAGAGGTCGAGGTCGCCGGTCGTGAAGGGGGCGGCGGGCGGCGGGAGGGCCGACCAGTCGCGGGCGTCGGGGCCGGCGAGGACGTCGAGCATGAGGGCGGAGTCGGCGACGGTCCGGGTGATCGGGCCGACGTGCGCGAGGGTGCCGAACGGGCTCGCCGGGTAGTGCGGGACCAGGCCGTAGGTGGGCTTGATGGTGAACGTGCCGGTGAACGCGGCCGGGATGCGCACCGAGCCGCCGCCGTCGGTGCCGACGGCGAGCGGGGCCAGACCGGCGGCGACCGCCGCGGCGGCTCCGCCGCTCGAACCGCCCGGGGTGAGCGACAGGTCCCACGGGTTGCGGGTGATGCCGGCGAGCGGGCTGTCGGTGACGCCCTTCCAGGCGTACTCCGGGGTGGTGGTCTTGCCGACCATGACCGCGCCGTGCTCGCGCAGCCGCGCCACCGAGGGCGAGTCGTCGGGCCACGGGCCGTCGGGCGAGATCGTGCGGGAGCCGCGCAGGGTCGGGTGGCCGCGGGTGAGCAGGACGTCCTTGATCGAGACCGGGACGCCGTCCAGCACGCCGCACGGCTCGCCGCGCCGCCAGCGCTCGGCCGCCTCGCGCGCGGCGGCCATCGCCTCGTCGGCGGTGACCAGGCAGAACGCGTTGAGTTGCGGATCGAGTTGAGCGATCCGGGCGAGGACGGCCTCGGTGGCCTCCACCGGCGAGATCGTCCGGTCGCGGTAACCCGCGAGCAGCTCGGCCGCGGTCATCGTCGTCAGGCTCATCGGGGGGTCTCCTCGTACGGGACGTAGCCGAGCCGTTTGTCGACCACGTTGCGGAGGGGCCGGCCGTCCCGGCGGCGGCCGAGGTTGTCGGCGAAGAGGTGGACGAGCTCCTGCCGCCAGCCGATGGTGTCGCCCGACATGTGCGGCGACACGATGACGTCGGGCAGGTCCCACAGCGGCGAGGACTCGTCGAGCGGCTCGGTCGCGAAGACGTCGAGCGCGGCGCCCGCGATCCGGCGCTCGCGCAGCGCCTCGACCAGGTCGTCCTCGGCGACGAGCTGCCCGCGTCCGACATTGATCAGCCGTGCGGTCGGCCGCATCGCCTTCAGCGCGGTGCCGTCGATCATCTCCCGGGTGAGGTCGGTGAGCGGCGCGGCGAGCACGACGTAGTCGGCGCGGCCGAGCGTCTGGTGCAGCTCGTCCATGCCGTGGATCTCGCCGAGGTCGGGATCGGCGCCGCGTGCGGTGCGGCCGATGCCGGTGACCGCCAGCCCGGCGGCCGACAGCTTGCGGCCGATGGCGCGGCCGATCGGCCCGGTGCCGACGACGACCGCGTGCGCCCCGCTCGCGCGTTCGGTCTCGCGATGGCGCCACTCGCGGCGCGCCTGGAACCGCAGCGTGGTGTGCAGGCCCTTGGCGAAGCACAACACCAGCCCGAGAACGTACTCGGCGATCGGCTCGTCGAACACGCCGCGTGAGTTGGTCACGACCGCGTCGCCGGAGACCAGGCCGGGGAACAGCAGCCGGTCGACGCCCGCGCTGGCGATGTGCACCCACTCCGGGCCGCCCTCGCCCGGCCAGGCGCGGGCCAGGGCGTCGGACCAGAAGTCCCACATGAACAGGACGTCGGCGCCCTGGAGCGCGCCGGCGAGCTCATGCTCGCGGACGTACCGCACGTCGGCCAGGCTTTCGACCTGAGCCATGCCGGGCGGAACGTCATCGCCCCGCAGCACTACCACTGAGTCCACGTAACGCTCCGCAACTCTCCGCTATCGACGCTGGTCAGCAGTTAACGAGAATGCAACCGATCGAGGCATTGACACGCTATGAACGCTTCGTAGGATTGTCAACAATCAGAGCGACGACTCCGGGCCAGGGTGGGAATGCCAAGGAAGATCAGCATCGCGCTGGAGCGCCGCGGCGTCTCCTGCGTCGCGGAACTGCTGGACAAGGACGCACCACGGACGTGCGAGGCGGTGTGGCAGGCGCTTCCGCAGGGGGGCGACGTCTACCACGCGAAGTACGCCCGCAACGAGATCTACACGATGGTGGAGCGCTTCGGTGAGGCGATAGGCCTCGAGAACCCGACGGTGACGCCGATTCCGGGGGACGTGGTCTACTTCGACTTCTCCGGCGGCATGCTCGACCGCGCGTTCAAGGAGGAGAAGGGGATCGACGGGCTCCCCGGCGTGATCGATCTCGCGATTTTCTACGGGCGCAACAACCTGCTGCTCAACGGAGACGTCGGCTGGGTCCCAGGCAACGTCTACGCGACCATCACTCAAGGCCTCGACCGCATGGCCGAGGCGTGCAACGACGTCTGGAGGTCGGGAGCCGTAGGCGAACGCCTGGTCTACCAGCGTCTCGAGGACTGACGGGAGACCGGCGATGGCGATCGATCCCGCCCTCGTCGTCACACCCGCGCTGCTGGCGCAACAGGGCATCGGTGTCGTGGCACCGTTCGACTTCGCCCTGGACCGCGAACTGTGGCGTTGGATGCCCGACGACGTCTCGCTCTACATGACGCGGCTGCCGTACGTACCGGTGCCGGTGACCGTGGAGATGGCCTCCGCGCTCTCCGACCACTCGATCGTGCGGCAGGCCACCCGCGACGTGCTCACCCCCGAACCCCGGGCGGTGGCGTACGCCTGCGCCTCGGGCAGTTTCATCCGGGGGGCGACCGGCGAGTACCGGCTGCAGGAGACGATGAGGGCGGCGGGCGCGCCCGCCGCGGTCACGACCTCCGGCGGCCTCGCCGAGTCGCTCCGGCTGATCGGCGCCCGGCGGATCGCGGTGGTCACGCCGTACATCGACAGCGTCACCGACCGGCTCGTGCACTTCCTGCGCGCCCATGGCGTGCAGGTGGTGTCGCGGGTGGGGCTCGGCCTGCTGAGCCATATCTGGAAGGTCGGCTACGGGGAGATCGTCGAGGCGGTCGCCCAGGTCGACCGGCCGGAGGCGGAGGCGGTGTTCATCAGCTGCACCAACGTGCCGACGTACGACATCATCGCGCCCCTGGAACGCATGCTCGGCAAGCCCGTGCTGACCGCGAACCAGGTGACGATGTGCTCGGCGCTGCGCGCCATGGGCGTCCCCGCGGCCGGCGAGGGCCAGTCGCTCGTCCATCTCGGCTCGACCACCGCGGCCTGAGGATTCACTTCCCGGGGTCGCCCAGCCACCTGATGGTAAGATTGTCGACAATCTACCTCACGGCCGGTGACCTCGGGAGGATCAATGGGTGACGTTCTCGACTCCGTCGGATTCCTGTACCCGGGGTTCAGCGCCGAGGACGAGTATCCGGCGATCGAGAGGCTGCTCGGCGGCGGCGTCCGCCTTCCGGTCGTGCACACCACCATGCGCGAGGACGCGCACCGGGTCGACGCCCTGCTCGACATCGGTGGCTCCGACGTTCTCGCCCAGGGCGCCCGCGAACTGCGGGCGATGAACGTGACGGCCGCGGTGTGGGCGTGCACCAGCGGGAGCTTCGTCTTCGGCTGGGACGGCGCCGCCGCGCAGGTCGCGGGCGTCGAGCAGGCCGCCGGCGTGCCCGCGTCCAGCACCTCGTTCGCGTTCGTCAACGCGGCGCGGCACCTGGGCCTGAGCCGGGTCGCGGTCGCGGCCACCTATCCGCGGGACGTCGCCGACCGGTTCGCCGCCTTCCTCGGCCACGCCGGGGTCGAGGTGGTGTCCATGTCATGCCGCGGCATCATCACCGCGGCCGAGGTCGGCACCCTGGGCCGCGCCGAAGTCCTGGACTTCGTCGCGGCCAACGACCATCCGGAGGCGGAGGCGGTGCTGGTGCCCGACACCGCGCTGCACACCGTTTCCTGGCTGGACGCTTTGGAGGAGCGGGTGGGCAAGCCCGTTCTCACCGCCAACCAGGTGAGCGTCTGGGAGGGGCTGCGCCTGACCGGCGCGACCCCCGTGCACCCCGGGCTGGGCACGCTCTTCGCCACTAAGGAGGGGCCCCGTAATGGGCCAGTTGGGTGAGCTTGAACCGGTACCCCGCAGATCCACGGTAGAGATCGTCTATGACGAGCTCCGTTCGGCGATCCTGTACGGCTCCCTGGCGCCCGGCGACCAGCTCGGCGAGGCCGAGCTGGCCGCGCGCCTGGGCATCAGCCGCGGCCCGCTGCGCGAGGCGATGCAGCGCCTGGTGCAGGAAGGCCTGCTGCTCAGCGAGCCGCACCGCGGCCTGTTCGTGATCACATTGGACGAGGGCGACGTGGAGGACGTCTACATGACCAGGCTCGCCATCGAGCGGGCCGCCTGCGTGCTCCTGATGCAGCGCAACCGCGGCGAGGCGGTGATGCAGCTGACCGAGGCGCTGCAACAGCTCATGGACGCGGCGCGGGAACGCGACCGGGTCAAGATGAGCGACGCCGACCAGGCCTTCCACGAGGTCCTGGTCCGTTCCTCCGGCAGCCCCCGGCTGGAACGCATGGCACAGACGCTCCTCGTCGAGACCCGCATGTGCCTCAACGCCCTCCAGGCCAAGTACCCCGAGCCCGAAGAGCTGGTCGACGAGCACCAGCGCCTGGTCGACGCCATCGCCGACGGCGAAGAGGAACGCCTGCTCCGCCTCATCGAGGAGCACATGACCGACTCCATCGAACGCCTCCGCACCGACCTCTCCTGACCCGCCCCCACCCGCCCGCGGCGGGCGCCTGGTCGCCGCTCAGGGGCAGCCGGGGGTCGTTGACGGCGAGGTGGCGGGGGTGCGCGGAGGGGATGCTGAGCCGGCGTTCGGACGTTGCGTCCCGTACAGGCGGACGGTGGTGCGCTGGACGGTGGACGAGGACAGCTGCACGCGTGGCAGGACGGCCTGGTTGCCGTGGCGGTCGGCGACGCGGACGCGGTACGGGCCCGCGCCCTGGCGCGAGATCGTCCAGTGGTTGTCCAGGCCGCGGCGCAGCGGGCGCCAGCCGTCGCCGGTGTGCAGGTCGACGCGGGTGATCGGGTTGCCGTGGCCGAGGACCAGGAGGGCGAGCCAGTCTTCGGTGGAGCCGGGCTTGACGCGGACCGCCAGCCTGGAGGCGGGCCGCGGGTCGCGCACCAGGCGGTAACGGATCGGGATGACGCCCTTGGCCGGGTCGCCGATCTCGGCGAACGCGCGCTCGCTGAGATCGAGGCGTCCGGGTGCGCAGGCGCGGCATCGGTCGACGATCTGCGCGCGCACGGCGCCCTCGGGCCCGTCGATCTCCAGGTACGCCCCGCACAGGGTGGCCTGGCCGTACTCCTCGGCCGACACCGAGACGTAGTGGCCGGTGGCGGGCAGCGGCCCCATCGAGCACATGACCACGGACCAGTCAGGATGATGAACGGCCGTCCCAGCGGTCTCGGAGGTGACGGAGGTGACGGAGGTGACGGGGGTGACGGGGGTGACGGGGGTGACGGCGTTCGCGGGGGCGACGGTCGCGGCGCAGGCCTTCTCCTGGAGACGGATCATGCCGACCGTGACGGCCCCCACCGCGACCACCGCCACCGCCACCCAGATCCAGCGGAACCTCGGCCTCCGTCGCGGTGTCGCGTGCATGGGCATCCCCCGAGATGCGTGACGTACGTTCGACCTCATCAGGTAATCAGACGAACACGGGGAGTGTTACCGAAATCCGGAGTCCGGGGCCGCCACCCACGCCTGTTAGATTCCGAATCTGATTCTGGCGCGAATGAGGAGGACGTCGTTGAGTCCCTGGAACACGCCCGAGCGCACGGCGCTGCGCAAGCTCGTCCGCGAGTTCACCGCCCGCGAGATCATGCCGTTCCTGCCGGAGTGGGAGGACGCCGGGGAACTGCCGCGCGAGCTGCACCGCAAGGCGGCCGGGGCCGGGCTGCTCGGTGCCGGGTTCCCGGAGGAGGCGGGCGGTTCGGGCGGTGACGTCTTCGACGCGCTCATCGTGGCGGAGGAGATCATCCAGGCGGGCGGCTCCGGCGGCGTGGTGGCCTCGCTGTTCACCCACGGCATCGCGCTCCCCCACATCATCGCCTCGGGCGACAAGGGGCTGATCGACCGGTTCGCGCGCCCGGTGCTGGCCGGCGAGATGATCGGGGCGCTCGGCATCACCGAGCCCGACACCGGGTCGGACGTGGCGGGCATCCGGACGACGGCCGTGCGCGACGGTGACTCCTACCTCGTCAACGGCGCCAAGCTCTTCATCACCTCGGGGGTGCGGGCCGACTTCGTGACCACCGCCGTCCGCACCGGCGAGCCGGGGTTCGGGGGCGTCTCGCTGCTGGTCGTCGAGAAGGACTCCCCCGGCTTCGGGGTGTCGCGTTCGCTGAGCAAGATGGGCTGGCAGTGCTCGGACACCGCCGAGCTCTCGTTCACCGACGTGCGCGTGCCGGCGGACAACCTGGTGGGCGACGAGAACAGCGGCTTCCTGCAGATCGTCCAGAACTTCGTCACCGAGCGCCTGTCGCTGGCCGTCCAGGCGTACGCGACGGCGCAGCGCTGCCTGGACCTCACGATGGACTGGGTCCGCGACCGCGAGACGTTCGGCCGCCCGCTCTCGTCACGCCAGCTCGTCCGGCACAAGATCGCGGAGATGGCCCGCCAGGTGGACGTGGCGCGCACGTACACGCGGACCGTCGCCGAACGGTACGTCGCGGGCGAGGACGTGCTGACCGAGACCGCGTACGCCAAGAACACCGCCGTCTACGCCGTCGAGCACGTGGTGCACGAGGCCGTCCAGCTGCACGGCGGCATGGGCTACATGCGCGAGTCGGAGGTGGAGCGCCACTACCGCGACGCCCGCATCCTCGGCATCGGCGGCGGCACCAACGAGATCATGAACGAGATCGTCGCCAAACGCCTCGGCCTCTGACCACGTCGGCCGGGAACGCGACCGCATGGCCGCCCGGCGGTGCGGAGGGCCCGGCGGGGGTGTCCGCCGGGCCCTTGGGGTCGTGGTCAGGCTTGGGCGACGGCGCCGGAGGCCAGGAGATCGTCGACGTCGTCGAAGCCGAGGTCGGTGAGGACGTCGCGGCTGTCGACGCCGGGCAGGACCGGCAGTCCCTCGACCTCGGCCGGGGTCCGCGAGAAACGCGGGGCGGGCGCGGGCTGGAGGTGCCCGCCCTCGTCGATGAAGACGTCCCGCGCGGTGTTGTACGGGTGTTCCGCCGCCTCCTTGAGCGAGAGGACGGGCGCCACGCAGGCGTCGCCGGGCAGGAAGACCTCGGCCCACTCGTCGCGGGTCCTGGCCTTGAACGCGGCGGCGAAACGTTCGCGGAGGTCGGGCCAGCCGTCGCGGTCGTGCTGTCCGGGCAGGTCCTCGCCCTCCAGGCCGAGCAGGCGGATGAACTCGGCGTAGAACTGCGGTTCGAGCGCGCCGACCGCCATGTGCTTCCCGTCCGCCGTCTCGTAGACGTCGTACCAGGGCGCGCCGGTGTCGAGCATGTTGACGCCGCGCTCGTCCTGCCACATGCCGCCGGCCATGAAGCCGTGGATGAACGTGGACAGGTGGGCGGTGCCGTCCACGATGGCGGCGTCGACGACCTGGCCCCGGCCGCTGGTCTTGGCCTCGAGGAGGGCGGACAGCACGCCGACGATGAGGTACATGCTGCCGCCGGCGAAGTCGCCGAGGAGGTTCATGGGGACCTGCGGCGGCCCGCCCGCACGGCCCACGGCGTGCAGCGCACCGGTGACGGCGATGTAGCCGATGTCGTGCCCGGCCGACTGCGAGAGCGGCCCCTCCTGGCCCCAGCCGGTCATCCGCCCGTAGACGAGCTCGGGGTTGCGGGCCAGGCAGTCGTCGGGGCCGAGCCCGAGCCGCTCGGTCACGCCCGGACGGAACCCCTCCAGGAGCACGTCGGCCTTCTCGACCAGGCGGAGCACGACCTCCTTGCCCTGCTCGCTCTTGAGGTCGATCCCGATCGAACGTTTGCCCCGGTTGGTGAAGTCGGTGCCGACCGCGCCGCCGGTCGGGCGGACGGCGGCGGCACGGTCGACGCGGATCACCTCGGCGCCCAGGTCGGCCAGCAACATGGCGGCGAACGGGCCCGGCCCGATCCCGGCCAGCTCGATCACCCGCACTCCGGAGAGCGGACCCTTGCCCATGTGCGACCCCTTTCGCGTGCCGGTCGCGCGCCAACCGGCTGAATCTCGTTCGGTGCACCCCTAGTGTGCCCGATCGCGGTAAGTGCGCGCTGACCGGCCTGGCGTGACGCGGGTCAGCCGGTCCTGGCGGTCAGCACGACCGGGTCGGACGGGCGTTCGGCGGGCTTGGGGGCGGACCCGACGAGCAGCCTCTTGGCGATCTCGGGCCGGCGGACCGGGCCGGTGGCGCGCGGGGTCAGGCCGCGCGCGGCGGCGGCGACGTAGTACCAGCGGTCGGACGGGGCCTGCCACCACGTTCCGCCGGCCGGGCGGCGCGGGTCGCACATGCCGGCGGCGTGCTCCTCCTCGTCCGCCAGCAGCGCGGCCTGGCTCACCGTGCCGCCGTCCGCGTAGGTGAAGCCGCCGCAGGCCCAGTCGGCCTTCCCGCCGCCGTGCGGCAGCGACCCCGTCCAGAAGGTCCAGGCCCCCGCCTCGGCGACCGGCCGCGTGGGCGCCGGGAGCAGGCAGCCGAGCCGGTCCCAGACCTCCACGCTGGACGTCTTCAGCCGAGCGGGCTTCGCCGGGACCTTGGCGGGCTTGGCGGGCGCGGTGGCCGTCGAGGAACGGTAGGTCAGGACGACCGGGCGCAGGCCGCCGAACTCGCCCACGGTCCGGGCGCCGTCGCCGCCGGTGATGTCGAGCAGCGGGCCGCGCCCGCAGCGGGTCCGGACGGTCACGGGGGCCGTCACGCCCTCGGCGACGGCCACCTTGCGCCCGGCGGGCGTGGTCGCGCCCTTGTCCCAGGGCGCGAGCAGGTAACGCCCGCCGCCGAGCGCGATCGGGTTGGACGCGTCGCCGCTCACCGCGAACACCTCAAGGATCCCGCGCCCCGATCCACCGCCCCCCGTACCCCCGGCCCCGCCGGCCGCCGGGCTCTGGGGCACTTTGGTGTTGGGCACTTTGGCGTTGGGCACCTTGGCGTTGGGCGTCTTCGTGGCGGATGCCGGGTCGGCGGGGGTCTTGGGACGCTGGGTCTTGGTGGTGGGAGCCGGGTTGAGGGCGGGCGTCGGATTGGCGGTGGGGTTGGGGTGGACGTTGGCGGGTGGGGCGGTGGTGTAGCGGGCCATGTGGGCACCTTGGCGAAGGAGGGCGGTGGGGGTGCCGTTGATCCGGCCCGCGAACAGGAGTTGCGCCTCGCCGGACAGGCGGCGGGCGCCGGGGCGGCGGGTGCCCGCCCAGGCGTCGAGGGCGCGGCCGGTGAAGGCCCTGTCGGCGGCCAGGTCGCCGCGCGCGGGCCAGACGTCCAGGCTGTGCGGGCGGCGGGTCCAGGCGTCCGGGGCGGAGACCATCAGGCGGACGTTGCGGGCCTCGGCCGCGGGCGTGCCGCCGAGGACCGAGCCGCCGCTCTCGGTCACGATCAGCGTGCCGATCAGCGCCGTGGTCAGCGTGGCGGCGGCGAGCGGGAGGACGGGACGGCGGCGGGGACGGCGGACCGGCGCGGGTTCGAACGGCTCCGAACGGGCGATCGCGGGCAGGTCGGCCGCGTCGGCGTCGTCGATCACGGACCAGGCGTCGCGGACGCGCAGGGCGATGAGCTGGTCGCGCACCTCGTAGCGCGGCAGGCCCTCGATGTGGCGCAGCACGTACGCGACGCGGACGCGCGGTTCCATGCTCGCCAGGGCCTTGGTGAGGGCGGGGTCGGGGAGCTTGGCCGGCAGGGCGCGCAACCACGGCCCGAGGCCGACGCGGAGCCGCCAGGAGGGCCGCATCGACCGGCGCAGCACCCTGGTCCGCTGCCGGGCGACGTCGCCGCGGCGGGCCATCACGCCGTCGACGACGCGCTGTGCCACGGCGAGGCGGTAGAACCGCTTGCCCTTGCCGGGGAGAACGAAGTACGCCAACCGGACTAGGTCCCGATACTGCGACTCCGTCGCGGCGCGCGACCTGACATCTTCCGGCATCGAGCCAACTCCTCTTTGACCTGCTGAGCGAACGACGGTCAGAGATTAAGGAGGGTGCTCGCGCGGTGGCGCGGAATTGGCAGAACGATTAATCGAGGTGGGTGACATCTCCCGCTATTCGCGGACGAACGAACCGTGGAATCCCATGGGAACGTGGTGCCGGAGGTGCGCGACGGCGACCGGCTCGGCCTCCAGGTCGCGGGCGTCCAGCACGAGCAGCCGCGAACGATGCTCGTCCGGGTCGTACGCGAGCGCGAGCAGCCAGCCGTCGCCCTCGTCCGCGTCGTCGGCCCGGGGGACGAAGACCGGCTCGCCGAAACCGTGGCCGGGCGGCAGTTCGTGCACCGTGCGCACGCCCTTGAGGTGGTCGTAGGCGTGGATGCCGACGGCGGCGGGGCCGGTGCGCCCTGCGAAGTAGGTGAAACGGTGCGGGCTCCCCGCCTGGCGGACGTCGGCGTGCGGCAGTTCCATCGGCAGTTCGCACAGATCCTGGGCCTCGACGCGGCCGGACGGGGTGATGCGGCAGCGCATGAGCGCGCAACCCCACGGAAAGTCGCTCGTACGGAAATCCCGGAATGCCGTGGACACCTGATTCCAGTCCGCGAACCGCACGAATTCGACGACGATGTCCGCGCCGTCCTCGAAAGCGTTCACGATATGGAAGCCGAGCAGCGCCTCGTGCTCGACGATCCGCGCCTTGCCGCCGTACCGCGGCACGATCGTGAAGCAGGTGGGCCGGTGCGGCTCGTACCGGAGCCCGTCGGCGATCGAGCCGGTGCCCAGCAGGATCTGCGCGACCTTGGGGATCACCGGGTTGATCACGAAGACGAGATGGCGGCGGGTCAGCGCGAAGTCGTGGTTCCACGGGCTGTAGGGCAGCGAGATCCGCGGCATGTGGTGCAGCCGGGCCCGCCGGTCGACGCGGTAGCAGCGCAGGCTGCGCACCCGGGTGAAGTCCATGCCGAAGTTGAACAGCTCGCCGGTGTCGGGGCAGCGGGACGGGTGCGCGGAGAACGCGGCGGCCATGCTGAGCCGGCCGCCGAACGAGTGCTCGCCGAGCGTCTCGAGGCTCTCGGGGTCGAGGCGGAACGGGCGTCCGCCCTCCCAGAGCGCGAGCAGCTGCCCGCCGTGCCGGATGATCCCGGTGTTGGCGACGTTGGCGGGCGGCCGGAGCATGTTGGCGAGCGCGCCGCCGGGGCGCTGGGTGCCGAGGCCGCGCAGGCCGACCCGGCCGGTGCGCTGCCCGTACCGGTAGTGGCGGGTGCGGACGTACCGGTTGCGGTAGCGGATCCGGCCGTCGCCGCCGAACGCGAACCGCGACACCATGCCGTCGCCGTCGAAGATGTGGTCGAGCAGGCTCTCCCCGACCTGCCAGCGTCCGGGGCCGTTGCGGTAGAGGGTGCCGGTCAGCCCGCCGGGGAGGGCGCCCTCGATCTCGTCGATCTCGTAGTCGTGCTCGTCGTTCAGCGCCTCGTAGATCACCCGGGCAGCGTGCCACGCGGACCATACGTCGTTCAATACCTAACGACTACTGGCGAATGTCCGCCACCGGCCCCATCCGCCCGTCCGCACACGCCCGTTTCGTCCCCGTACTAATCTGGTACCCCCGGGGGAACACCCTCGGCCCCCCATCAGAAGGACCTGCCCCTCTCATGACCGAGGACGTTCCCGGCTACCGGGTCCTGGAGCAGGTCGGCGAGGGCGGATTCAGCGTCGTCTACCGGGCCCACCAGGAGCGCCTGGACCGGGCGGTGGCGCTCAAGGTCCTGTCGATCAGCGCCGTCGACGACTCGGCCATGCGCCGCTTCCAGCGCGAGTGCAAGATCACCGGACGGCTGTCCGGGCACCCCAACATCGTGACCGTGCTCGACACCGGGACGACCCGGTCGGGACGCCCGTACATCGCGATGGAGTACTTCGAGCGCGGCGCGCTCATCGACCGGCTGGAGCGGGAGGGGCCGCTGCCCGTCCCCGAGGTGCTGCGCGTCGGCGTCAAGATGGCGAGCGCGCTGGCGGCCACGCACGAGACCGACGTGCTGCACCGCGACGTCAAGCCACAGAACATCCTGGTCTCGCGGTACGGCGAGCCCGCGCTGGCCGACTTCGGCATCGCACGGCTGACCGACTCGTTCGACCACAGCCACACGCAGGCGTTCACCCCGCACCACGCGGCGCCCGAGGTGCTGGAGGGCAGGACGCCGGGCGTCGGCGCGGACGTCTACTCGCTCGGCTCCACCCTCTACCAGCTGCTGGCCGGGCGGCCCGCGTTCAAGGGCCCGCAGGGTGAGGGCATCGCGCAGCTGGTGTTCCGCATCATGAACGACCCGCCGCCGGTGTTCCAGCGGGCCGACGTGCCGCAGCAGGCCTTCGAGGTCATCTCGCGGGCGATGGCCAAGACGCCCGAGCAGCGGTACGCGACCGCGGTGGAGTTCGCCCAGCGGCTGCGCCGCCTCCAAGCCGAGCTGGGCCTGCCGATGACCGACCTCACCCACAGCGGCGACGGGGGCGGCGGCTTCGAGAACGTCGTCGCGCCGCAGGTCCCGTCCCATCCACGGCCGCCGGCGGTGCCCGAGTGGGCGCCGACGACCCCCCGGCCCGACACGACCCCGGCCGCGCATCTGGCGCCCGAGGGGCCGTCGGCCTTCGACGTCTCCGCGAACGCGCCGACCCAGCTCGGGGCGGCAGCGGCGCGGGCGGGCGCGGCCCGCGCGGCGGACGCCGAGATCGCGGACGCCCGGACGGTGGCCGGCCGCGCGCCGGGCGCCGTCGCGCCGGGCCCTGCCGGTCTCGCCGGCCCCGCCGACCTGGCGGGCGCGGGCCCGGCGGACGGCATCGCCGGTGCGGGCCTGGCCGGTGGCGTCGCGGGCGCGGGCCTGGCGGGCGGTCTCGTGGGTCCCGGCGCGCCCGCCCAGTCCCCCTCCCCCGTCGACGGCGTCGTGCCCGCTTGGCCGCCGCAGGCGGTGGTGACCGGGCCGCCGCACACCACCCAGCCGCAGCCGCCCGGCCAGGAGTTCGACGGCGGGGACGGTCCGCGCCGCGGGCTCATCGTCGCCGCGTCCATCGCCCTCGTCGGCGGGCTCGTGGTGGGCATCAGCGCGCTCGCCCTCACCGGCGGCGACAAGGGCGGCGGCACCGACCCGACGGCTCCCGCGTCCAGCGGCCCCCCGGCGCAGGGCGGCGGCACCCAGCTGCCCCAGGGCAACGCCCCGCTGACCAAGTCGCAGCTGCTGTCCGCGCGCCCCTACGGGCTCAAGGCGCGGGAGATCGGCCGTTCGGTCATCCTGACGTGGCGGCTGCCCCCGAACGCGCGGCGGCTGCCGATCCTCGCGCAGCAGGCCCCGTTCGCCCGCAACGCGGTCGTGCCGCTGCAGAACGGCGCCGTGACCGCCACGTTCTCCAAGCTCAACCCCAAGCTGGGCTACTGCTTCCAGGTGGGTTCCGTGCCGGGCCTTGGCGCCGACAACTCACCGCAGGTGTCCTGGTCCAAGCCCATCTGCATCAGAAACGCCCGCGTCACCTCCTAGAGGCGGACGCGTCAGGTCCCAACGCCCTGCGGCCGGACGCCCCGAGCCCGCACGCCGTAGGCCCGGACCCAGGGATGGCATCCCGGGTCCGGGCCTAGAGGACATGACGCGCGAGCTTGGGCTCACATGACGCGCGCTGAACGCGGGCGCGGGTCAGGCTCAGGAGCAGCGCCACAGCGGTAGGCCGACGAAGTTCCTCCAGCCCGTTCCGGCGCTGCCCGGGGTGTTGGCCAGGTAGCCGATCATGTAGCCGGGGCCGCTGGGCGTGCTGACCCTGTTGTAGAGGTCTCCGGCGAAGTTCGCGCCGGCGGTCGGGTGGGTGTAGTACGCGCCCTTGACCTGGCACAGCACGGTCAGCGTGTGGCCGTTGTCGTTGTAGGTGTAGACGGTGCCGCTGGTGCCGTTGGCAGCGGACCTCGCGTAGGCGTCGGAGCTGCCGTTGTGCTGGATGGCGTACGACCTCGACGGCCCGGTCAGGGTGGCGCTCGTGCTGGTGCCGTCGCCGGAGCCCGCGCCGTTGGCGGCGCTCACGGTGAACGTGTACTGCCCGTTGATCCAGATCGTCCCGAGGGTGGCGCTGGTGGTGGTGACGTTCTTCGTGCCGGACGTGGGGCCGGTCCAGCCGACCTTGTAGCTGACGGCGGCGCCCTGTGCGCCCGCGGGCGCGGCCCACGACAGCCGGGCGCCCTGCGCGGTCGCCTGCGCCTGGATGCCGGACGGCGCGCCCGGGGCCACGCACGGGCGGACGGGGTCGGTGTAGCCGGAGACCCGTTCCCCCGCCCGGCCCTGGGCGTCCTTGTACTGGACGGCGACGCGGAAGCGGTACTCCTGCGCGCAGTCGCCGCCGGAGACGGTGAACGCGTACTCGCCCGCGTTCGGCGCGAGTGCGGCGGGGGCGGCGGTCAGCCCGGCCGGGACGTCCTTGAGGACGTATCCGGTCGGCGAGCCGCCGAGCGCGGGCTGGAAGCCGATCCGCATGGTCCCGGCGCCGGGCGTGACGACCAGCCCGGTGGGCGGCTCCGGAGGGGCGCCGGGCGGCGGTGGCGTGCGGTTGGGCGGCGGCGGGGGCTGCGGCGGGTTGTTCGGTGTCGTCGACGGCTGTTGCCCGCCCTGGCCCTGCGGCAGGCTGCGGCGGTTGTTGCCGCCGGCCACCTGGTCCTCGTACTTGCCGAAGGCCCGTGCGGGGCCGCGGCCGTCGAGGACGACCGCGCCGGACCGCTGCGGGTCGTGCGCCCACAACATGCCGTCCTTGACGAAGACCTCGAGGTCGGCGTTGCGGCCCGCCACCGCGATGGTCCCCTCCATGCCGCCGGTCGCGGTGTTGTAGACGCGCAGCGCGCCGGCCGACTCGTCGGGGATGTAGACCCGGGACCCGAGGATCTGCGGCGCCTGGTAGCGGTGCCGCGGCAGCCGCAGCTTGACGCTGCGGAACTGCGCGGTGCCGGTGTCGAGCAGCACCAGCGAGCCGGTGCTCTGCACGAGCAGCGGCACGGTCTTGGCCTCGGTCCGGGGAGGCACCAGCGTCTCGGCGCCGGTCCGCGTGGCCTGCCGCATGGTGGAGGGCAGGTTGGCGGTGAGCCGCCCGGTGCCGTCCGGGCCGACCATCGTGGCCGTTCCGGCGGTGGCGTTGACCACGACCGGCTCGCCCGCCGCGATCGCCAGCGACAGCCGGTCGCCGCCGGTGCCGACGCGGACCGGCCCGTGCAGCGCGCCACCGGAGAACGGCACGACCTGGCCGGTCTGCGGCGACGGCACCCAGAGCGTGCCCCGCACGTCGACCCCGGCCTCCTCCAGCGGCGGCGCCACCGTGGCGGGGTTGCCCACCGGCGCCAGCTTGACCGGGTCGATCTCCTGCACGACGCCCTTGACCGGATCGACGGTGTAGGCCTTGCCCGCGTTCGCCAGGACCTGCAGCCGGACGCCGCCGAACTGCTGGCTCTGGGTCACCTTGAGCTGGGACGGGTCGATGCGGCTGACGACGCCGGTCGTCTGGTCGACCAGGAGGACGGTGTTGCCGTCCTGAATGATCTTGATGTTGGCCGTGCGGTGCCGCGCGGGCAGCTGCGCCTTGCCGTCGACCTTGGCGGCCGGGCCGTTGACGTGGACGAGCATGCCCTTGGACGTGGCGCCCAGCCAGGCGCCCACGTCCGACAGCTTGTACTTGGCGCTGGCGACTCCGACGCCGTAGACGACGGCGGTCACCACCAGCAGGCCGACCAGTCCGATCGCCACCTGCCCCGTCATGCGATCCCGGCTGAACACGGCGCGCCAGACCCCGCCGTTCCCCTGTCGACTCACGAGTCACCCGTCCCTTTGCCTGAACAGGGGACTTTAGCGGCAATATCATCTATCCACCCCGGCCATGACCAAAACACGCCAAGCCTGGTTTTCCGGTAACGCACCAGCAGCGGGTGTGCCTACAAATCGGCCAAGATGCCCACCGCGACGGCCACCAGGACGGCCACCACGTCAGTCGTCGCGCAGTGCCTCCCGGTAGACGGGGACGGTGATGTTGCGGCCGGAGAGGACGACGACCAGGCGGCCGGTGACCTCGACCCGGCCGGACAGCACGGCGGCCACGCCGGCGGCGCCCGCGCCCTCCACGACCAGGCCGTGCTCGGCGAACAACCACCGCATCGCGGTGCGGAGCTCGGCGTCGGTGACGGTCGTCATGTCCACGTGCCCGCGCAGCACGCCCGGCGTCACGCTGCCCGGCTCCAGGTTGCCGGGGAGCCCGTCGGCGAAGGTGTCGCCGACCTCCACGTCGACCACGCGCCCGGCGGTGATCGAGGCGGAGACGCCCCGCGACACGGCCGACTCGACGCCGGCGAGCCGCACGTCGCCGCGTTCGCGCGCCCACAGGCTCAGCCCGGCGGCGAGCCCGCCGCCCCCGACCGGCGCGACCACCGTGAGCGGGCCTTCGACCTGCGCGTCGAGCTCGCGGCCGATGGTGCCCTGACCGGCGATGACGTGCGGGTCGTTGTAGGGCGAGACGTACCGGCCCGGCAGGCCGAGCGCGTACGCCTCGGCCTCGTCGTAGGTGGCGCCGTGCTCGACCAGCCGGACCGGGTAGGCCCTGATCCTGGCGACCTTGGCCGGCGAGGCGCGGGTGGACACCACGACGGTGACGTCCGCCTTCAGCCGCTGCGCCGCGTACCCCATGCCCAGTCCGTGGTTGCCGGCGCTGGCGGTGACGGCGGGCTCGCCGGGCGGCAGCGCGGCCATGGCGGCGAGCGCGCCCCGGATCTTGAACGCGCCGACGGGCTGGAAGGTCTCCAGCTTGAGCACCGCGCCGGGCGCCAGCGGGGTCGGCACGACCGGCGTGGGCGGCAGCACCGCGCTCACGTCGCGCCACGCCCGTTCCAGGTCAGCGGGCTCCGGTGCACGTACCGGACGGACCGGACTTGCCGGGCTGACCGGGCGCGGCCCGGCGGGGTCGGTCATGACGCCTCCTCGACGGCGGAACGGGAGTACCACTCTGCCCCACCAGCAGGTCTTGCCCTGATCCATGCCAAGGAACGACAAAGCGGTTGGTCCGGAACGCCGTTCTGGGTAGAAGCGCGGTTATGAGCGACGCTTTGCCCGCCCTGCCGCTGGCGGCATGGGAGCCCACCAAGGACACGCTGCATCTCTGGACGCAGATCGTCGGGAAGATCCAGCTCGCGTCGGCGGCACCGCGCAACCACTGGTGGCACACCACCCTCAAGGTGACCGACCGGGGCTACTCGACCGGCCGGATGCTGCACGACGGGGTGAGCTTCACCATCGCCTTCGACCTGGTCAACCATCGTCTGGACGTCCGGGCCGGCGGGCGCGAGGAGGCCGTCCCGCTCCGCGACGGCCTGTCGGTCGCCGCGTTCTACTACGAGCTGGAGGCGCTGCTGCGGCGGCTCGGCATCCAGGTGAAGATCAAGGCCGAGCCGTACGGGGTGCCGATGACCACGCCGTTCGCCGACGACACCGAGCACGACGCCTACGACCGGGCGGCGGTCGAGGACTTCCGGCGGGCGCTGCTGTGGGCGGACGAGGTCTTCCAGGAGTTCAGCGGCTGGTTCGACGGCAAGGCCAGCCCGGTGCAGCTGTTCTGGCACAGCTTCGACCTCGCCACCGCCCGGTTCTCGGGGCGGCCCGCGCCGGAGATGGAGGGCGCCGACCCGGTCGCCCGCGAGGCCTACAGCCACGAGGTCATCAGCTTCGGCTGGTGGGCGGGCGACCGGCAGACCGGCGCGCCCGCGTTCTACTCCTACACCCATCCCGAGCCGGAGGCGCTCACCGGGCAGCCGCTGCGGCCGGACGCCGCGACCTGGGAGCCGACCGGGGCGACCCATCAGGCCCGGCTGCCGTGGGAGGCGGTGCGGGAGGCCGCCGACCCGCGCGACGCGCTCCTGGACTTCCTGCAGAGCGCGTACGTGGCGGGCGCGGTCACGGCGGGCTGGCCGGGCGCGGACCTGAACTCGACCTGGTGCCCGCCCAGGGGCCGCGTGCGGTGACACCCGCCCTCATGTGGCGGCGGCCGGGGCTCGCCGGGGCCGTCGTCGGCCTGGTGTTCTTCTGGTCGTCGCTGACGCCGTCCCTGGTGCCGCGCTCGTGGCTGCTCCAGGGCGTGATCGGCGGCGTCACCGCGTTCATCGGCTACTGCGCCGGCACGCTGGTGTGGGCGCCGGTGCGCTGGGCGCTGGGCGGGCGGTACCCGTCCACGCGGGCCAGGACGTACGGCTGGCGGATCTTCGCCGTGGCCGGGACGCTGATCACGCTGCCGCTGGCGTGGATCGAGAGCGTGCGCATGCAGGGCGACCTGCGCCGCCTGACCGGGCTGCCGCCGGAGAGCGACTGGATCATCCCGCTCGTGCTGCTCGTCGCGGCCGTGGTGGGCGCCGGGCTGCTGCTGGCCGCGCGGGCGGTCCGGCTCGGGACGCTCGCGCTCATCCAGCTGCTCGACCGTTTCGTGCCGCGCGGGCTCGCCTACCTCGGGGGCCTCGCGCTGAGCGCGGTGATCCTCGCCGCGGCGCTGAAGGGCGTGGTGTACGACACGGTGCTCGCGGTCGCCGACCGCACGTCCGCGGCGGCCAACGCCGGGACGCTGCCCGGCATCGCGCGGCCCGGCTCGCCGTTCGTCTCCGGCAGCCCCGCCTCGGCCGTGGGCTGGGCGAGCCTGGGCGCGCAGGGGCGCAACTTCACCGCGACGGCGCCGTCCAGGGAACGGATCAGCGCCTTCACCGGACGGCCCGCGCTGGACCCGATCAGGGTGTACGTGGGCATGCCGCACAAGGTCGGCCATCAGGAGTTCACGGACGAGGCGCGGCTGGCCGTCCGCGAGCTGGAGCGCACGGGCGCGTTCGGCCGGGCAGTGCTCACCGTCGCCGGGACCACCGGCAGCGGATGGCTGAACCCGCGCATCAGCGAGCCGCTGGAGTTCATGTACGGCGGGGACACCGCCATCGCCGCCCTCCAGTACTCCTACCTGCCGAGCTGGGCGTCCTTCCTGGTCGACCGGGACCGCGCGGCACGGGCCACGGCGGCGCTCATCCGGGAGGTGCGGGCCAAGCTGGAGACGCTCCCTCCCGGCGGCCGCCCGAGGTTGCTCGTCGCGGGCGAGAGCCTCGGCTCGTACGGCGTGGAGAGCGCCTTCGCGGGGCTGGACGACCTGCTCGCCCGCACCGACGGGGCGCTGCTCGTCGGCCCGCCGAACGTCAACCCGATCTGGCGCACGATCATCGCGGGGCGCGACCCCGGCAGTCCCGTCTGGCGCGCGGTGTACGACCGGGGACGGGCGGTGCGGTTCGCCCAGTTCCCGGGTGACCTGGCGGCGGCGGGGCGGGAGCGCCCGCGCGTGCTCTACCTCCAGAACGCCTCCGACCCGGTGGTGTGGTGGAGCCCCGAGCTGCTCTTCCAGCGGCCCGACTGGCTCGACCTGCCGCGCGGGCCGGACGTCTCGGCGGACGTGCGGTGGTTCCCGCTGGTCAGCTTCTGGCAGACGACCGTCGACCTGATGCTGGCGTACGGGCCGCCCGCCCCGCACGGGCACGAGTACGGCACCAACGCGGTGGAGGGATGGGCGGCCATCGCGGGCCCGGACGGCTGGACCACCGGCGACACCGCCCGCCTGAAGGCCATGGTCGAGTCGGAGCCCAAGCCCTACTGACCCGCCCGCACCGCCCCCGGCCCCGACGCAGGGGCGTGCTAGCGGGGGCGGAGGGATCGGGGGTGGAGGCGGCGGAGCAGGCGCCGCGGGAGGCCCGCCTTGGCGGTGACCAGCCGTCCGACCTGGTCGCTGTGCTCCCACGCCGCGTCCGCCGCCCGGGGGTCTGCGGCCCCGGCCGAGAACCGGCTCCGGTTGACCAGGTCGGCGAGCGGCCGCAGATGTGCCAGGGCGGCGTCGCCCAGGTTGCGCGCGCCGAACCGGGCGACCTCGTGCGCGGTGAGCGTCCGGGCGGTGGCCAGGCCCACGTCGTGCAGGTGCTCCAGCGTCTGGTGCCACGCCCCCGCGATCCGTTCCGCCGGCGACCCCGAACGGCGCCGCCGCCTGCGCAGCACGGGCGCGATCAGGACGGCGAGCAGGTAGCCGAGGACCAGCAGCACGACCCCGGCGACCGGCATCGTCCACACCGGGATGCCCAAGCCGCCGTCGGCTCCCGCCTTGGGCGGTACGGGCGGGGCGGACTTGCCCGGGTTGTTGCCGCGGTTCTGGTTGACCGCGTTGCGCTGCGCGTTCTCCAGGCCCTGCTTGGTCTCCCCCGTCGCGACCGTGCTGTCCTTGGACCGCTTGGCCTGAACGGGGATCGGGTCGAACTCCACCCAGCCGTACCCGTCGAGCTTCACCTCGGGCCAGACCATCACGTCCCCGGACCGGATGACCCGTTCGTCGCCGACCAGCGTGCCGCCGGTGAAGCCCACCTTGACCCGGGTGGGGAGGCCGAGCGTGCGTCCCAGCAGCGCGTAGGCGGTGGCGAACTGCTCGGGCGTGCCTCGGCGGCTCTCGCCGAGGAAGTAGTCGAGCTGCCGGTAGCTGTGGCCGGGCGGCGCGCTGACGTCGTACCGCGCGTACTTCTTCAGGTGGTCGGCGAGCATGGCCGCCTGCTGGCCCGGGGAGGTGGCCCCGGCGGTGGCGCGCTGGGCGAACGCCCGGAACTCCGCGATCTGGACGGGCGCGGCGGTGGCGCCCGGCCCCCAGGGCAGCTCCGTCGCCGCCTTCGCCTGGGCGTCCTGGGCGACGCCCGCCCCGCCGAAGTCGGCGTCCTTCCACGTCCTGACCTGGGCGTCGACCTGGTATGCCTGCCCGGCCTTCAGCTGCTGCGCCGACGCCATCGTCCCGCTCTCCGGGTCGACGACCACGCCCAGGCCCTTCACCAGGCGGGGCCGGTCGGCGGCCGGCAACCACACGCCGGGCAGCTCGCGGATCGTGATCGTCTGGGAGAGGGGCAGGCGTTCGCCGGGCTCGGGGTCGGCGGGGACACGGCTGCCGGTCGGCGTGAACCTGGCCGCGGACGACCAGGTCACGCCGTCGAACCTGTCCAGGACGACCAGCCGGAACGGCTCGGGCTTGCCACCGCGGGCGCTGAAGAGGATCTGGTTGCCGCTGTGCAGCCAGCCGCCCACCCGGTCGAGGGGGCTGACGCTGTCGCGCTGCTGCGGCGGCGGGGCGGCGACGTTCTCGCGCGGGTTGTACGGCTCGGCGTTGACGGGCAGGTGGGGGCCGGTGACGAAGGCCAGCCCGCCGAGCGCGGCGGCGACCGGCAGCCCGAGCAGGACCGGCCGCCAGTCCGCCCTGGCGCCCGCCCCCGCGCCCGTTCCAGTGCCCGCCTCGGAGCCGGCCCCGGAACCTGTCTCTGCGCCCGCCCCGGCACCTGCCTGGGCACCTGCCTGGACGCCCATCCGGCCGCGGATGAGGACGAGCACGACGATCAGGACGACCGTCGCGGCGACGAGCGGGAGGTTGGAGCCGGGGCCGTCCACGCCGAGCATCAGGGCCACGCCGAACACCGCGAACGCGGGCAGGCACGGCGCGGCCCGCAGCGAGGTGCGCAGCGACAGCTCGGCTGAGGCGAAGGCCGCCAGCCACACCAGCACGTGGACGAGCACCAGGAACTCGGGCTTGGCCGGTGCGGGCAGCAGGGTGGTGAGGATCGACTTCCACGAGCTGAGCACGCCCTCGCGCAGGGCCTGCGGCAGCGTGCCGCCGCTGAGCGCGGGCCGCAGCACGGTGACCGCGACCGTCGCCGTCCAGCCGATCACGGTCAGGACCAGCGAGACCCACAACGGCCAGGGCCGGTCGGACCTGGGACCGGCGAGCGCGGCCGACAACACCGTCGGGACCGTCGCGGCGACCGCGACGACCGGCACGACCGGGCCGAAGCCGAAGACACGGTGGAACGCCAGCCCGGCCACGGCGGCCAGGCTCGCGGTCACGACGAGCGAGAGATACCGCCTCATCGCCGCCTCCCCAGGTACTGCCACGCGTTCGCCAGCGTCTCCAGGTCGCCGAAGTCGACCAGGTGCACGCCGGGCGGCGCGACCGCCTCGCTCTCCGGCCTGACCCGCAACACCACGACCCGGTCGAAGCGGCCGCGCACCGTCGCGATCCGGCCGAGGTCGGACCGTCCCGACGTCACCACGACCAGCGACCCGCCGGGCCGCACCCGGCGGACGACGTCGAGCACCGGCTGGGCGCCCGCCGCGGGCATCACCCTGGTGAGGTGGTCGAGGACCGCCTCGGCGTCGTCCGGGCCTCCCCTGGTGTCGGCGACCGGGCCGCCGCCCGCCAGGATCCGTACCGGGAAGTTGGCCTGGCAGGCGCCGACCGCGACCGAGGCCGCCGCGTCCACCGCGAGCTCGAAGTCGTCCTGGTCGGCCCAGGCCTCCGGCTGCGCCTCGATGACCAGCGTCGTCGTCGGCAGGCTGGCGTCCACCAGCTGCCGGACCATGAGCGTGCCGGTGCGCGCGGACGACTTCCAGTGGATGTGCCGCATCTCGTCGCCGATGACGTACTCGCGCAGCGCGTGGAACGTCGTCGTGCCCGCGGGGGACTTGTCGCTCGTCGGCCCCTCCAGGTGGTAGGCCCGCCCCGAGGGGAGCAGCCCGAGCTGGACGGTCTTGGGCCGCACCAGCAACGTCTCGGGGCGGCCGAACTCCCGTACGCGCCGGGCCAGGTTCAGGGGGTCCGCCCGCACCAGGCGCAGCGGCCCGACCGGGATCTCGCCGCGCCGGCCGGTCGGCAGCCGGTAGGTGACCGTCCGGGTGCCCTTGGCCCGCAGCCGCGGGATGTCCACCGACACCGGCGTCGACCCGGCCGTGTCCAGCCCGGTCAGCCCGCCGCGGATGCCGCGTCCCCGGTTGGTCACGTGCAGGACGCCGGCGGCGGGCTCGCCGCGTTCGACCTTCAGCGGCGAGATCTCGCGCCTGATCTCCAGCTTGGGCCGCGGCAGCGTCCACACCACGGCGCCGGCCACCGCCAGCAGCCCGGCCAGCGCCAGCATCGCGGGCTCGGGGTAGCCGAGCCACCAGCCCGTCCCGTACAGCGCGACCCCGGCCGCCGCGGTCCCCCACCCCAGCGGAGTCAGCATCAGACGGCCGCGGCCTGGGGTGTCGGCACGTTGGCCAGCACCTCGCCCACGACGTCGGCGCCGGTGCGGCCGCGCAGCTCGGCCTCCGGCGTGACGATCAGCCGGTGCGCGATCACGGGCACGGCCAGCGCCTTGACGTCCTCCGGCACGATGTACGAACGCCCGGCGGCCGCCGCCCGCACCCGCGCCGCCCGCAGCAGCGCGAGGCTGGCCCGGGGGCTGGCGCCCAGCCGCAGCTCGGGGTGGTCCCGGGTCGTCGCGACGACCCGCACCACGTAGTCGTACAGGGGCGCGGCGACGTGCAGCCGCGACGCGAACTCGATCATGCGGCCGACGTCCTCGCGCCCGACGATCGGCGGCATCTTGTCGAGCATGGCCCCGGTCGGCATGCCCGCGAGCACCGCCACCTCGGACTGGTGGTCGGGGTAGCCCATCGAGATGCGCATCAGGAACCGGTCGAGCTGGGCCTCCGGCAGCGGGTACGTGCCGTCCATGTCGACCGGGTTCTGGGTGGCGATGACCATGAACGGGCGCGGCACCGGGTGCGGGGTGCCCTCCACCGTGACGCGGCGCTCCTCCATGACCTCCAGCAGCGCCGACTGGGTCTTGGGCGAGCCGCGGTTGATCTCGTCCGCGACGACGAGGTTGGCGAAGATCGGCCCGGGGTGGAACTCGAAGGTGCTCTTGCCCTGGTTGAAGATCGAGACGCCGGTGATGTCGCTGGGCAGCAGGTCGGGGGTGAACTGGATGCGCGCCCAGCGCGCCTCCACCGACGCCGAGACGGCCCGCGCCAGCGTCGTCTTGCCGACGCCCGGCACGTCCTCCACCAGCAGGTGCCCCTCCGCCAGCAGGCAGATCAGGGACAGCTCCACCTTGTCGCGCTTGCCCCGGATGACCCGCTCGATGTTGCCGGCCAGCGCCGCGAACATCTGCGCGAACCGCGCCGCCAGCGCCTCCCCGTCGGCCATGTTGGTGTGGTTGTCGGTCACCCGTCCTTGCTCCCTCGCGTCAGGCGCACTCGAACATCGTTCCGCCGGGCTGGCGCGGCCCCTCCATGAGCGTCACGCTCAGGTAGGCGGTGCCGCCGTTCCAGTTGATCCGGTTCCACCAGACGCTCGTCTCGCCGGTCTCGGACTCGGTGACGCTCTCCCCGCGGATCTGGCAGATGACGGTGATGTCGATGTACTGGCCCTGGTTGATCCGTCCGGCCTCGCCCGTCTTCCTGGGCTGCGGCCGGATGATGGTGTTCGTCTGGTTGTTGGCCTTGTTTCGGTGAACCGACGTCTGGTAGGCGAGGTTCACCGAGGTGGTCGCCGTGGTCTCGCCCGCTCCGTTGCGCGCCCGCACGGTGATCTGGTGCGTGGTGTTGTTGGCCAGCCCGGTGACGTTCGCGCTGGTGGCGGTGCCGGCGTTCTGCGTGCCGCCCGGTGAGGTGACCTCGAACGTCACGCCGCGCCCCGTGCCGCCGCCCCACCGGACCGTGGCGCCGTGGTTGACGGGGTCGGCGCTCAGGCCGGTCACCGCGCCGGGCTCGTTGCAGGGGCGCGCGTTGGCGAAGGACTGCGAGAGGGCCTCCTTCTCCTGCCCCTGCTCGGTGTACCTGGCCGCGACCTTGAACGTGTAGTCGCCCGCCTGGCAGGCGAGGCCCTCGACCACGAACTGGTACGGCCCGCCCGGCCCGGCGGTGGCGGTGCCCGGGTACGGGGTGCCCTGGTCGTTGGTCACGACGTAGCCGGTGACCGCGCCCGAGTCGGCCCCCGGGACGAAGTTGACGGTGATGTCGCCGGAGGCGGGGTTCGCCTGGGCCTGGACCGACTCGGGCGCCTTCGGGTTGACGCAGGCGGCGGTCCGGTTGCTGAGACCGTGGCTGCCGTTGCGGACGGCCTTGCTGCGCGGGTCCTGGTAGCGCACGTGCACGCGGAACTGGAACGTCTGCTCGCACGGCAGGTTGCCGACGGTGAACTGGTAGGGCTGGCCGCTCGCGGGCACCGAGGCGGGCTGGGCGCCGGGCACCGCGCGGTTCTGCGCGTCGGTGAGGACGTACTCCGCGGGCAGGATGCGGTTGTAGCCGGACGGCACGAAGTCGACCTTGATCGTGCCGTTCTCCCCGGTCGCCCGCACGCCGCTCGGCGCGGTCGGGGGCTGGTCGGGGCCGGGCTTGCGCGGCCCCTGGTTGCCGGGACGGTCGCCGCCCTGGTTGCCGTTGCCTCCGTCACGGCCGCCGCGGTCGCCGCCGTCGCCCTGGGACGGGATGGGGCGCCGCTGGCCGCCGGGGACCTTGTCGGTGTACTTCTGGATGGGCTTGGCGACGCCGTCCGGGCCGATGGCCACGGCCTTGTCGCCGTCGGGGTCGTTCGCCCACAACATGCCGTCCTTGACGAAGACGTCGATGGCGCCGGGGCGGCCGGAGACGCGGACCGGGCGCTCGATGCGGCCGGTGGCGGAGTTGTAGACGATGAGCTCGCCGGCGGTCTCGTCCGGGATGTAGACCCTGGACCCCAGGACCTGCGGGGCGCCGAAGGCGTGGCGCTGCGGCAGGCGCAGCCCGGCGGAGGTCAGCCGTCCGGTGCCGGTGTCGAGCAGCACCAGGGAGCCCGCCGCGCCGAGGATCGGCAGGGTCTGTCCTTCGACCCGGGCGGGGACCTTGGGGGCGCCGCGGACCGAGGAGAGCAGCGCGACCTTGCGGACGCCGCCGGAGCCGACGATCGCGGCCGTGCCGGTCGTGGTGTCGAGCACGGTGGGGACGCCGGCGACCATGGAGAGCTGGAGCTCGGCGCCGGGCCGGGCGACCTCGGCGGGGGCGCCCTTGACGCCGTTCAGGATCGGCTGGAGCGTGCCGCTCTGCGGCAGCGGGACCCACAACGTGCCCCGGGCGTCGAGCCCCGCCATGTCGAGGGGCGGCGGCAGGGCCACCGGCTGGTTGACGGCGGCCAGGCTGACCGGGTCGATCTGCTGGACGGCGCCCTTGGCCAGGTCGACGGTGTAGGCGACCCCGTCGGCGGCCGCGATCTGCACGCCGGGGCCGAAGGCGCGGCTCTGGGTGACCTTGAGCTGGGACGGGTCGATGCGGCTGACGACGCCGGTCGCCTCGTCGACCAGCAGGACGGTGTTGCCGTCCTGAATGATCTTGATGTTGGAGTTGCGGATCCGCGCCGGGAGCTGGGCCTTGCCGTCCACCTTGCCGAGCAGGCCGTTCGCGTGGACGATCATGCCCTTGCCGGTGGCGGTGAGCCAGGCGCCGACGTCGGAGACCTTGTAACGTGCGCTGGCCATGCCGACGCCGTAGACGAGGGCGGAAATGATCAGTACGCCGACCAGCCCTATCGCGATCTGGCCCGTGAGCCGGTCACGACGCAGCAGTCCCTTTAAGACCGCCCGCCGACCGGCGGATCCCACCCCGCTCACACCCCGTCACCCTCTCCCCGGCACGCCCGAGCACACTGTCGTTCTGACCTGGACGAAGCGTCACTTTCGGCGCGAAGTGCACCTTAGTGCGTCTGAATCCCACAAGATAACGGGGGTCCAGCCGATCCGCCCTGCGAACCGATAAGAGTGGCCGAATCAGACGTCCGTTCCCGTGACTCACCTCACACCGGCGCACACGTCTCATCGGAACGGCCTGAACGGAACCGAACGCGCCACTTATCCGGAACGTCCTAACCTTGTGACGCCGAACGACAACCCGGGGTGGACGTGGAACAGGTAAGCATCTCCGAGCTGTGGGACCGAGTGACGGGCACGCAGCCGACCCCGCCATGGTGGCTGGTCATCCTGGTGGCGCTCATCGCGCTCGCCGCGGTGGTGCACGGGCCGACCTGGCGGGTCGCCCGCAACGTGGTGACGATCGCCCACGAGGGCGGGCACGCCCTGATCGCGCTCGTCACCGGCCGCAAGCTGGACGGGATCAAGCTGCACTCCGACACCTCGGGCGTCACGGTGTCGCGCGGCAAGCCGCACGGACCCGGCATGATCTTCACCGCGATGGCCGGCTATCTGACGCCGCCGCTGCTCGGGCTCTTCTTCGCCGGCTTGCTGGCCGGCGGCCGGATCACGCTCATGTTGTGGTTCTCGCTGGCGCTGCTCGGCGCGATGCTGGTGATGATCCGCAACGCGTACGGCGTGCTCTCCATCCTGGCGGTCGCGGCGGTGATCTTCGGTGTCTCGTGGCTGGGCGGCGCCAAGACGCAGGCCGGGTTCGCCTACCTGGCCGCCTGGTTCCTGCTGTTCGCCGCGGCCCGCCCGGTGGTCGAGCTGCAGCGCATGCGCGCGCGGCGGATGGCCCCCAGCTCGGACGCCGACCAGCTGGCGCACCTGACGGGCGTCCCCGGCCTGGCGTGGGTCGGCCTGTTCGCGGTCGTCGCCCTGCTGGCGCTCGGGGCCGGCGGCCTCCTGATGGCCCCGGAGACCCCGCCGCTCCCCAACCCGCCCGGCTTCAGCCAGTAAGCGCCGAACGACGGGCCCTGCCGGTGCGGCGGCCTCTGCCGGTGCGGCGGCCTCTGCCGGTGCGGCGGCCTCTGCCGGTGCGGCGGCCTCTGCCGGTGCGGCGGCCTCTGCCGGTACGGGCGGTCAGTCGGCGAGGTGACGGCGGCGGAGGTGGGTGCGGGCCCGCAGGTCCGCGGGCGACCCGCGTTCCTCCAGGCGCGCGGCGATGCGCTCCTTGACGGGGCGCTTCTTGTTGCCCGCGTACTTGAACTTCGCCTGGACGCCGGTGACGGTCAGCTCGATCCCGCGGATGCCCGGCAGCAGGCGGCCGTCGGGGTCCGCGTCCACGACCGGCAGGCGCGCCGACTCGGGCGGCTCGAAGCGGGCGAGCTGCCGGTTGAGGATCTCGGTCTTCTCGGCGGGGTCGTCCACGACGCGCACGTCGCAGGCGAGCTGCACGGAGGCGTAGTAGGACGTCGGGACGGCGCGTTCGGCCTCCTGCCCCTCGTCGCGGCCCCATTCGGACGGGGCGTAGACGTAGTCGTCGATCACCGTGAGCAGGGCCCGGGGATGTTCGGCCAGCGGCTCCCACACCGGGTTGGGACGGGCCAGGTGGAGCCAGACCGTGCGGTCCCCGTCGTACAGGAAGTGGGTCGGCACCACCACGGGCAGATCCCGGCCGCGGCCGGGCGCCACGAGCTGGCCGAAATCGCGCCCCGCGGCGAGCCAGTGCCTCCACTCGGCGTCGTCGAGCGGGGCGTCCCACGGGTGAACGAGCATGACCTCACGGTATCCAGGGGCCGGATGCGGTCAGCCCCCTGCCCTCCCGGACGGATCGGGCGGATCATGCCCCATGGCCCAGAAGAAGCTCGATCGCGCCAAATACCACCGCAAGCGCAAGGCCCGGCTTCGCAAGGGCCGCAAGCGTTCCCGGCCCACGGCGGGCATCGGCCGGGGCCGCTGAGGGCGGACGGCCTCCATCTAGGGCGGCGGTGTTCCGGGGGCGAGGACGTCGAGCATTCCGGTGACGGTGGCGTCCCACGGGTAGCGCTCGGCCCTGGCCCGCGCGGCCGCGCGGCGTTCCTCCCCGGGCAGCCGCAGCACCCTGCGCACGCCGTCGGCGAACGACGCCGCGTCCGGCGGGACGGCGAGGCCCGCGCCCGCTGCCAGCAGTTCGCGCGCGGCGCCGCGGTCGGCGGCCACCACCGGCGTGCCGCAGGCCAGCGCCTCCAGGACGGCGAGCCCGAACGACTCGTACGGGCAGGTCGCGAGCGCCACGTCGGCGCGGGCGAGCAACCGGGCGATCTCGGCGCGCCCGGGCACGTGGCCGTGGAAGCGGACCGGCAGGTTCTCGCGCCGCGCGTACGTGCGCAGCGCCCCCGACAGCGGGCCGTCCCCCACGACGTCCAGCCGTGCCGGGACGCCCTGCCGCCGCAGCTCCCGCAGGGTCCGCAGCGCCAGGTCGGGGCGTTTCTCGGTGGAGAGCCGCCCCAGATGGACCAGCCGCACGCCGCCCCCTGCGCCGGGTTCGTCCGGAGGGGCCGGGTGGAAGGTGTCGAGGTCGACGCCCAGCGGGACGCGGTGCAGCGCCGGGGCTCCCACGCGCGCGAACTCGGCGGCGGCGAAGGCCGAGGTGACCACGACCGCGTCGAAGGCGGCCGTCAGCCGGCGGTTCCAGCGGTCCGCCACGGCTTCCAGCGGCACCCAGGGCGGCGTACGGGGGGCGAGGACGGCGTCGAGGCGCTCGTGGGAGAACAGCACCGTGCGCACGCCGCGGCGCCTCCCCCAGCGGGCCGCCACCGTGAGCGTCGCCTTGTCCGACACTTCGATGACGTCCGGCCGCAGCCCGCCCAGGACGCGCAGCACCGGGCGCGGGTCGAGGACGAACCGGTATCCCGGCGCCACCGACGGCCCGGGCACCGTGATGACCAGGCCCGCCTCGGTCTCACGGCGGGTGTAGGACGGCCCCGGGACGACCAGGGCGCGACGGTGCCCGGCCTCCACGTAACCCCGGCCGAGCCGGTCGACGGCCGTGCGCAGGCCGCCGGACACGGGACTGTAGAGGTTGGCCAGTTGGACGACTCTCACTCCGTCACCAGCGTCTCGTAGGTCACCGGCCTGCCGCCCGCGGCCACCGCCCGGTCTATGGCGGTGAGCGCCGCGCGCCGCAGGCCCGGTCTGGCCAGGTCGGCCGGATGCAGGGCGATGCGGAAAGGCCTCCCGGCCCGGGAGAGCACCCGCGACGCCTCCACCATCAGGCGGGCGCCCGTACGTTCGCCGAAACCGCCCGGCCGGTGCGACAGGGCCGGCATCCGCACGGGCGGGCCGTCCGGCAGGCGATGGACCGCCAGATGGCTCGTCCAGTAGGCGAAGCCGAGCGCGGCCAGCGCCCGGCGGGTGCCGGGGGAGGCCAGCCAGCCGGGCGGCGTGAACCCCACGACCCCGATGTCGGCGTCCGCGAGCGCCTCCAGGCCCGCGCGCAGGCGGTCGCGCGCCTCGTTCTCGGTCAGCGACCAGAACTCTCCCGCGCCGCGGGCGACGAGGCTGTTGACGTGATGTCGCCAGCGCGGCCCGCCGGGGACGCCCTCGTGCAGGAAGCCGTGCAGCGAGAGTTCGTGGCCGCGCCCGGCCGCCTTGTGCGCGAACGAGACCAGGTCGGGGGCGCCGGTGAGCCCCGGGCCGCCGCCGAACGGGCCCGGTATCAGGAGCAGCGTCGCGGGCACCCCACGTTCGTCCAGGTCGTCGAGCCACCGCGCGACCGGTTCGGCGGTGCTCGCCGCCACGTCGTGCACCGACACCACGAACGGGAACCCCTTCCCTGGCGAATCTTTCACGCGACGCTCTCCTCTCTGGCCGCCGCCGCCGCGGCCGCGGCAGCCGCAGCGCGCCGTTCCCGTTCAGGCGCGGCGGGCTCGGTGATCGTGGCCGTCAGGTCCAGGTAGTGGGCGATGAGCTCGTCGCAGACCGCGTCCCAGCCACGCCCCCGCACGCCTTCCAGCGCGTGGGCCGACATGCGCCGCCGCAGGGCGTCGTCGGCGGCCAGGGTGCCGACGGCGGCGCGCATGCCGTACGGGTCGTCCGGCGCGTACAGCAGGCCGTTCCAACCCGGGCGGACGAGGTCGAGCGGGCCGCCGGCCGCGGGCGCGACCACCGGGACGCCCGACGCCAGGCCCTCCTGGACGGCCTGGCAGAACGTCTCGTCGGCGCCGGTGTGCACGAAGACGTCCAGCGAGGCGATCAGCTCGGACAGTTCGGTGCCGGTGCGGAAGCCGGTGAAGACGGCATCGGGCAGCCTGCGCCTGAGCCGTTCCTCCTCGGGCCCGTCCCCGACGACGACCAGCCGGGTCCCGGGCAGGCCGGCCAGGTGGGTGAGCATGCGCGGGCGCTTCTCCGCCGCGAGCCTGCCCACGTACCCCACGAGGACCTCGCCGCCCGGTGCGAGCGCGGCGCGCAGCCCGGCCGAACGGTGGTCCGGGTGGAAGCGGCGCCGGTCGACGCCGCGCCCCCACAGCGCGACCCGGGGGACGCCGCGGCGCCGCAGTTCGGCCAGGACGGGCGTGGACGGGGCGAGGGTGCGGTCCGCCCGCCGGTGCAGGCGCCGCAACCACCACCAGATGAGCGGGCCGGTGCCGCGGAAACCGTAGCGGCGGGCGAAACCGGCGATGTCGGTCTGGAACACCGCGACGCTGGGCACGTCGAGCCGGCGCGCGGCGGCGGCGCCCGACACCCCCAGCACCAGCGGCGAGGCCAGGTGAACGATGTCGGGCTTGAACTCCTGGAGTACGGAGGTCACGCGGCGGGTGGGCAGTCCGAGGACGAACGACGGATAGAACGGCAGGGCGACGCCGGCGACGTACTCCACCGGCGCACCGGCGTAGCAGGCCGGACCGGCCTCACGGGAGCCCCGCCCGGGAGCGATGACGAGGGCCTGGTGGCCCAGGGCGTCGAGGCGTTCGAGAACACGGCAGACCGAGTTGGTGACCCCGTTCACCTGGGGCAGGAACGACTCGGTCACGATGGCGACCTTCACGGCCGAGAGAGTGTCCAGCGGGGCCGACGTTCCGGTCGCGTTCCGACGCCGATTGGGGAAACTCCACGCGAACGGAAACGGTGTGGGGCCCGGAGGCAGGGGGCACGCAAAGGCGGACAGCTCCCGTCAATTCCCCGTTCATCCGACTTACGGGTGCATGTTCAGGACCTTCTCTACTCTCAACGCGGTTCGGAAGGTCTCACCCTCCGCACAGCTTCGGCAACTGATCGTTCTCCTCACCCCCCACAGGAGTCCTCGATGGAACGCCGTACCTTCCTGCGCGCCTCGGCCGTCGGCACCGGCGCCGCCGCCTTCTCCGGCACGTTGTGGCAGAACGCCGCGCTCGCCGCGCCCGCCCAGAACGCCGCGTCCCCCTACGGGCCGCTCCAGGCCGCCGACGCCCGCGGCATCCAACTCCCCGCGGGCTTCACCAGCCAGATCGTCGCGCGCTCCCGGCAGACGGTCACCGGCACCTCCTACACCTGGCACGACGCCCCGGACGGCGGCGCCTGCTTCGCCGACGGCTCCGGCTGGATCTACGTGTCCAACTCGGAGGTCAGCGCGAGCGCGGGCGGGGGCGCGTCGATGCTCCGCTTCAACTCGGCGGGCACGGTGACGGCGGCGTCCCGGATCCTGTCGGGCACCAACACCAACTGCGCCGGCGGCAAGACGCCGTGGAACACCTGGCTGTCGTGCGAGGAGACCTCGACCGGCCAGGTCTGGGAGACGTACCCGTTCGGCGGCACCGCGGTCGCGCGGCCCGCCATGGGCCGCTTCACCCACGAGGCCGCGGCGGCCGACCCGGTACGCCGGGTCGTCTACCTGACCGAGGACAGGACCGACGGCTGCTTCTACCGGTTCGTGCCCACCACGTGGGGCGACCTGTCGTCCGGCACGCTCCAGGTGCTGCGGGCCGGTACGGCGACGTCCGGCTCGTTCACCTGGGGCACCGTCACCGACCCGGACGGCTCCCCCACCGCCACCCGCAACCAGGTGTCGGGCGCCAAGCGGTTCAACGGCGGCGAGGGGTGCCACTACGCCGGCGACACCGTGTGGTTCACCACGAAGGGCGACAACCGGGTGTGGCAGGTCGACCTGGCCGCCGGCACGTACGAGCTCGCCTACGACGACGGCCTGGTCAGTCCCGGGCCCGCCCCGCTGACGGGCGTCGACAACATCACCGGGTCGACCGCCGGCGATCTCTACATCGCCGAGGACGGCGGCACGATGGACATCTGCATGATCACTCCGGACGACAAGATCAGCGTTTTCCTCCGGATCGGCGGCCAGAGCGGCTCGGAGATCACCGGGCCGGCGTTCAGCCCGGCCGGAAACCGGCTGTACTTCTCGTCCCAGCGAGGCACGTCCGGCGCGTCCTCGGGCGGGATCACCTATTGCGTCACCGGCCCCTTCCGCACCTGACTCCGGAGACGTTCGCGGCACGCTTGGAAAAGTGCCGGGTGAATGTCGGACCCTCCCGATAGTTTCGACAATGTGAACGATCGATGGGGTCGGGAGCAGGTGCTCGGCCTGGCACCTGACCAGGCGTCGGCCAAGGCCGCCTCGAGCGTCGCCGTGCCCGCCAAATGGAGCGGCACGGGCGGCGACGCCGAGGCGGTCTGGGGCGAGTGTCAGGGCAGCGGTAAAAGCCTCTATCTCGCCTGCGCCGATCTGACCGAGCCCGCATTCCGGTGTTCGTGCCCGAGCCGCAAATTCCCCTGCAAACACACCCTCGGCCTCCTGCTGTTGTGGAGCGACGGCGCGGCCGGCGACGCGCCGCGTCCCGAATGGGCCGCCGAATGGCTCGCCACCCGCCGCGAACGCGCCACCGAGCGCAAGGCCGCGGCCGACAAGCCCGCCGCCAAGGACCCGCGCACCGCCGAGCGCCGCGAACGCCGCGTCGACGACGGGCTCGCCGAGCTCGATCAGTGGCTGCGCGACCAGGTGACGCACGGCCTGGCCCAGGCGGAGAAGGCCCCCTACCGGATGTGGGACGACGTCGCCCGCCGCCTGGTCGACGCGCAGGCCGGCGCCCTGGCGGGCCAGATCCGCGGGCTCGCCGCGGTGCCCCGCCAGCCCGGCTGGCCCGACCGGCTGCTGGAGGAGTACGCGCTGCTGCGCCTGCTCGTCCGCGCCCACCGGTCCCGCGACCGGCTGCCCGCCGGGCTCCGCGACACCGTCCGGTCCCGCGTCGGCTTCACCCTCACCCAGGACGAGGTGCTGAGCCAGGGCGAGCGCGTCCGCGACCGGTGGTACGTGGCGGGCTCGCACGACTCCGAGCAGGACCGGCTGACCACCCGCCGCGTCTGGCTGCGCGGCCGCGACACCGGCCGCCCCGCCCTCGTCCTCTCGTTCGGCGCCCCCGGCCGCCCCCTCGACGCGTCCCTGCTGGTCGGCACCGAGGTGGACGCCGACCTGGCCTACTACCCCGGCGCCCAGCCCCTGCGCGCCCTGGTCGCCGAACGCCGCGCCGCCCACCCGGCCACCCCGCCCGGCACGTCCATCGGCGCCTTCCTCACCGAGCACGCGGCCGCCCTGGCCCGCGACCCCTGGCTCGACCGCTGGCCGGCCGTCCTGCAAGACGTCCGCCTGGCCCAGTCCTCCCCCGACGACCTGCATATCGTCGACCCCGCGGGCGACTCCCTGCCGCTGCTGCGCCTCCCCGACCCGTGGCGCCTCCTCGCCGTCTCCGGCGGCGCCCCCTTCACCGTCGCGGGCGAGTGGACCCCGCGCGGCCTGCGCCCCCTGTCCACCTGGCACGAGGACGAGGGAGCCGTGATCCTGTGACCACCTGGAACGACCACGTCACCGCCGCCCTCCTGGGCACCCAACGCCGCCCGCCCCCGACCCTCGCCCTCTCCCCGGCCCCCCGACCGCAGGACGCACGGCCGCGCAGCGAGGCGCAGCCGAGTCCCGGGGCGCCGCAGGACGGCGACCCGGCGCCGGGCGCCGGCACACGGGCAAGCACCGGCACGGAGCCGGGCAGCGCGGAGCCCGGTCCCCAGGCGCAGCCAGGCGACAGGACACGGCCGACCGCCCGGACACAGGCAAACGCCGGGACACAGGCAACCGCCGGGCCGAGCAACGCAGAGCCGAGCAACGCAGAGCCAGGCAACGCCGATTTGGGTGTCGGGGTCGGTGAGGGCGGGGCTGGTCGGCTGCTCGATCAGGCGGCGGTGCTGACCGTTCGGCGCAGGGCGGGGCGGCGGGCGGACGGCCAGGACGGCGGGCCGGGGCTGATCGCGCCCGCCCCGGTGGAGGACGCCCCCGCCGTGCCACTGGAGGCTGCTGCGCGATTGGGCCGGATCCTGCGCGGGGAGCAGATCCGGGTACTGCCCGAGTGGCTCGAGGCCGCGGCGGAGCGGGGCCTGCGGGTCCCCGCGCGGTTGCTGCCCGAGCTGCTGGAAAAGGGACGCAGCGACCGGATGTTGCGGCCCGCGATCGTCAGGTCCGCCGGGCGGCGTGGCGTGTGGCTGGCGCTGCGCAACACCGACTGGGCCTATCTGGTCGGGTCGGGCGACGATCCCGGCGGCGGGCCCGACGTGTGGGAGACCGGCACGCGCAACCAGCGCGTCGCCCACCTGGCCCGGCTGCGCGGCACCGACCCCGCCCGTGCCCGCGCGGTACTGCGGGAGACGTGGGCCAAGGAGCCCGCACCCGAACGCGCCGCGTTCCTCGCCACGTTCGAGCACGGGTTGTCGGCCGACGACGAGCCGTTCCTCGAAGAGGCGCTCGAAGACCGCGGCAAGGACGTACGCCAGCTCGCGTCCGACCTGCTGGCGCGGCTGCCCGGATCGGCGTACGGGCGGCGCATGGCGGTGCGGGCCCGCGAGTGCGTGCGGGCCGAGGTCCGCACCATCAGGCAGCGCGACCAGACCTGGGTCGTGGTGGAGGCGCCGCACGAGCACGACGAGGACATGGCGCGCGACGGCGTGCCGTTCCACCCCACCGGCTCGTTCGCGCCGGGCGGCCGGGCGGGCGGCCCGGTCGGCGCGCGCGCCGGATGGCTCCGCGAGATCCTCGCCCGCACGCCGCTGACCACCTGGACCGACCTGTTCGGCCTGCCGCCGATGGAGATCGTCTGCCTGCCGGTCACCGACGGAGACGCCGACGGGAGCATGGGCCGCGCCCGCGACATGCACATCGGCTGGGCGCGGGCGGCACTGCGCCAGCGCGACGCCGGCTGGGCCCGCGCGCTGCTGCGCCTCGCCGTCGGGCCGCGGCAGGGCGTCGGCACCTACACCCGCGGTGTGGTGGCGGACGAGCCTGAGGCGCTGGCCGACCTGCTCGCCATCCTGCCCGCCGCCGAACGCGACCAGGCCGCGGCCGGGCTCGTCCGCTGGGTGGAGGGCAATCCCGACCTGCTGCGCGTTCTCGAACGCATTCCCGGCCCGTGGACGGGCGAGCTGGCCGACGCGGTGGTGGCGACACTGGCGACGGCGGCCGAACGTTCGTCCCAGCGGTACGAGCACACCCTCACCCAGCTGTGCCGGCTCGCCGACCAGCGGCTGGTCCCGGAGGCCGCGCCACGGCTCGAAGCCCTGGCCGACCGCCTCGGCGGCGACGTGACGGTGATCGCCGGCGCCGCCGCCACCCGCACGCTCAACGAACTGATCGAGACCCTGCGTTTCCGTGACGACATGCTGAAGGAGCTGTCCGAGTGACCCGAACCGACGCCACCGTGCTGCGGCCGCACGCCGAGCAGGAGTACGCCGGCGAGCTGGCCCGGCTGGCCGAGCACGACGACCGGCCGCGTCCGCCCGGCTGGCGTCTGTCGCCCTGGGCCGTCACCACGTACCTCCTCGGCGGCGAGCTGCCCGACGGCAGCACGATCAGCCCGAAGTACATCGGCCCGCGGCGCCTGATGGAGGTCGCGGTCGCTACCCTGGCCACCGACCGGGCGCTGCTGCTCCTCGGCGTGCCGGGCACCGCCAAGACCTGGGTGTCCGAGCACCTGGCCGCGGCCGTCAGCGGCGACTCGACCCTGCTCGTCCAGGGCACGGCGGGCACCGCCGAGGAGGCCGTGCGCTACGGGTGGAACTACGCCCGCCTGCTGGCCGAGGGGCCGTCCGAGCAGGCCCTGGTCGAGAGCCCGCTGGTACGCGCCATGCGCACCGGCGCGGTCGCGCGCATCGAAGAGCTCACCCGCATGCCCGGCGACGTCCAGGACACCCTGATCACGATCCTGTCCGAGAAGACGCTGCCGATCCCCGAGCTGGGCGCCGAGGTCCAGGCGCGCAAGGGCTTCACCGTGATCGGCACGGCCAACGACCGCGACCGCGGCGTCAACGAGCTGTCGAGCGCGCTGCGCCGCCGCTTCAACACCGTCGTCCTGCCGCTGCCCGAGTCGGTCGACGACGAGGTCGACATCGTCTCCCGCCGCGTCGACCAGATCGGCAGCGCGCTGGAGCTGCCCGAGACCCCGGCCGGGCTGGAGGAGATCCGCCGCGTCGTCACCGTCTTCCGCGAGCTGCGCGGCGGCCTGACCGCCGACGGCCGCACCAAGCTCAAGTCCCCGTCCGGCACGCTCAGCACCGCCGAGGCCATCTCCGTGATCACCAGCGGCATCGCGCTGGCCGCGCACTTCGGCGACGGCGTCGTACGCGCCGCCGACATCGCGGGCGGCATCGTCGGCGCGGTCGTCCAGGACCCGGTGTCCGACCGGGTCGTCTGGCAGGAGTACCTCGAGACCGTCGTCCGCGAACGACCCGAGTGGCTCGACTTCTACCGCGCCTGCCGGGAGGTCTCCTGACGATGGCCGTCGAGGTCTACGGGATCCGGCACCACGGCCCCGGCTCGGCACGGGCGGTACGCCGCGCCCTCGAAGCCTTCAAGCCCGACGCGATCCTGATCGAGGGCCCGCCCGAGGCCGACGCCCTCGTCGGCCTGGCCGCCGACCCCGGCATGGTCCCGCCGGTCGCCCTGCTGGCGTACGCACCGGGCAAGCCGGAGGGCGCCGACCGCCAGGCCGCCTTCTGGCCGTTCGCCGAGTTCAGCCCCGAATGGCAGGCGATCCGCCACGCCCTGGCCACCGGCGTCCTCGTCCGTTTCTGCGACCTCCCCGCCGCCCACCAGCTGGTCCCCACGGAGGGCCCGCCCCCCGACGACGCACAGACCGATCCCCCGGCCGAGACACCAGGCGTTGCTCCGGACAACACACCGGTCAACGCCCCGTCCCCCTCCCCCAACGGCACGCCGACCAACGCCCCGCACACCGCATCTGGCAACGCCACCAGCAGCACGCCGGAAAGCAGCCCAGACGAGGCGTCCGCCACCACGCCCAGCAGCGCACCGGTCGTCAGCACGCCAGACCAAACCGCAAGCGACATCCCAAGCACCAACCCAGGTGACGCCGCCACCACGCCCGGCAGCGCCACGAGCAGTACACCCGGCGCGACCACGGAGAACGCTCCGAGCGCGATCCCAGACGACGCCGCGACCACCACATCCAGCACCACCACCGGCAGCACGCCAAGTGCCGCAACGAGCGATGCCACAGGCACCAGCCCGGGTGACACCGCCACCACGCCCAGCACAACCACAGGCAGCGGCCCAGACAAGACCGCCGCCACACCCGGCACAGCCACAGGCAGCAGCC
>NZ_JBEYUA010000006.1:56231-185785 GCF_040643285.1 Spirillospora sp. NPDC047279
GCCCGGGTGACACCGCCACCACGCCCAGCACAACCACAGGCAGCGGCCCAGACAAGACCGCCGCCACACCCGGCACAGCCACAGGCAGCAGCCCGGGTGACACCGCCACCACACCCGGCACAACCACAGGCAGCGGCCCAGACAAGACCGCCGCCACACCCGGCACAGCCACAGGCAGCAGCCCGGACGACACCGCCACCACACCCGGTGCAACCACAGGCAGCGGCCCGGGCGACGCGACAGGCCGTACGCCGGACGCAGCCGTGGGCGGCACGCCGGGCGCAGCCGCACCCCGCGCAGGCACGGGTGACATGACCGGCACCAACACGGGCGACAAGCCCGAGACGGCCGCTCCCGGTGCGACTGGTGCGACTGCGGGTGGGGATGGGAGTGGGAGCGTCGGCTCGGCGGGCCAGGGATCTGCTGATGGGGACGTGTCCGGTGAGGTGGCGCCTGGGGATGGGGCCGTGGCGCCGGAGGAGGGGGACGCGGAGGGAGGCTCGGCCGAGCTGACCGAGGAGCAGCGGATCCGGCTCGATCCGCTGGGGTGGTTGGCCCGGGTGGCCGGGTACGACGACGCCGAACGGTGGTGGGACGACGTCGTCGAGCATCGTGACGGGGGGCCGTCGCCGTTCCCGGCGATCGCGGAGGCGATGACGGAGCTGCGCGAGCAGGTGGCGGCGCTGCCGGAGGAGGCGGCGGCCGGGCTGCCCTCCGGCTACCTGCGGAGGGAGGCTCAGCGCGAGGCGCACATGCGGCGGACGTTGCGGCGCACGCTCAAGGAGGGGTACGAGCGGGTCGCGGTGGTGTGCGGTGCGTGGCACGTCCCGGCACTGCTGGAGAAGGTGCCCTCGTCCAAGGACGACCAGACGTTGCGCGGGCTGCCCAAGGCCAAGATCGCGATGACCTGGGTGCCGTGGACGCACGGGCGGCTGGCCAACCGTTCGGGATACGGCGCGGGAGTGCGTTCGCCGGGCTGGTACCACCATCTGTTCTCGGCGTCCGACCGGCCGATCGAGCGGTGGCTGATCGATGCGGCGCGCGTGCTGCGCGAGGAGGACCTGCACGTCTCGTCCGCGCACGTGATCGAGGCGGTGCGGCTGGCCGAGACGCTCGCCGCGCTGCGCGGCCGGCCGCTGGCGGGCCTGGACGAGGTGACCGAGGCGACGCGCGCGGTGCTCTGCGAGGGCGCGGACCTGCCGGTCGAGCTGATCCAGCGCCGGATGGTCGTCGGCGAACGGCTCGGCGCCGTGCCGGAGCGCACGCCGATGGTGCCGTTGCAGCGCGATCTGCAGGCCGAGCAGCGGCGCCTGCGGCTCAAGCCGGCGGCGCTCGACAAGGAGCAGGACCTCGACCTGCGCAAGCCGACCGATCTCGAACGCAGCCGCCTGCTGCACCGGCTGCGCCTGCTGAACGTCGACTGGGGCGTACCGGCGGAGGGCGTCGGACGTACGTCCAAGGGCACGTTCCGCGAGACGTGGACGCTGATGTGGCGGCCCGAGTTCGACGTCGAGCTGATCGAGGCGAGCGCGTGGGGCACGACCGTGCACGGTGCGGCGACCGCGCGCGCCAAGGCGATGGCGGCGCAGTCGGACGGCCTCGCCGAGCTCACATCCGTCGCCGAACGCTGCCTGCTCGCCGACCTCGGCGGCGCGCTGCCCACCGTGATGCGGACGCTGGCGGACCGGGCCGCCGTCGACACCGACGTCGCGCACCTGATGTCGGCGCTGCCCTCGCTGGTGCGGGCGCTGCGTTACGGCGACGTGCGCGGCACCGGCACCGGGCCGCTCCAGTCGGTGGTCGACACGCTGGTCGTCCGCATCTGCGTGGGCCTGCCCCCGGCCGTCGCCGGGCTGGACGACGGCGCGGCGCGCGAACTGCTCGGCCACGTCGACGCCGTGCACGGCGGCCTCGCGCTGCTGGCGAGCGACGTTCATCTCGACCGGTGGCGCCGTACACTGCGCGCCCTGGTCGACCGGCGCGACCTGCACGGCCTGCTCGAAGGACGCCTCACCCGGCTGCTGCAGGACGCCGGGCTGCTGCACGACGTCCCCGACCGCATGGCGCGCGCGGTGTCGGTCGGCACCCCGCCGGACCGCGCCGCCGCCTGGATCGAGGGTTTCCTGTCGGGCGGCGGGCTGATCCTGGTGCACGACGAGGAGCTGCTGCGCCTGGTGGACGGCTGGGTCACCGGGCTGACGGGCGACTCGTTCACCGACGTGCTGCCGCTGCTGCGCCGCACGTTCGGCGCGTACGCGACCGCCGAACGCCGCGCGATCGGCGACCGTGTGCGCAGGCTCGGCGTGCCACGGCCGTCGCGTCACGGTCAGGACGACAACGACGAGGACATCGACACCGAACGCGCGGCGCCCGCCGTGGCGACGGCCCTGACGATTCTCGGCTGGGAGGACCACGCGTGACCGAGGAACGGCTCAAGCGCTGGCGGATGGTGCTCGGCGGCGAGGGCGGCGCCGACGGCACCGGCGTGGCACTGGAGGGCGACGAGGCGCGCATGGACGCCGCGCTGGAGAAGCTCTACGGCGGCGGCCGCGACGAGGCGCGCGGCCGGGCGGGCCGCCGCAGCGCCGGGCTCGGCGACTCGGCCCCGTCGGTGGCGCGCTGGCTCGGCGACATCCGCTCCTACTTCCCCTCGACGGTCGTCCAGGTGATGCAGAAGGACGCGATCGAACGCCTCAACCTCACCCGGCTCCTCCTCGAACCGGAGATGCTCGACGCCGTGGAGCCCGACGTTCACCTGGTCGGCACCCTGCTGTCGCTCAACCAGGTGATGCCCGACCGCGCCCGCGAGTCGGCCCGCACCGTCGTCCGCACCGTGGTCCAGGAGCTGGAGAGACGCCTGGCGCAGCGCACCCGTTCGGCCATCGGCGGCGCGCTCGACCGGTCGGCGCGCGTCCTGCGCCCGCGCCGCCTGGCCGACGTCGACTGGGAACGGACGATCCGCACCAACCTGCGCCACTACCTGCCTGACCACCGCACCCTCGTCCCCGAACGCCTGGTCGGGTACGGCCGCCGCCAGCAGGCCGTCAAGCGCGATGTCGTCCTGTGCATCGACCAGAGCGGCTCGATGGCGGCGTCCGTCGTCTACGCGAGCGTCTTCGGCGCCGTGCTCGCGTCGATGCGTTCCCTCCGCACCTCTCTCGTCGTCTTCGACACTGCCGTCGTCGACCTCACCGAGCAGCTGCACGACCCGGTCGAACTGCTCTTCGGCACCCAGCTCGGCGGCGGCACCGACATCAACCGCGCCCTCGCCTACTGCCAGGGCCTGATCACCCGCCCCAACGACAGCATCTTCGTGCTGATCAGCGACCTGTACGAGGGAGGCGTCCGCGCCGAGATGTTGCAGCGCGTCGCCGCCCTGACCGCCGCCGGCGTCCAGGTCGTCGTGCTCCTGGCCCTCTCCGACGAGGGCGCCCCCTCCTACGACCACGAGAACGCCGCCGCCCTGGCCGCCCTGGGCGTCCCCGCGTTCGCCTGCACCCCCGACGCCTTCCCCGATCTGATGGCCGCCGCCGTAGAACGCCGCGACCTGAAAGAATGGTCCGAACGCCAAGCCGAAACTCCCCCACCCCCCTGATCCCCTTCCACGCCCCTCAGCCTTCGCCGGGGGCCAGCGCGCACGGTGGGCGTGGCGGGGCCGCGGACTCGGCGCGTACAGCAGGTGCGGCGTTCGCGGTGAGCTCGGCGGTGGACGGGCGGGGCGCGGGGGCCCAGCGGCCTCGATGTGTCCGGCGAGTGTGTGCCGGGTGAGGCGACTCGGGCATGGTCTTCATGCTCAGGGGGTGCGGTGTTCATGCTCAGGGGTGTGGTCTTCGTGCTCAGGGGGTGCGGTCTGCGGCCAGGAGGCCGCGCGCCAGGAGGGCTACCGCCAGCAGCGACACGAGGGCGTATGCGGCGAAGATGCCGTCCACGGCTACGAAGAAGCTCCACACGCCCCACGCCGCGACGCGCAGGATGCGCACCACCAGCACGGTCCACGCCGCGCCCCTGCTCCCCCGCCATGCCACCGCGACGGCCACCAACGTCACCATCGCCAACAACGCGTACGACGACGCCGCGGGCAGCAACTCACCGCGCGGCCCACGGCTCAGGCCCGGCTGCGCGACCAGGAGCGCCAGCACCGCGATGTCAAGTACCGACAGCAACGCGGCCAGCACCAGCCCGGTGACCACCGCGGCCGACCGCCGCAACTCCCGATAGCCCTGCCGGCTGGCGACGCCGGCCGACCCACCAGGCCCTACCTGCCCGGACCCGCCAGGCACGCCCGTGGCCGGCTGACGTCCAGCTCCCACCTGATCGTGTGGGCCTGGCTGCCCTTGAACGCCGGGCCACTCCCCTTCACCTGGCCGCCCATATCCCGGCGGGACGTACCCTCCGGGCGCGCCGTGACCTCCCACCGGCTCGCGCCGACCAGCCTGGCCCGGAGCGATTTCACCCGCCTGCTGAGGACCCCCCGCCCAACCCTGAGCCGCAGGACCACCCGGCGCATGATGAACGTCGGCCCGTCCCCCCACGCCCGGCTGCCCACCGGTACGCGGCCGGTCGTGCGCACGTTGCTGATCCTGCGCACCCGGCTGACCAGCAGCGGCCGAGAACCCGTGCCCGCCTGACGCTCCCCGGCCGTCCGCCCAGGCTTCGCCCCCCGGCTGCCCATATGGGCCCCGCTGACCACTCGCACCCGCCTGAGCATGCCCACCCGGCTCATCACGGGTGCCACTGCCCGCGGGACCACCCTGCCCATGGTCAACGTCCGCCCGACCCTCAACTCCCGCCTGACTTGACCGGCCTGGCTGTTCGTACGGCCCCGCCCGTTCATACGGGCCCTGCTGGTCGTACGGGCCTTGCTGGTCGTACGGGCCTTGCTGGTCGGACGAGCCCGGCTGTGCGTATGGACTTGGCTGCTCGTATGGGCCCGGCTGCGCGTATGAGCCTGGCTGCCCGTAGGGACCCGGCTGCTCGGACGGACCGGGCTGTTGGTACGGGCTCGGCTGCTCGTACGGGCCAAGCTGTCCGTACGATCCCGGCGGCTGGTACGGGCCCGGCTGGTCGTACGGGCCCTGCTGCTCGTAGGGGCTGGGCTGGGCGTGCGGGCCCGGCTGTCCAGCCGCACGTGGCTGGTCTTGGGCGCCTGGCTCGTCTCGGGTGCCGCTGCCTGCGTGACCGGCTTGCCCATGCTGAACGTCCGGCTGGCCCTCCGCACCCGGCTGTCCGTACACGCCCGGCTGTCGGTGTGGAGGACCTTCCTGCCCCGACTGGCCCGGCTGCCCGTGGGGACTCTGCCGTTCGTGGGGGCCCGGCTGCTCGTTAAGACCTCGCTGGTCGTACGGGCTCGGCTGGTCGTACGAGCTCGGCTGGTCGTACGAGCTCGGCTGGCCGTATGGGCTCGGCTGGCCGTATGGGCTCGGGTGGCCAGCGGCGGGTGGCTGGTCGGGGGTGGCCGGTTGGTCGGGGAGGTCGCTGGGGATGTGGTCGGCTTGCTCGCCGTCGGCGTCCGGCCGGCGGTTCGCGGCTGGGTGTTCGTGGAGGCTCGGCGGTCCGGGTGTGCGCGGTTGAGCGTTCCTGCTTGGCGGGCGGAGGGTGGCTGCGGGACCGGAGGGGCCCGGCGTGCGGCGGTCTGGGCGGTCCTCTTCGGTCTGCTCGGGCGGGTCCGCCGGCGGCCGGGGGCTCGCGTCCTCCTGGGCGGGAGTGGGTGGGAGCGCGTGGCCGGGGGCCCGTTCGCCCAGGAGCCAGAGGAGGGTTTCCTCCGCGCTGGGGCGGGAGTGGGGTTCCTTGGACAGGCAGGCGGCGGCTATCTCGGCGATCTGGGGTGGGAGGACGGTGAGGTCGGGGGTCTCGTTCATGATGCGGTACATGACCGCGGGGAGCGGGCCGCCGGCGAAGGGATCGATGCCGGTGGCGGCGTAGAGGAGGGTGGCGGCCCAGGCGTGCAGGTCGGCGGTGGGGCCGATCTTGGCGGTGGTGAACTGCTCGGGGGCCATGTAGACGGGGGTTCCGACGACCTGGCTGGTCACGGTGGCGCCGGCGTCGAGGGCGCGGGCGATGCCGAAGTCGATGACGCGGGGGCCGTCGGGGCCCATCAGGACGTTCTGCGGCTTGAAGTCGCGGTGGACGATGCCGGCGCGGTGGATGGCGGTGAGGGCGGTGACCGAGCCGATGGCGAGGCGGTCGAGATCGGCGCCGGTGCGCGGGCCCGAGGTGTGGACGAGGGCGCGCAGGGACGGGCCGGGCACGTACTCGCTGACGATGTACGGCTGGTCGCCGGCCACGTCGGCGTCGAGCATCTGGGCGGTGCAGAAGCCGGCGACGCGCTGGAGGAGGGCCAGTTCGCGGACGAAGCGGGCGCGGGCGTTCTCGTCGCCGAGCAGGCGGGTGTGCAGGAGTTTGATCGCGACGCGGCCGGTGTCGCGGCGGGCGAGGTAGACGACGCCCTGGCCGCCGTCGCCGAGGCGGCCGATGATCTCGTAGGCGCCCAGGCTCCTGGGATCCGCCGGGGTCAGGGGTAGCGGAGCCGCCATCGCACCTCGTCACAATTCAGCCGCGCACAAAACGTGCCGCCGTGGCATCAAAGAGTATAGGTCCGGTACTCCACGAACGAGAGATGGCCAATGCTGACGATCAATTCCCGGATATGTCTGGTCCTCGTGATGATCGGCGCAATGGTGATGGGGTGCGGAGAGGCGGGGGCGACGATCACGCGGCTGACGGTCGGCACGCCGGGGGCGGATCCGTACAGTCCGATGTCGGGCACCGACCGGGTGCAGCTGACCACGCGCACCCAGGCGGGTGGCACGACGGAGGGGGACGCTCCCGGGCTGTACGGCGGGACGCGCCGGGAGGCGACGTGCGACCCGGCCAAGCTGGTGGAGTTCCTGCGTACGCACCCTGACAAGGCGAAGGCGTGGGCGGGCGTGCACGGCATCGCGCCAGGCGAGATCCCCGGGTTCGTGGGGCGGCTGACGCCGGTGTTGCTGCGGACGGACACGCTGGTGACCAACCACGGCTTCCGGGACGGCCGGCCGACGAGCTCTCCGGCCGTGCTTCAGGCGGGAATGGGCGTTCTGGTGAACGGATACGGCTTTCCCGTGGTGAAGTGCAATTGCGGCAATCCGCTCACCCAGCCGGACAAAAAGATCTCCACCGGAAACGCGAAGTACACGGGCCAGTCGTGGCCACGGTTCAGCAAGGGGAAAGTGACGAAGATCAAGCCGCGCGAGCCCGCGAAGGGCGCGGTGCCGGTCTTCGTTCTGGTGGAGCCCGAGGGTACGGTCGGCTTCAACCGGCCGCGGGCCACACTGGGAGCCTCCGACGGGCCGCCGATGGCGGCGCCGGAGACCGAGGTCCCCGGCGATCCGAGCACGTCGCCGGACGGGTCGACCGGCCCGGACGGGTCGACGGGGCCCGACGGGTCGACGGGTCCGGACGGATCGACCGGCCCGGATGATTCCACCTACCCCGGGCAGCCCACGGGCGAGCCGGGCACGGAGGTTTCCCCCACGACCGAGCCGGGCATTCCGGTCACGCCGAGCGCGGAGTACCCGGAGCAGGAGCCCGAACCCGAGCCGACCGGGCAGATCTCCGCCCCGACGGACGAGCCGGAGCCTCCCGTTTCGTCGTGATCATCACCTGATGTACAGTTGCTCATATGAGCAGTGCTTCAGATGTCACTCCGGCGACGGCGGCCGCCGACGACTGCGTGGTGCGGGTCGTCGACGCCGAGAAGGTGGCCATGGTCACCGCCGCCATGCCGGACGCCGACGCGGTCGGTGAGATGGCGCGCATCTTCGGGCTGCTCTCCGACCCGGGACGCCTGCGGATCATCATGGCGCTGCTCGAGGGCGGCGAGATGTGCGTCTGCGACATCGCCGCGTCCTGCGGCCACACCGAGTCGGCGGTGTCGCACGCGCTGCGGCTGCTGCGCGCCGACCGGGTGGTGCGGGTGCGCCGGGCGGGCCGCATGGCGTTCTACCGGCTGGACGACTCGCACGTCAGAATGCTGCTCGAGCTCGCCCTCGCGCACGTCGGACACCTGGAGGAAGGCAGATGAGCACGGACCTGGACGGCACGCCGGGGAAGCCGGGAGCCCCCGGTCACGGTCACGGCCACCAGGGCGAAGGACACGGGCACGGGCATGGTCACGGCGTGAGCGCCAACGCCGACCGCCGTTACCTGACCGGCGCGCTCGTACTGATCATCGGCTACATGAGCGTCGAGGCGACCATCGGCGTGATCGCCTCGTCGCTGGCGCTGATCTCGGACGCGGCGCACATGATGACCGACGCGTTCGCGATCATCTTCGCGCTGATCGCGATGCGCATCGCCGCCCGGCCGCCCAAGGGCGGCTACACCTACGGCCTGCGCCGCGCGGAGATCCTTTCGGCGCAGCTGAACGGGCTGACGCTGCTGCTGCTCGCCGCCTACTTCGTGTACGAGAGCGTCGAACGGCTGCTGCACCCGCCGGACGTCAACGGGCAGCTGGTCTTCTGGACCTCGCTCTCCGGCGTCGCGATCAACGTGGTGGCCACCTGGCTGATCAGCAAGGCCAACCGCGGCAGCCTCAACGTCGAGGGCGCGTTCCAGCACATCCTGAACGACCTGTACGCGTTCATCGCCACCACGATCGCGGGCCTGGTGATCTGGACGACCGGCTTCAACCGGGCGGACGTGATCGCATCGCTGTTCGTGGCGGCGCTCATGCTCAAGGCCGGATACGGGCTGCTCCGCGACGCGGGCCGGGTGCTCATGGAGGCCGCCCCGACCGGGATCGACCCGACCGAGCTCGGCGCCCGGCTGGCCGAGCGACCCTGCGTGGAGGAGGTGCACGACCTGCACGTCTGGGAGGTCAGCTCCGGCTACCCGGCGCTGTCGGCGCACGTGCTCGTCGAGCCGAAGGGCGACTGCCACGCCGTCCGGCGCGATCTCCAGGAACTGCTGCGGTCGGCGTACGGCATCACGCACACCACACTCGAAGTGGATCATCTCGACGACGAGTTCCACTGCGAGGACCCGCACGGCCCGCGCCACGTCTCGGTGACCGACGAGCCGCCGCACGACCATGCCGCCGACCCCCGCTGCGATCACTGACCACCCCGGGGCCCCGTTCCAGAAGCGGATCGTCAGGGTCAGGTGATCTCGGCGAGGAGGATCGGCAGGGCCGCGTGGAGTTCGCGCTGCCAGTACGGCCAGCGGTGGGTGCCGGTGTAGACGTGCGTCGACACCGGGATGCCCAGCTTGCGCAGCTTGCCGGCGAACTCCAGCGCCAGCGCGTGGGCCAGCGACTCGACGACGTCCGGTCCGGTCCCCGGAGCCGGGTCGTAGGGGCCGGGACGGCCGTCCCCGGAGGAGACGTGGACGCGGACCCCGGCGAGGCGGTCGGCCAGGTCGTACGGGTTGTGCCGGCGCCACACCACCCGCTGGACGTCCGGCCGCCCCCAGACGTCCGTCCAGTCCGCGGCGGGGCAGCCGATCGCGACACCGAGTTCCACCAGGTCGGCGACGTCCAGCCCGCCGGGGTCCTGGTGGAGCGTGTTGAGCGGCCCGCTGAACGAGGCGACCGCCCGGAACAGGCCCCGGTGGCGCGCCGCATAGGCCATCGCGCCCATGCCGCCCATGCCGTTGCCGGCGATGGCGCGATCCGTTCCGGCGCGGTATCCGCGTTCCAGGATCTGCCGGAGTTCGGTGAGGTGGAACGTCTCCCACTTCGGCGCCCCGCCTTTGCCGTGATTCCACCAGTCGGTGTAATTCCCGCAGCGGCCCGCGTCCGGCATGACGACGATGACGTCCCGGCCCGCCGTCAACTCCTCGACATCGGTATTGTCGGTCCACGCGGTGTGCAGCGCCGGGGTGCCGCCCGCCCCGGCGAGGAGCCACAACACCGGCCAGGTACGGTCCGCGTCCGGCGACCAGCCGGGCGGCAGAAGCAGCCTGACGTGGGCCGGAACGGCGAGGACCGGCGAACGGATCGTGAGGTCCAGCATACGGCGGCCGCGAAAACGTTCACCGATGACGGCGGCACCGTCGTCGGCGGCGGGCGCCGACGCCTTCGCCGGGCCGCCGGGGGCGATGGAGGCCGAAAGCATCGAAATAAAACTTACTCCGAGCCATCCGTACCGCCACATTTCTACGCCCCACCATTCCGCACGCCTTTCCCTGGAATATCCCCGCATCAAGAGATGTTCCAACACCCGGTAATGGGTTTATAAAATGCATGGCCCGGACTCGGGCCGGACCGTGGCCGGTAAGGTGACCGGGATGGAGGGGAGAACGACCGCGACATGCGCAGCAAGCCGGAGCTCGAAGCCGCGATCCGCGGGCCGCAGGGACGGGCCGTCCTGGTGGTCAACGCGCGGTCGCGCCGTGGCCGCAAGAAGTTCGGGGCCGCGCGCCGCTTGTTGTCCCAGGCCGGACTGACGTTCGACCACGTCTTCCCCGTCACCGACCCCGACCGGCTTCCCGCGATCTTCCGGGAGGTGCTGGACCTCGAGCCCGACCTGGTGGTGGTCGGCGGCGGCGACGGCACCGTGGCCGAGGCGGTGGGCCACCTCACGCACCGCGACATCGCGCTGGGCGTCCTGCCGCTCGGCACCACCAACAACTTCTCCCGCAGCCTGGAGCTCCCCCAGGACCTGGCGGGCGCGGTCCGCGCCCTGCGCGAGGGCAAGGTCGCCGACGTCGACGTCGGCTGGTTCTCCGGCACCGCCACGACCGGCAACGCCGCGTCCGGCAACGGCCAGGCGGGTGGAGACGCTCCCGAGGGCCGGCACATCTTCGCCAACATGGTGAGCCTCGGCCTGTCGGTGGAGGTCGCGCGGAACGTCCCGCACGGGCTCAAGCGGGTGATCGGGCGGTCGGCGTACGCGCTGACGGCGGCACGGCTGCTGCCCCGGCACGAGGCGTTCAAGGCCACGATCCGCATCGGCGGCGAGACGCGGGAGCTGCGCACCCACCAGCTGAACGTGGCGAACGGCGCCCACCACAGCGGCCAGCGCATCGCCCGCGACGCCAGCCCCGACGACCGGCTGCTGGCCGTCTACCGGCTGGGCGACGAGCGGCGGCTCCGGCTCGCGTCGGCGACCGCGCGGCACGTCCTGACCGGGCAGTGGCGCTCGCTCGACGAGGACGCGTTCCTCACCACCGACGAGGTCCACATCGAGACCGACCCGCCGCTGCGCGTCGACGTCGACGGCGAGATCCGCGGGCTCACCCCGGTCACCGTCCGCCTCCTGGGCAACGCCCTGCGCGTCATCGTCCCCCAATCGTTCGTCGACACCTGATCCCGTCACGCTCGGTCAGCTGGGGATCCTTTCGCCGGACGAGGCGACCAGGTACCACTCGGCGCCGTGGTCGGCGAGGTCGTGGCCGATGGCGTCGCCGGGCGAGACGTCCTTGACGAACCGGTAGAGCGGGTGGCCGGCGTAGCTCACCTGCTTGCCGCCGTCCTCCCGCGTGAAGGAGCCGAGAAGCTCGGCCCGCACGCCGAGCCCGGCCTTCGGCGGTTCGAGGGTCGTGACGGCGGGCCACATGTCCAGGCAGTCGCCCTCGCACGTGGAGGCGTTCGCGCCGTCCTTCTCGAAGAGGTAGAGCGAATGGCCCGCGCCGTCCACCAGCGCCGGGCCCCTGGCCGTGGTGCCCAGCGAGACCTCCGTCGCCGCCGCGGTGGCCGGCACCGGCAGGGTGCGTCCCGGCGTGTCCATGTCGAGCCGGTCGGCGTCACGCGCGCACCCCGTGAGAGCCGCGCCCGCCAGCACCAGGCCGCCCGCCCAGATCGTGCCCCTACGGACCGGTCCGGCCGTCGGCGGTCGCCTTCCGGCCGTCGGCGGTCGCGTCAAGAACGTCATCCTCATCCGAGCCCCTTGCCGATGAAGGATCCAGCGACACCCTCCGACAAGCGTCCCCCCGGCGGTGCGGGTTCACAAGCCCGCGCCCGCGCGCTCATATGCGCGCAAACCCGGGGTACAGATACCGCCATGTCCCCCGAAGACCTTCGCGACCTGAATCCGTTCGACATCTTCGACGTCGAGTTCTCCCGGCTCGACGCGTACTTCAGCGGGCTCGACGACGAGCAGTGGGCGCGGCCGTCCCGCTGCGAGGGCTGGTCGGCGCGCGACGTGCTCGCGCACCTGGCCGGCGAGGAGCTCTACAACCGCGCGTGCCTCGACGACGACCTGGACGGGCTGTTCGGGCTCCTGGACCGGGAGGGCGTCAAGGACGTCGGCTCGTTCAACGACTGGTGCGTGGACGTGCGCCGCGACCGGCCGGTGGCCGCCGTCCTGGACGAGTGGCGCGCCGGCAACGGCGAGACGCGGCGCCGCATGCGCGAGCTGGGCGTGGACGCGACGCTGCCGACGATGGCCGGGCCGTACCCGGTCGGCCTGCAGACGTTCCACTACTGCTCGGAGTACGCGACGCACGCCGACGACGTGGGCGTGCCGGTCGAGCCGGAGGAGGAGCCGGCGCGGACGGCGTGGCGGTCGCGGATCGGCGTGTTCGTGCTGGACGAGCAGGGCTCGACGGTACGGGTCGAGCGGATCCCCGGGGGCTATCGGGTGACGGCGCACGACACGACGGCGGAGTTGTCGGCGGTCGACTTCGTCGACGCCACCACGCGGCGGCTCCCGGTCGGCTACCCGCTCGATCCGGACCTCTCCCGCGCGCTGGTCTGCCTGGCCTGAACGGGTCAGGCGTCGTCGGCCATGGTGTAGGCGCCGGCGCGGAGCCGTTCGATCAGGCCCCGCGTCCAGGCGGTGCCGGAGTCGGCCTGGTGCACCCACCAGCCCAGCAGCTCGTTGAGGTGGTCGTCGCCGGCGATGTGCGGGGCGACCGCCCCGCGCCACGCCGCCAGGTCCTCCAGCCGCCGCTCGAACAGCTCGATCGCCTCGGCCCTGGGCAGCTCGGTGAGGAACCCCAGCGCGGCCGAGATCAGCTCGGGCCGCCGCTGGTCGACCTCGGCGATCGCCAGCCGCAGCAGCCGCAGGAACTCCTCGTCCCCGGCCTCGGTGATCTCGTAGTCGGTGCGCGGCGGGCCCGCGTCGTTCTCCGGCACCTCGTACGCGCGCAGCAGGTCCTCCTTGGTGAGCTGGCGCAACGCGTGGTAGATCGACCCGGGGTTGACGTTGGCCCACTCGTTCGAGCCCCAGGACAGCAGTTCGCGGCGGATCTCGTAACCGTGCGCCCGTCCCGACCCCCGTACCGCACCGAGGACCAGCAACCGCGTCGTCGACATCGCCCCAGGTTAATGGGGTCTGGCGACCACCATGACCGGCGCCTATCGTCGGGTACGGACGGGAGGTCGCCATGGGTCCGGAATGGTGGTCCATCGAGGTCTTCGACGCCGAGGTCTCCGCCGCCCGGTGGCGGGACGCGCATCAGGAGCTCCTCGTCGAGTCGGCCCTGACCAACGGCGCCGTCGACTGGCACTGGCACGCGCACTCCTGGGGCGTGGTGTTCGAGATCGCGTTCACCGACGAGGACCACTGGACGACCTGGCGCGCCCTGCCCGGCACGCGCGCCGCGCTCGACGCCGTTCCCGATCCGGTGAACGGGCTGGTCGTCTACCGGGGCCGCGGCGGCTCGTCGGGCACGCCGGTCCCGCGCCGTCCCAGGCCCGCGCCCGGCGCCGCCGCCCTGGAGCTCGAACCGCCGCCCGACGAGACACCGCTCGGCCTCCTCGACATCGGCTCCGCCCCTCCCGGCGCACCGCCGGAGGGCGTCCCGATGGCAGGCTGAACGGGTGATCGGACACCTCGGTCTGAACGTCCCGGACCTGACCGCGGCGAAGGCCTACTACGACGTGATCATGCCGGCGGTCGGCTTCGAGGAGTTCCTCTCGGCGGACGACGAGTTCGCCTACCGCCCGGCGGGCGGCAAGCCCGGCACCTACCTCTTCTTCTACCCCTCCCACGCGCCCGGCGACTTCTCGGCCGAACGCACCGGGCTGCAACATCTGGCGTTCATGGTGAAGACGCGGTCGGCGGTGCACGACGTCCACCGGCTGGTGCTCGGTCTGGGCGGCGAGGTCCTGCACGAACCACAGGAGTTCCCGCGGTACCCGCCGCCCTACTACGCCGTCTTCTGGCTCGACCCGTTCGGCTTCCGGCTCGAGGCCGTCTGCCACCACGACCGCGACTGACCGCTATCGGCTGATCTCGCGGAGGACGGCCAGGTCCTCGGAGCTCAGCTTGAGGCCGCCGGCCGCCACGTTCTCCTCCAGGTGGGCCGGCGACGAGGTGCCCGGGATCGCCAGCATGACCGGCGACAGGGCCAGCAGGCCCGCCAGAAGGATCTGGGCGACGGTCGCGCCATGGCGCCGCGCGACCGCGTCCAGGCGTTCGTCGGACGGCACTCCGAAGCCGCCCAGCGGGAAGAACGGCACGTACGCGATCCGCTCACGTTCGCAGAGCCGCACCAGCTCGGCGTCCTGCGGCATCGTCACGTCGAACCGGTTCTGCACGGCGGCCACGGGCGCGATCGTGCGCGCCTCCGCCAGCTGCCCCAGAGTGACGTTGCTGACCCCGAGGTGCCTGATCAGCCCCTCCTCGCGGAGCCCGGCCAGCACCGCGAACCGTTCGCCGAGCGACTCCGACGGGTCGGTGCCGAGCCCGCCGATCCGCAGGTAGACCAGGTCGAGGCGGTCCAGCCCCAGCTCCCGGAGGTTGCGCTCCACCTCGGCGCGCAGCTCGCCCGGGTCCATCTGGCCCGTCGGCATCGGGTCGCCGGGCCCGCGCCGGGGGCCGACCTTGGTGGCGATCACCAGGTCGTCCCTGTACGGCTGGAGGGCGGCGCTGATCAGCGCGTTCGCGGCCAGGTCGCCGAAGAAGTAGAAGGCCGCCGTGTCGATGTGGTCGACGCCCAGCTCGACCGCGCGGCGCAGGACCGCCAGCGCGACGTCCGGGTCGGTCGCGGGGCCGCCGCGGTCGCGCGCGGGCAGCCGCATCGCGCCGAAGCCCATCCGGTTGAGCTTCAGGTCCCCGCCCAGCGTCCAGAATTCGTTGGTGTCCATGACCCCAGCCTCCGATCTCGCTCCGCGTGTTCCGGTCCCGTGGCAGCAAACTGCCACGTTGACCAGCGGGGTTCACGCCCCGCAGACTGGCCGTGATGAGCCTTGACCTGGACACCAACGTCACCTTGCGCGGCGAGGAGGAACTCTCCCGCCGGGCCGGGCACCTGTTCGCGGGCGCGCGCGAACGCTTCGTGTGCGCGGCGGCCGACCTGCACACGTGGGCGATGCCGGGCGCCCGCGAGCAGATCATCGCCCAGCGCCGCCGGTCGGCTCCTGACCTGGCCGTCCACAAGCTCTACAACCCGCGGGCCCTGGCCGACGAGGAGTCCGAACGGCGTCTCGTCGAGCTCGCCCGCCGCGGCGTGCACGTCCGCATCTGCACCACGCCGCTCCCCCAAGAGACGATCATCATCGACGACCGGATCGCCGTCCTGGCGGGCCCGCCCGAGCAGGGCGTCCGCGCCTACACCGTCGTCCGCTCGCCCGGCGTGATCCGCGGTGTCTCCTCACTGTTCTGGGCGACCTGGGAGTCTGCGGCCGACCTGGAGGCGTTCCGCCGCACCCGCCCGCCGATGCTGAACGAGGAGAGCCGCGCGATCCTGCGCCTCCTGGCGGAAGGCCTCAAGGACGAGACCGCCAGCCGCCGCATAGGCCACTCCCTGCGCACCTACCGCCGCCGGGTGGCCGAGATCCTCACCCTCCTGAACGCCGACTCCCGCTTCCAGGCCGCCCTGAAAGCCCGGGACCTCAACCTCCTCTGACCCCGCCGCCCTCGCACACCCGCACGCCCCGCCCACGTCCCGCCCACGTCCCGCCCACGCCGCGCCGACGGGCACGAGGGTGTGCGGCCGGCGTGAGCTGCGTGGTCGCCGGTTCTTGGGATCTTTCTGCTCGTGCGCCGATGAGTTTCGCCGCGCCCTCCAGTCGGTAGTGCGAACGCTGATCTCACGAGGAGGAGAAACGTATGGACACCCCCCGAATCACGCGGCCGCGCCGGGGCTGGGCGCGCGGCGCCATGGTCGGCGTGCTGCTGCTGGGCCTCGCCGCCGGGACCCAGGCCCCGGCCGCCGCGACGCCGAGCGGCACCGGCAAGACCGTCGGCGTGAAGAAACCAACGGGCGCGACGGAGGAGGTGGGTCCCGACGGGCGGCGCACCTATCGCGGCGCGATCGACGGCGCCGACTACAAGGTCGTGGTGCCGGCCCGCTGGAACCGCACGCTCGTCCTCTACAGCCACGGCTACTACCCGGAGGGCTTCCCGCCGCCGGCCGACAGCCCCGGCCTCGCGAACCACCCGCAGACCGCCGAGTGGCTGATCGACCACGGCTACGCGGTCGCGGCGTCGGACTACAAGGGCAAGTTCGGCTACACGGTCGAGCCCGCGCTGACGGACCAGATCGCACTGCTCGACTGGTTCGAAGGCGAGATCGGCAAGCCGCGCCGCACGGTCGGCACCGGGCAGTCGATGGGCGGCGTGGTCGCGACCTCGCTGGCCGAGCGCAACCCGGGCCGGTTCTCCGGCGTGGTCGCGATGTGCGCGGCGTACGACTTCCTCGGCTACATGAACACCGCCCTGGACCTCAACTTCGCGACCAGGACGCTGCTCGCGCCCGGCCAGGACATCGACATCGTCCGGCCCGCGGACCCGTCGGCCAGCGCCGGCGTCCTGGCCGCCGCGATCGACGAGGCGCTGAAGACCCCGGCGGGCCGCGCCCGGCTGGCGCTGATCGGCTCGTTCGGCAACATCCCGGGCTGGTACTCCACGTACGACCCGAAGCCGACCGAGGTCGCCGACCAGATCCGCGCCCAGGCGACCTGGGTGCAGGGCGCCTACACCTGGGGCAACGGGCCGATCGGCCGCGCGGACATCATCCGGCGCGCCGGCGGCAACCCGTCGTGGAACACCGGGGTCGACTACGGCCGGCTGTTCGCCCGTTCCAGCCAGCGTGACCTGGTCGTACGGGCCTATCGCGAGGCCGGCCTCGATCTGAAGCGCGACCTCGGCAAGGACCTCGCGGCGCTGGCCGCGGCGCCGCGGATCTCCGCCGACCCGGCCGGGGTCCGCTACCTCAAGCGTTACGGCGTCGTCGCGGCCACCACGCCCGCACCGACGATCACCGTGCACAACACCGGCGACGGCGGCGCCCCCGCGTACGGCGAGCGGTGGCTGGCGTCGCAGGTCAAGCTGCACGGCGAACCCGCCAAGCTGCGCCAGACGTACGTCGACCGGGGCAGCCACTGCGCGTTCACGGCCGCCGAGGAGATCGTCACGGTGCGCGCCCTGATCGAGCGCCTCGACACCGGGAAGTGGCCGAGCCTCAGCCCGCGGCGCCTCAACAAGGCCGCCGCCGGCTTCCCCGACGCCTACCAGGTCCCGACCGACTTCCTGGGTGAGAAGCCGAGGGTCGTGAGCCCGGCCTTCGCCCCGTTCACCCCGGGCCTCCCGCCCCGCCCGTCCCGCTGACCATTCATTCCCGACCCGCCGGCCCGGCCCAGGATCGACCTGAGCCGGGCCGCGTCACGCCACGAACGACGCGCGAGCACGGCACATGTTCACGTGGGCACGGCAGGCGCCGGTGAACCTGCGGGAGCGCGGGTAGGCGCAGGCTGAGGATCGGATAGATCGCGTCCAGCGGGCGCGAGACGGTGCGGGGGCGTGGGGGCTAGCGTTCTGTGGCGAGTTTGACGCCCAGGCCTATGAAGATGCCGCCGGTGGTGACGTCGATGCGGCGGCGGGCGGTGCGGCGGCGGCGCAGCCAGGCGCCTATGCGGCCGGCGGTCACGCCCACGGCGCCGTCCACGACGAACTCGAGGGCGATCAGGATGGCGCCGAGGATCACGAACTGCAGCCAGACCTGGCCCAGCGACGGGTCGATGAACTGCGGGAGGAAGGCGATCGTGAAGGTGACCATCTTGGGGTTGAGCAGGTTGGTCAGCAGGCCGCTGACGAAGGCGCGGCGGCCGGGCATGCCCGCGGGTTCGGCCGGGTCGTCGTCCGGGAGGCCCTTGCGGTTGCGGATCATCCGCACGCCGAGGTAGATCAGGTAGACGGCGCCGAGGACCCGGACCACGGTGAACGCGACGGGGACGGCCGCGAACAGGGCGGCCAGGCCCACGGCGGCGACCGCGACGTGGACGGCCTCGCTGGTGGCGACGCCGGCGGTGGCGAGGAGCCCGGCGCGGGGGCCGCCCTTGATCCCGCAGCCGAGCACGAAGAGCATGTCCGGGCCGGGCGTGATCATGGCGATGACGGTGGTGAGGGCGAAGACCACCAGGAGGTGCTGGTCGATCGGCATACGGCGATCGTGCCACAGCGGGACGGAACGGTCAGCCGCCGGCCAGGGGCACCAGGCGGATGAAGGTCAGGCCGGGGTCGCCGGTCAGGTCGACCACCTCGTCCAGGTCCCCGGCCTGGACGTCGCCCACGAACATGAAGAAGCCGTTGGAGGTGAACGCGCGTTCGGCCACGTCGGCCTGGCGCTCCCAGTCGACGCGGCGCGGTGGCCGGGCGCCGTTGAGCTCGGTCTCCGCGCCGACCGGCCGGACCAGGCCGTTGAAGCGGGACGGCGCGGCGTTGTGGCGGGCGACCTCCTCGCGGACGCGGAGCCGGATGAGGTCGCGCACGGTCATCGCGGCGGGCAGGCCGGGGACGGTGAACTCGTGGAGTGTCCGCCCGCCCGCGGCGGTCTCGTCGCGGAAGGTCACGCTGGTCATCGGGTCACCTCGTTCGGATCTGGTCCAGGATGGTCCGGTCGGTGATCTTGTTGTCGGCGGCGAGCAGGGCCGCCTTGCTCAGGATCAGCGCGAGCCGCTCGTCCTCGAACGGCAGGAAGACCTTGCCCCCGGCGGCGGCGCGCCGGGCGGGCACGATGCACAGGTAGCGGTCGTCCGGCTCCATGAGGATGTTGGCGCTGCCGAGATGGATCTTGTATGTGCGCAGCGTGCCGCGCACGACGAGGTAGCGGTCGTCGACCGTGCAGCGGGCGCCGAATTTGAGAAGCGGCACGACACGCCGCAGCGCGTCCCGGCGGGTCTCGGCGCTCGCGCTGAGCACGCCGAACGACGTCCTCTGCCAGTAGGCGAGGTAGCGGTCCTCGCCGTGGTCGGTCCAGTCGGGATCGGCGGCGATCGAGGTCACGCCCACGAAGAGGTCGACGTCGCGCATCGCCTCGCTGAACACCGCCGCCGGCACGTCGGCCACGGCGGTCTCCAGCCAGCGCCGCCCCTCGCGGCGTTCGAACCGGACCTGGTCGGTGGCGGCGTAGCGGGGCGCGTCCTGGAAGTCGTCCTCGGCGGGCTCGTGGAAGAAGCACGCCCGCCACCGGCCGTCGCCGAACTCGCCCTTGGCCTCGCCGTGGTAGCCCGCCTCGTGCCGCCCCAGGTAGTTGGACTGCCAGCCGCGTTCCTTGAACAGCGCGTAGAGCCGCCTGTAGTGGACGATGTGCGCGGCGAAGCGGTTGGAGTAGACGCGGGTCTCCTCCTCGGCGGGGGTCAGCAGGTAGATCTCGCGGAAGGCCTGCTTGAACGGCTGGCGGATCTCGTGCTCGGCGACGTACCCGCGCCAGGCCTGGATCTCCGCGACGCCGGCCCGGACGGGCTGCCACAGCCGGACGCGCGAGCCGGGCGCCGGATCGGCCAGGGCGGTGCCGTCGACGGTGACCAGGGTGCGCCCGCCCGGGGCGGCGGCGGTCCAGCGCCCGTCCGCGCCCTCGAACTCCCAGATCAGGCCGCGGACAAGCACACCGGTCACCGGGTGGTCGCGGTAGTGGCGGGACCACTCGTCGAACGGCCAGGCCCGGTCGGCCGACATCAGGCGCTCGACCCGCGCGCGCTCGGCCGACAACGTGCCGCGCACCTGCTTGGTGAGGGCCTTCAGCTCCCTGATCTCGTCGGCGTACGGCTCGCGCAGCGCGGCGGGCGCACTCTTGAGCGGGCGGCCGTCGGGGCCGGCGAACGTCAGCCGCACGGTCACCGCGTCGGCGACCGCGACGCGTGCCTCGTGGTCGCCGAGCCCGCGGGTCGTGGTGCCGTCGGCGTCGAGGTCGTGGCGCGGGACGCCGCGTTCGATCAGCTGCTCGGGCGTGATGCCCTGCCGCCCGGCGGCGGCCTCGACCGCGGCGCCGATCTGCTTGGCGAGGGCGCGGTGCTTGATCGCGTGCTGGAGGCGCCACAACGCGTCCAGCGCGGACGGGTCGGCGACGTCGCCCAGGGCGTTGATCGCGGCCCCGGCGAGCTTGAGGTCGACGATGACGTCGCCGCCGGGGCCGCCGGTCCGGAGCGCGAGCGGCTCCAGCTCGGCGACCACGCCGCCGGGCTCGCCGAGCAGGGTCGCCGCCCAGATCGCGCCGCGCGCCAGGTCGCCGTGCTCCTGCCGGACGAGGTAGCGGTAGGTCCAGCCGCCGTCCATCCAGCGGGCGTAGGGCCCGTGCTCGTCGCTGGTGACCGCGTCGCCGCCGGCCAGCAGCCGCAGGCACGCCGAGACGGCCTCGCGCAGCACGGGCGCGTCGGCCGCGAGCTCGAGGCAGCGGGTCCGCCAGCGCCGCGCCGGCCGCGGCCCGGTCAGGTCGCCGAGATGGCGGACGAACGCGGGCGCCTCCGGCGTCCACGAGGTGGTCAGCAGGTCGCGGAGCGGGCCCGCCCACGGCTCGTCCTCCGGAACGAGCCTGCCCAGGCCGCCGGGCACGTCGGCGGCCGACCGCGGGCCCTCGCACCGTTCGATCGCCTCCCTCAGCCGCCGCCCGAAGCGGACGGCCTCGGAGCCGTGGATCTGAGGCGCGTCCTTGAGGAACGCTTCGACGGCCTTCATGTCGGGCAGCACACGTTCGAGCGCCGTGTCGTCGAGCTTGGTGAGGGAGGCGAGCGCGAGCTGCACCCGATAGCGCACCGTCCACGTGTTGTGGTCGGCCAGCACGATGCGCCACACCAGAGCCGCCTCGTCCGGGGTCCAGGACAGCCGGCGCCGGGTCACCATCGCCAGCCTGCGCAGCTCGGCGTACCGGCACGACAGGACGACGCAGATCCCGGCGGCGCGGAGCCCGTCGTCGCCGGCGTCCTTCATCGCCCGGTCGATCTCGGCCTCGACGGCGGCGCGTTCGTCGCCGCGCCCGCGGAACGGCTCGAGCCGGTCGACCAGGTCGAGGATCCAGCGGCCCCGCTGGAGCGCCTCCAGCCGGACACGGGCCAGCGCGCCGTCCAGGCCGAGCGCGTCGTCGCTCAGTTCGTGGCCGTCCGCCGCGAAGGCCGCGGCCACCAGGCGGTCGTATCGCATGCCGGGATGATGGCAGAGGGGTCGGACAGAGATCCCACAACGGGAAAGTTGTTCATATCTGGCCACATGACCTGCCGGTCACCTACGCTCGAAGCGCTCCGCCGAAAGAAGCAGATTCGACATTCGGGACGGTCATGCATCACAGCGTCGTGATCATCGGCAGCGGCTTCGGCGGCATCGGGATGGCGATCCGGCTCAAGCAGGCGGGCATCGACGACGTCGTCATCCTGGAGAAGGCCGGCGAGCTGGGCGGCACCTGGCGCGACAACACCTATCCGGGCGCCGCGTGCGACGTGCCGTCCCACCTCTACTCGTTCTCGTTCGAGCGCAAGACCGACTGGACGCGCCGTTTCCCGCCGCAGCCCGAGATCCTCGACTACCTCTGGCACTGCGCGCGCAAGTACGACGTGCTCCGCCACATCCGGTTCGGCACGGAGGTGACCGAGGCCCGCTTCGACGCCGGCGGCGGGAAGGCCGTCTGGCGGATCTCCACCGGCGACGGCGCCGAGTTGTCGGCCCGCGTGCTGGTCTCCGCGTGCGGGCAGCTCAACCGGCCCACCCTGCCCGAGATCGACGGCATCGAGACGTTCACCGGCCCGAGCTTCCACTCCGCGCGCTGGGACCACGGCCTCGACCTCACCGGCAAGCGGGTCGCGGTCATCGGTACGGGCGCGAGCGCCGTCCAGATCGTGCCGGAGATCGCGAAGGACGCCGCGGCGGTGCGCCTGTTCCAGCGGTCCGCGCCGTACGTCATCGACAAACCCGACCGCCCGTACCGCGGCTGGGAGAAGGCGCTGCTCGCCGCCGTCCCCGGCGTCTACGAGCTGAGCCGGGCCAAGATCTACGCGCTGTACGAGTCACGCGCGCTCGGCTTCATCAAGTACCCGGGGCTGATGAAGGTCATGGAGCGCCGGTTCCGCAAGAGCCTGGACGAGCAGGTGCCCGATCCCGGGCTGCGCGCCGCGCTCGTGCCCGGCTACCCGATGGGCTGCAAGCGCATCCTCATCTCCAACGACTACTACCCGGCGCTCACCAGGCCCGGCGTGGATCTCGTCACCGACCCGATCGCGCGCGTCACCCCGGCCGGCGTGACGACCCGCGACGGCACCGAGCACGAGGTGGACGTCATCGTCTACGCCACCGGTTTCCTGTCCACCGACTTCCTGGCGCCGATGAAGATCACCGGCCGGGACGGGCGGGACCTCGACGACGCGTGGCGCGACGGCGCGGAGGCGCACCTCGGCATCACGGTCAGCGGCTTCCCCAACCTCTTCCTGCTGTACGGCCCGTACACCAACCTGGGCCACAACAGCATCATCTACATGCTCGAATCGCAGATCAGGTACGTGCTGGGCTGCGTCGAGGCGCTGCGCGGCGCCGGGCTCGACTGGATCGACGTGCGCCCCGACGTCCTCGACGCGTTCGGCCGGGAGATGCAGGAGCGGCTGCGCTCGACCGTCTGGGAGGCCGGCTGCGACAGCTGGTACATGAACGCCGACGGCAAGGTCGTCAACAACTGGCCGGGATTCACCTTCGCCTACCGCCGCGCCACCCGCCGGCCCGACCCGCGCGACTTCCATGCCCGCCGCGCCGCCCGCCGGGTCAGGGCATAGGGGTCGTCACGACATAGGGGTCGTCAAGGCACAGGGGTCGTCAAGGCATAGGGTCAGATCATGCCGACTGCTCTCATCACCGGCGCCACCGCGGGGATCGGTGCCGCGTTCGCCCGCCGCCTCGCCGCCGACGGGTTCGACCTCGTCCTGCTCGCCCGCGACGGCGACCGGCTGGCCGGGACCGCGCGCGACCTGCACGACCGCTACAAGGTGTCCACCGAGATCGTCGTCGCCGACCTCTCCACCGAGGAGGGCCTCCGGACGGCCGAGGAACGGCTGCGCACCGGCGTCGACCTGCTGATCAACAACGCGGGCTTCGGCAACAAGGGCACCTTCCTCAACGTGCCGGTGTCGGACGAGCTGACCATGCTCAAGGTGCACTGCGAGGCGGTGCTCCGGCTCACCCACGCCGTCCTGCCCGGCATGCTCGAACGCGGCCGGGGCGCGGTGGTCAACGTGTCGTCGGTCTCGGCGTTCGCCACGCGCGGCACGTACGGCGCGTCCAAGGCCTGGGTCGTGAGCTTCAGTCAGGGCGTGGCGTCCGACATCGCCGGGCGGTCCGGCGGCAGGGTGCGCGTGATGGCGCTGTGCCCGGGCTTCGTGCACACCGAGTTCCACGAGCGCGCCGGCATGGACACCAGCGGCATCCCCGGCTTCATGTGGCTCGAGCAGGACAAGGTCGTCGACGCGGGCCTGCGCGACCTGCGGCGCGGTGTCCAGGTCAGCGTGCCGGGCGCGCAGTACAAGGCCATCGTCGGCCTCACCCGCTTCGTTCCGCGGGGGCTCGCCGGGCGGATGTCCTCGCGTACCGGCCGCAAGTACGACTGACGCGGCCGCATTTCGCATTCCGGACCACCCCTCTCCGCGTTACGGTCTTGTCACAGGGCGTTCAACACGGCAGTCTGTCTGATCGTCGTCCGCTGAGAGGTCTCCCCGATGGGTCACGATCTGGCTTACGCCGCCCTCGCTCTCCTCGCGACCATCGCCTACTACGTCGCCTTCCTGGTCTTCCGGATCTCCGCGCAGCGCATGCCGCCGCTGCGCGGGAGCCGGCCGTTCTTCGTCGCGTGGCAGATGCTGACCAGCCCGATCTGGTTCGCCGGTGGTCTGATCCTGTTCGTCGGCCTGGCGTACGAGGTGGTGGCGTTCACGGCGATGCCGCTGGCGGTCGCGCAGCCCATCTTCGCCATCAGCCTGGTCTTCCTGGTGCTGTACTCGGTGTGGTTCCTGGACGAGCGGCTCAGCGTCCGCGAATGGGTCAGCGTGGCGATGTTCGTGCTCGCCACGGTCATGATCGGGCTGTCCGCCGGATCCGAACGCGACCTCACCGCCGACGACACCCTGGTCGGCACGCTCGTCTCGCCGTGGAAGATGCTGGCGGTGATGGCGCCTGCGCTCGTCGTCTCCGCCGTCGTGTGGCTGCTCGGCGACCGCCGCCGGGGCGGACGGCACGCCCGCAAGCTCGCCGGCGTCGCGTACGGCATCGGCGCCGGCGCCTGCGCGGGGCTCGCCGAGGCCGGCATCCGCGGCATCTCGATCGTGTACGAGGACACCGGCAGCGTCACCGCCGTCCTCAAGTCCCCCTATCCCCTGCTCACCCTCGGCATGGCCGCGATCGCGCTCGGCGGCCTCCAGGTCGCCCTCCAGCGGTGCCGCCTGGCGATCGTCGCGACCGTGCTGACCGTGATCGGGCGCACCTACCTGGTGCTGAGCAGTTCGGTGCTCTTCGGCGAGCAGTGGCCGGAGGAGACGCTCCCGTTCACCCTGCGCACCGCCGGGTTCACGCTCGCGCTGCTCGCCCTGGTGACGTTCCCGAGGTACGAGCAGCCCGACACCACCGAGGCCACGGTCGCGGCCAGGGCGGCACGGCGCGCGGCCCAGGGGCCGGACCAGGCCGACATGCGCGCGATCACCTGACCGCCGCCCCCTTGATCCTCTAGATTCCCGCTTATGCCCCTCCTCCGCCGCGCCGCCGCCCTCGCCGCCGCCCTCGCCGTCGCCGCGGGCGCCCTGGCCCCCGCGCCCGCCTCGGCGATCGTCGGCGGCACCCCGGTGCAGGCCACCTCGTACCCGTGGCTGGCGGCCGTCGGATCACCGCTGTTCTTCGTGCGTCCCACCGGGCAGTTCTGCGGCGGCTCGCTGATCAAGCCGGACAAGGTGCTGACCGCCGGTCACTGCGTGACGATGTTCCGGTCCGTGCCCGGCCTGCTGAACGTCACGTTCGGCCGCTCCGACCTGGTCGAACGCACCGGCGAGACCGTCGCGGTGAAGTCCGTCGAGATCCACCCGGAATACAGCGAGACGAGCTTCAAGGACGAGACCGTCTCCCACCACGACCTGGCCGTCCTCACCCTCGCCCGCCCCGTGGCCCGCCCCACCGCCGCCCTCGGCACGCCCACCGGCTCGGCCGGGCAGGCCCTCGGCTGGGGTTTCACCTCCGAGAACAACATCCTCAACACCAAGCTCCGCACGGTGTCGATGCCCCTGCCCGGCAACGCCGCCTGCACCACCGCCTACGGCTCCTCGTTCGACGCCTCCGACATGATCTGCGCGGGCTCGGCCACCGCCGACACCTGCCAGTTCGACAGCGGCGGCCCCCTGGTCACGAACGGCCGCGTCACCGGCGTCGTCTCCTGGGGCTACGGCTGCGGCAAGGCCGGCTACCCGGGCGTCTTCGCCCGCGTCACCGACCTGCCCTGATGCGCGTCCTGGTCACCGGCGCGGCCGGCTACGTCGGCTACGCCGTCTGCCGCCGCCTGGCCGCCGCCGGCCACGAGGTCACCGCCCTCGTCCGCCGCGAGAGCCCCCTCCCCCGTGGTGTCAGGCCGCACCTCGCCGACCTCCTCACCCCGTTCACGCTCGACCCCTGCGAGGCCGTCTGCCACCTGGCCGCCCGCACCCGCGTCCGCGAATCCTTCGACCACCCGCTCGACTTCTACGCCGCCAACGTCCAGGGCACGATCAACCTCCTGCGCGCGCTCCCCGGCACCCCCACGGTGATCTACGGCTCCACCGCCGCCGTCTACGGCACCCCCGAGACCCAGCCCATCACCGAGTCCGCCCCGCCCTCCCCCACCAGCCCGTACGGCGCCTCGAAGCTCGCCGCCGAAGACCTGATCCGCCACCACGCCCGCACCGGCGCCATCGGCGCGGTCGTCCTGCGCACGTTCAACGTCGCCGGATCCGTCGACGGCCGCCCCGACCCCGATCTGACCCGCCTCATCCCCAAGGCCCTCTCCGTGGCCGCCGGCGAGGCCCCGCACCTGCGCGTCAACGGCGACGGCACGGCGATCCGCGAATACCTCCACCTGGACGACCTCGCCGCCGCCTACGTCCTCGCCCTCGACGCGGCCGCCCCCGGCACCGCCCTCACCTACAACGTGGGCAGCGGCACCGGCACCTCCGTCCAGGACGTGATCACCGCCGTCCGGGAGGTCACCGGCCGCCCGATCCCCGTCGAGCACGCCCCGCCCCAGCCCGAGCCGCCCCTCCTGATGGCCGACAGCACCGCCATCCGCCGCGACCTGGCCTGGCACCCCGGACGTTCGGCCCTGCACGAGATCATCGCCGACTCGTGGGCAGCCCTCGGGCACCGATAAACTCGCAGCGTGCCCGCGCCGAAGTTCGAAGTCCAGATGCTCCACGACCGCGTCATGATCAAGGTGGAGAAAGACGCCGGCGAACGCCGCAGCACCGGCGGCATCGTCATCCCCGCCACCGTGGAGCAGTCCAACCGCCTCGTCTGGGGCGAGGTCTGCGGCGTCGGCACGCACGCCCGCACCGTCAAGGTCGGCGACCGCGTCCTGCTGCACCCGGGCGACCAGTACGAGGTAGAGATCCAGGGCGAGAACTACCTGGTCATGCGCGAACGCGACCTCCACGCCATCGCCAACGAACGCCCCGAACACGGCACCGGCCTCTACCTCTGACGAAACCCTTCAAGATCATCCGCTGGTAACCCGCCCGACCGCGCCGCACTTGCAGCCCAATGCTGTGGGTTGCGCCTGGTCGGCTTCTGGACAGCGGAAGGCCGACCCGACGAGCTCTACCACCTTCTCGCGTGGCGGGACGAGCACGAAAAGCGCGAGCAGTGGAGACGTTTCGCCGCCGACCCCGCCTGGCGCAGGGCAAGGGAAACCGCCGAAGCAACGGGGCCCCTGGCCACCGCCATCACCTGACCCCGCATCCGCTGGAGACGCCGACCAGGTGACGGACGAACCTTAGGGTTCCCGCTCGCGCCCGTTGGTGCCGGCGGCCATGGCTGATCAGTCCCGTTCGGGTGCCTGGTCGATGTGCTGTTGGAGCCGGGTGTTGATGCGCATGGCTTCGGCGAGCTGGTCTTCCAGGATGATGATGCGGCAGGCCGCCTCCAGGGCGGTGCCCTGGTCGACCAGGTCGCGGGCGCGTTGGGCCAGGCGCAGCTGGTAGCGGGAGTAGCGGCGGTGGCCGCCGGCCGAGCGTTGCGGGACGAACAGCTTGGCGGCGTCCAGGCCGCGCAGGAATCCTGGGGTGACGCCGAGGATTTCGGCGGCCCGGCCCATGCTGTAGGCGGGGTAGTCCTCGTCGTCGAGCTTGTCGTCCAGCCTGCTGTCGGGGTCGTCCTGGGCCGGATCGGGCTGGGCGGGATGCGGCTCGCGGTGCGCCGGATGGGTGCCGGGCCGAGCCGGCTGAGGTGCTCTCACAAAACCTTCCGTACTGTCGTGGGCGTAAGCGCCGGATGTGCTCGGGGAAAACGACGGGCCCCGGCGCCAGATACGGCGCCGGGGCCATGAGGTACAACACCATCTATCCGGCGCTGCGGCCGGTTGTCTTCCGCGCCGTCCGCCTGCGGCGGGAGCGCGGGGATCGCGGATGCGTGACCGTAGACCACCGTCCAATCTGTGGGGCTGCGGTACCCGCGCGGCGTGACTGGAGCCTGCGACGGGCGATCCCGATGGTGCCGAGGCCCTCCTTCCGTGTATTCCCTACCTGCGTTTCCTGCGTTGTTGCGACTTGCCTTCGTGCTGTCGGCGGCCCGGTGGCCGCCCGGCGCGCGACCGGCGGCCGGGGTCCCTTTCACTGCGTTGACCCCGGCCCGCCCGGCCCGCGTCATCCATCTGTGCGAGCAGTTCGTCATCTGCCGCGTCTCATGGACTTGTTCTTCTTCGATGACAGGAACGGTACCCCACTTCGCCAAGAATATCTACCTCGCTCAGCAGAGATTTTCGGAGGCCGGTTGATGGGGTTGTCTGGCGTGCCCGGCAGGCGATTTCAGCAGGGCGCGCTCGGCGAGATGGCGATGGCGCGGTCCAGCACCTGTCGTTCCTGATCTCCCCGTCAGGGGTCAGGCGTCGGGTCGCCGGGCCTCGCGCTGTGCGGTGCCGGACAGCTGATCATCGGTGGCGGCCCAGGCGGCCAGCAGGCGCAGGCCGTCGGCGCTGGGGGTGCCGGGCGGGGCGGTGTAGATCAGGAGGGTGAGGCCCGGGTCGGAGGCCAGGGTCATCGCCTCGAAGTTGAGCTCCAGATCGCCGACGGCGGGGTGGTGGAGTTTCTTGACGCCGGCGCGATGGTGACGGACGTTGTGGTCGGCCCACCGTTGACGGAAGACCTCGCTTCGGGTGGACAGCTCGCCGATGAGATCGGTCAGGTTCTTGTCGTAGGGGTTGCGGCCGGCTTCGGCGCGAAGCATCGCGGCGATGTCGTCGGCGGCCTTGTCCCAGTCGGTGAAGAACTCTTTGGCCGCGGGGTCGAGGTAGATGAAGCGGGCGGTGTTGGCCGGGCGGCGCGGATCGGCCTGCTGTGCCAGGACGGGCGCGTACAGCGCCGCGGCGAGCCGGTTGGTCGCCAGCACGTCGTGGCGGTCGTTGCGGATCCACGCGGGCGCGTCGCTGATCGCATCCAGCATGTGCCGCAGGACGGCCCGGACCGGCTTGTTCGGGCTGCGGCGGCGCGCGGTCGGGGCGGGGCCGGCGTCCCGCCGGGCGAGATCGAACAGGTGTTCGCGTTCGGCGTCGTCAAGGTGGAGAGCGCGGGCGACGCCGTCCAGGACGCCGTCGGATGCGCCCGACAGGTTCCCTCGCTCCAAGCGCACGTAGTAGTCGACCGAGACCCCGGCGAGCATGGCGACCTCTTCGCGGCGCAGGCCTTTGACGCGGCGGTTGCCGCCGTAGGCGGGCAGCCCTGCCTGTTCGGGGGTGATGCGGGCGCGGCGGGAGGCGAGGAACTCCTGGATCTCGGTGCGGTCGTCCATGAATCTCACGGTAGGCGACGCCGCGCCGGTGAAGCAGGTACTGGCATTACCTGGAACGACAGGCACTGCCACGCCCGGGTCAAAGGACGTTTGCTGGAGGTGAGCCTGCCGGGAGTCCGCGTTTTACGGGGCCGGGGTAGGGCTTTGACCAGTGACGTTACGAGAGGTGCCAAGATGCGAGCAGCGTTCATGTACGGGGCGGGGGACGTGCGGATCGACACGGTCCCGGACCCGGTGATCCAGCGGCCGGCCGACGCCCTGGTGCGGGTCGTGGCGGCCTGTATCTGCGGGTCGGACCTGCATCCCTACCATTCGATGCCCGTCGGCGAGGCGTCTCCGATGGGGCATGAGTTCATCGGGATCGTGGAGGAGATCGGCGGCGAGGTGTCGACGGTCGAGCGGGGTGATCTGGTGATCGCGCCGTTCGCCTGGTCGGACGGGACGTGTGAGTTCTGCCGGGAGGGGTTGCAGACCTCCTGCCTGCACGGCGGGTTCTGGGCCGCGGGCGGGATCGGCGGTGGCCAGGCCGAGGCCGTCCGGGTGCCGCTGGCCGACGGGACCCTGGTCAAGGCGCCCGTCGGGGAGGATTCGGAGTTCCTGCCGCACCTGCTGACCCTGTCGGATGTGTACGGCACCGGCTACCACGCCGCCAAGCGGGCGAACGTCGGCCCCGGCGACAAGGTCGTGGTGATCGGCGACGGGGCCGTGGGGTTGCTGGCGGTCCTGTCGGCCCGGCAGCTGGGCGCCCAGCAGATCATCCTGATGGGGCGGCACAAGGACCGCACCGACCTGGGCCGGGAGTTCGGCGCCACCGACGTGGTCGCCGACCGCGGAGACGAAGGCATCGCAGCGGTCCGGGATCTGACCGGCGGCCACGGCGCGCACAAGGTACTGGAGGCGGTCGGCCACATGCCCGCCTACACCCAGGCGACCGGTGTGGTCCGTCCCGGCGGGGTGATCTCCCGGGTCGGCGTGCCGCAGTACGAGGAGGCGCCGGTCGGGTTCGGCAGCCTGTTCGGCCCGAACATCACCCTGACCGGCGGGCCCGCCCCGGTGCGCGCCTACATCGAGGAGCTCATGCCCGCCGTCCTGGACGGCACCGTCCAGCCGGGCAAGGTCTTCGACCGCACCATCGGCCTGGACCAGGTGCCCGACGGCTACCGGGCCATGGACCGCCGCGAGGCCCTGAAGGTCCTCATCCGTCCCTGAGCCGTCGGCCCCTGAGGTCACCGGCCCGGCGGCCTCCTTTTGATCAGTGACCCCTCCACCTGCTCGTTCCGCTCTGCCAGAAGGGGGTATCCCATGGCGATCAGTGACGCCGCACGCCGCAACCACGAGGCGCTGTTCCCCGGCCACGTCTCCACGCTGGCCACGACCGATCAGGAGTTCGTCGGCGCCGACGCGGTGAAAGCGCTGTACGCGATCACGCCCGCCCCGCTGCGGATGGTCCTGGGCTCCCAGGCCCTCGACCGCTCCACCCCGGGACCGGCATCCGCCACCCGACACGACACGACACGACAACGGAGACGATCATGAAGCATGTGAAGCTCGGCCACCTGGACGTCGGCCGGATCGGCCTGGGCATGATGGGCATGTCCTTCGCCTACACCGGCGCGGGCAGCGACGACGCCGAATCGATCCGCACCCTGCACCGCGCCCTCGACCTCGGCGTCACCATGATCGACACCGCCGAGGTCTACGGTCCCTACACCAACGAAGAACTCCTCGGCCGCGCCCTCAAGGGCCACCGGGACCGGGCCGTGGTCGCCACCAAGTTCGGGATGATCTCCCACACCGGCCGCAACGGCCTGGACAGCAGCCCCGCCAGCATCCGCGAAGCGGTCGAAGGGTCGTTGCGCCGTCTGGGCGTCGACCACATCGACCTGTACTACCAGCACCGCGTGGACCCGCAGACCCCGATCGAGGAGACCATCGGCGTCCTGGCGGACCTCGTCACCGCCGGGAAGATCACCCACATCGGGCTGTCGGAAGCCGGACCGGACACCATCCGCCGGGCGCACGCCGTCCACCCGATCACCGCGCTCCAGACCGAGTACTCGCTGTGGACCCGTGACCCCGAACCGCAGACCCTGCCCGTCCTGCGGGAGCTCGGCATCGGGCTGGTCGCCTACTCGCCGCTCGGCCGCGGCTGGCTCACCGGCGCCATCACCGCCGACACCCACTTCGAGGCCACCGACTTCCGCGCCACCAACCCGCGCTTCACCGGCACCAACTTCGACCACAACCTGCGCCTCGCCGACCAGGTGAAGGCCGTGGCCTCCGACGCCGGCGCCACCCCCGCCCAGGTCGCGCTCGCCTGGCTGCTCACCCGCGGCGACGACATCGTCCCCATCCCCGGCACCAAGCGGGTGACCCGGCTGGAGGAGAACACCGCCGCAGACTCCCTCACACTGGCCGCCGACCAGATCGCGCGCCTGGACGCCCTCGCCGACGCCGCCGGCGACCACCACAACGAAGCCCAGATGAAGATGATCGGCCTGTGACCCGGCCTTTGCCCCATCGCGGGTAGTTCCGGCGAAGGCACGACCATGGCCGGTTGGAGCACCGGCGAGCTGTCTGTCATCGACCGCACCGACGAACCCGACCTGCGGTCGATGCGCGCCGACGGCAGCCTGCGCGACCCCGTCACCATGTGGGTCGTCCGCAACGGCGACGACCTGTACGTCCGGCCCGTCAAGGGACGCGACGGCTGGTACCAGGGCACCCGCACCCGACCGGGCCGAACGCGCCGGCGACGTTCCGACCACCAACGGCCAAGCCGTCACCATCTCCATCTCCCGCCGGCCAAGGACCGCCGTTGGAAGGGCTCGAACTCGTCGTGCTGCTCGGGGTGGCGATCCTGGTCTGCCACCTGATCGCGGGCAGGCTGCGGATCGCCGGCCCGGTCGTCCTGCTCGCCGGCGGGTTCCTGCTCGGGTTCATCCCGGCGGTGCGGCAGGTGACCCTGCCGCCGCAGGTGGTGCTGTTCCTGTTCCTTCCGAGGCTGTACTGGGAGAGCATCACCACCTCGCCGCGCGAGATCCGCACCAACCTGCGCGGAGTCATCCTGACCTCCACCCTGCTGGTGCTGGTGACCGCCGCGCGCTTGTCGGGCTTGGCCACCGTGGCGTCCGCCTTCGGTTCAGTCGTGGCCATCAGGCGTCACTCCTTGATCAGGAGTTACACCGGAAAACCGTACAGTCCCGTACGAGGTCGAGATCCAGGGCGAGAACTACCTGGTCATGCGCGAACGCGACCTCCACGCCCCCGAAGGTGTCCTGAACTGCCGCGGTTGTGGGGCCGGCCCCCGGCGGACGGCCCCACAACCGACCGGATGGCGGTGTCGGTGTTCCGCCTGCTAATCGCCGATGGTGTCGTTGCCACCTCGGCCGTCGTAGGTGTTGAGACCGGTGCCGCCGACCAGACTGTCGTCACCGGGGGTGCCGACCAGAGTGTCGTTGCCGTCGTTGAGGTGGCCGGAGTCGAACGGATTGCCGCCGCCGAACTCCCGGAGGGTGGTCGTACCGGCGGACAGGCCGTTGGCGTCGATCACGTCGTCGCCGTCCCCGCCGAAGACGGTGAACGCCGCCACCTGGTTGGCCAGGACCGTCTGGGACACGCCGAACACCTCGACGCCCGTGGCCGGTGATCCGGCCAGCCTGATCCGGTCCGCGCCCAGGGTGCCGCGGAAGAGCAGTTCGTTGAACGGCGCCACGGGACCGGCGTGCGGGGCGAAGTTCACCTTCACCACGGCGAGACCGGCACCGGGCGCGTCATTGATCCTCACCTCCCGGTGAATCGATCCGTCCGGCTGCTGAACGAAGTCGGGGATGTTCAGCTTCACCAGCTCGAACCCGCTGATGTCCATGTCGACCTTCAGGGATGTTCCCGGAGGGCTGAAGGGGTCCGGCGGGATGACGACGAAGGCCCGTGGTCCTCGGGGGACGATGTTCACGAGCTCTTCCGGTCCGGTGTTGAACAGCAGGGTGTCCCTGTCGGCGTCGGGGGTGACACGGTCGTTGCCGTCTCCGGCGTTCCAGGTGAACTCGTCGCCGCCGGCCCCGAGTGCCACGGTGTCGATGCCGGGGCCGCCGGTGGCCTTGTCGTTGCCGATGCCGCCGGTCATGGTGTCGTCACCGCCCTTGCCGAAGAGCGCGTCCAACCCCGCGCCGCCGGACAGGATGTCCGCTCTCGAGCCGCCGGTCAGGGCGTCGTCGCCCTCGCCGCCGATGAACTCGCCTGGCGGCATGGGGCCTCCCGTCTCGTCCAGTCTCAGGGTGTCGCCGCCGTCGCCGCCGTCGATGTGGACGCGCTGCACGTTGGCCGTCGTCGGGTCATCGCCCGGCACCTGGACCGGGGCCCCGTTGAGAGTGATGACGCCGGCCGGGGTCCTGCCCACGGTGAGGCTGTTGGCCGCCGTGTCCCCGGCGATGCTCAGGACGCCCCCGCTGAACGCGACGGTCGTCGCCGCGTGGGCGGGCGCCCCGCCGAGGAACGCGGCCCCGAGGGCGACGCCGGAGGCGAGGAACGCCGCCCGCAGCCGCGGCTTGTGATGGTTCATGGCATGCCTTTCCTAGCGGGCGAACCGCGTGTGCCGTTCAGTCGAACGGCGGACGTTCGCCACTGGGTCCACCGTGGATCGCCTGCGGACCGCCCGGCATCCGGGCCCGCCACGGACCGGTGAATCCGTGGTGGCCACGGATGCCTCCGGCCCGCACCGGTGCGCACGCTCTTCCCCTGGGTCCATCGGGACCCGCACCGAAGAGCGGAGAAGCTCATGACCACCACAACCGGTACTCCGGCGACCGGCGCCTCGCCGATCGACGAGGCCAGACTCCACGCCTTCGTCGGACAGGCGGTCGTCGACATGGCAGCCGCCATCTCCGGGCTGCTGCTCCACCTCGGCGACCGGCTGGGCCTCTACAAGGCGATGGCCGGCGCCGGCCCGATCACCTCAGTCGAGCTGGCGCGACGCACCGGCACCACCGAGCGCTATGTCCGTGAATGGCTTGGCAACCAGGCAGCCGGCGGTTACGTCGTCTACGACCCCGCGGACGGCGCCTACGAGCTGCCGGCGGAGCAGGCCATGGTCGTCGCGAACGAGGACAGCCCGGTCTTCCTCGGCGGCGCCTTCGAGGCCATCGCCTCCTGCTACGCCGATCACGACGTGTTCGCCGAGGCGTTCCGTACCGGCGCGGGCGTCGGCTGGGCCGACCACGACCACCGGCTGTTCTCCGGCATCGTGCGGCTCTTCCGTCCCAGCTACGCCGCCCATCTCGTCGAGGACTGGCTGCCGTCGCTCGACGGCGTGGCCGAGAAACTGCGGTCGGGCGCCAGCGTGGCCGACGTGGGCTGCGGCCTCGGCGCGTCGACGATCATCATGGCTCGGGCGTTCGAACGGTCGACGTTCGCGGGCTTCGACCTCCACGACGTCTCCATCGAGGCCGCCCGCAGGACCGCGCGGGAGGCCGGTCTCCACCAGCGGGTGCGGTTCGACGTCGCGTCGGGGAAGGACTTCCCCGGCCAGGGCTACGACCTGGTGTGCCTGTTCGACGCGCTGCACGACATGGGCGACCCGGTCGGGGCGGCTCGCCGCATCCGGGAGTCGCTGGCTTCGGACGGCACGCTGTTGCTGGTCGAGCCGTACGCGGGCGACGCGCTGGAGCAGAACCTGAACCCGGTCGGACGGGCCTACTACGGCCTGTCCACCGTGATCTGCACGCCGGGCTCGCTGGCACAGGAGGTCGGGCTGGGGCTGGGCGCGCAGGCTGGTGAACGCCGGCTGACCGAGGTGCTGCGCGATGCCGGGTTCGGCCACGTACGGCGGGCGGCCGAGACTCCGTTCAACATCATCCTGGAGGCCAGGCCATAACCGTCGCGCCCATCCTCGCCAGCTCGGACTCACCCTGAGCCCGCTGCTCGCCTCCGAGGAACACGAGCGTGCGGGCCCGCTGATAACGGCACCCGGCGTCCGCGAGGACAGCGGCCGCGACGTTCAGTCCGTCGCGGTCGCCGCCTGGTGCGATCATGGCCGCCGCGCGATCGACGATCGCGGTGGCGATCGGGTTGCTCGCCGCCACAACGCGTGCGCGCCGGAGACGTCCGGGGGCGTCCTCATGACCGGACAGAACGGCCGCTTCAGCCCACAACGCGCCGTACCAGGGCCGCCATGCGCTGTTGTACCACTCCTTCATCTGCTCGGGTGCCCTGGCCAGCATCTCCATCGCGTGCTCGGGCGAACCGCGGTGCAACAGGAGCAGGGCGTCGAAGAACTCGCAGTACCCGAGCTCCGCCAGAGAGCGGCCCGGCGTGCGCACGGCGTCGACGATGTCCAGCCACGCCGCACGGGCCTCGTCGTCCCCGCGCAGCCCGTGGACCGCGGCGACCGCGTACGCACCGCGGCCGAGGTTGCCCGCACGGGGTCGCCCGGCCCGCTCCCAGCCCTCGCGGAACCGCTCCGCCAGCATGATCGTCTCGTTCCAGTCACCCGCGAGCGCCGTGACGACGAGCAGCCGCACGGTCGCCAGGTGGCCCTCCTCCCGGTGGAAGGACAGGTCCCGCAGTCCCTCGGCGTGCCTTCTCGCGGCCCGCAGGTCGCCGGCGGCGACGGCGCAGTCGGAGGCCATGGTGAACCCGTCGAAGAACTCGAGCCCGGTCAGGGCCGTCACCGGCATCGGGGCCAGCAGTTCGGTGCGCCGCGAGGCACTGGCCGCCGCGGCGCCGACCTCGCCGCGAACCAGCTGTATCGCGGTGAGCTGGTCGAGCGCGGCGCTCTCGATCAGCGGGTCGCCGATGCGGCGGGCCAGTGCGAGCGCACGCTCGACGAGTTCGGCGGTGGCCGGGTCGGCGGTCGCGCCGTTGAACGCCTCGGCGGTGAGCAGCCGTGCCCGCGCGGCCATGTCGTCGCCGGCCAGCTTCCACCCCTCGGCGATCAACGCCTCCACCTGCCCGTCCACCTGCCCGGTGGCCATGAGCCCCGGGCCACGGGTGATCAGCTCGGCGTTCCTGGCGAGGTCGGCCGCCGCCGCGGCCCGGTCGCCCGCCCGCAGCGCCGCTCCGGCCGCGGCCCTGCGCAGCCGCAGCGCCTCGCTGCCGAACTGCCGTGATTCCGCGGCGCCCGCCGCGGAGCGCAGGGCGCCGGCGGCGGCCGCGTCGTGCGGAGCCAGCTCGGCCGCCTGCTGGTAACGCCGCTGCGACTCGCCGGGCATGCCCCGGGCGAAGGTCAGACCGGCGAGTCCCATCGCCAGCCGGTAGGCGTCGTGGCGGTGTTCGACGGCGCCGGCGGCCCAGGCCAGGGCGGCCCGCAGTTCGTCGGCGACCCGGTCGAACGCGGCCCGCCAGGCACCGGTGGGTTCGCCTGAGGCGGCCTGGAGCTCGGTGCTCTCCGCCAAGCACCAAGCGAAGTGGCGCCAGTGCGCCTCGGCCGACTCGCCGGCGTCTTCGAGCCGGTCCATGCCGTACTGGCGGATGGTCTCCAGGGCACGGTAGCCCGTCCCGCTCCGATCGGGGATCGCCACCAGCAGGCTCTGGTCGGCGAGACCTGCCAGCATGGTCGCGACGGCGCGGGCCTGGACCGGCGGCCGGTCACCCAGCACCGTCGCGGCGGCGCGGGCGGTGAACGGGCCGGCGAACACCGAGATCCGCCGCAGCACCGCCCGGTCGGATTCGGGCAGCAGCTCGTGACTCCAGTCGAGCGTCGAACGCAGAGACCGGTGCCGGTCATCGATCCGTGGCCCGCCGGTCAGCAACCGCAGCCGGTCGGCCAACCCGGCCTCGACCCCGCCGAGGCCGAGCGACGCGTAGCGGGCGGCGGCCAGTTCGATCGCGAGCGCCATGCCGTCCAGGCCTCGGCAGACGGCGGCGACGCGCTTCTCGTCGCCGGGCCTGAGCCGGCTACCGCCGGCCGTGACCCGTCCGAGGAACAGCTCGACCGCGTCGCCGGGGCCGCCGTCGTCGGCTTCGATCGACAGCCCGGGCACCGGGAACACCCCTTCGAACGGCACCAGCAGCCTGGACCGGCTGGTGGCGAGCACCGTCAGCCGGGGGCTGCCGGCGAGGAGCCGTTCCAGCAGGACGACCACGCCGTCCAGCAGGTGCTCGCAGTTGTCCAGGACGAGCAGCGTTTCCCGGGCGGCCAGCCAGCCGAGGACGTTGTCGGTCGCCGAGCGGCCCTGCCCCTCTCCCAGGCCGAGCGCGTCCGCGATCGCCGGTGCGATCATCGCCGGGTCGGTCACCGGCACCAGGTTGACGTACCAGACGCCGTGGGCGAACCGGTCGCCCACCTCGGCGGCGACGCACAAGGCCAGGCGGGTCTTGCCGACCCCGCCCGGCCCGACGGCCGTGACCAGGCGATGTTCGTCCAGAGCCCGGCCGAGCGCCGCCCGCTCGGCCACCCGGCCCACGAACGGCGTCAACGGCGAAGGCAACGCCGCGACCGGACCGGCGTCCAGGATCGCCGAGATCGCGGCCAGGGCGCGGCGGTCCTCCACCTGTAGCTTGCGCAGCAACGACGAGACGTGGCTCTCGACGGTGCGGATGGAGATGAAGAGGCGAGCACCGATCTCGGCGTTGGTGAGATGCTCGCCGAGCGCGGCCAGGACCTCAGCTTCACGGGCCGAAACATCCGCTGCGGGAGATTTCCCCTCATTGGCCATGCCCCCGATTGTGCACGCAATGGAGGATCCTGCTGACCCTCAGCGGAAGGGCCGGCGTCGGTTCCGTCCTGTCGGCGGCGCCCTGCCTTGACAGGGGTTCGAGCGATGGCCGATATTTGATTTCGACGTCATAATTGGGTCATCGCCGGTCCGGCCCGCACGGCTCCTGCGCCCGCAGACAAGGAGAACCCGATGGACCAGATTCTGTACGAGGTCAAGGAGCGGGTCGCGGTCATCACGCTGAACCGCCCGGAGGCCGCCAACGCCCAGACCATGGACCTGCTGGACGACCTCGACGCCGCCTGGAGCCGTGCCGCCGCCGACGACGAGGTGCGGGTCATCGTGCTGAAGGCCAACGGCAGGCACTTCTCCGCCGGGCACGACCTCAAGGCCGGCGGACCGGCTCCGGAGAAGCTCACCCTGGAGTTCATCTACGGCATCGAGACCCGCAAGTACCTGGACTACTCGCTGCGCTGGCGGAACGTGCCCAAGCCGTCGATCGCCGCCGTCCAGGGCAAGTGCATCGCCGGCGGGCTCATGCTCTGCTGGCCCTGCGACCTGATCGTGGCGGCCGAGAACGCGCAGTTCTCCGACCCCGTCGTGCACATGGGCATCGGCGGGGTCGAGTACCACGGGCACACCTGGGAGCTCGGCCCGCGCAAGGCCAAGGAGATCCTGTTCACCGGCCGGCCCGTCACCGCCGACGAGGCGGAGAAGGTCGGCATGGTCAACCACGTCGTGCCCCTGGAGAACCTGGACACCGCCACGATGGAGCTGGCCGAGCAGATCTCGCGGATGCACCCGTTCGCGCTGCGGCAGGCCAAGCGCGCCGTCAACCAGACCCTGGACGTGCAGGGCTTCTACGCGGCCGTCCAGTCGGTGTTCGACGTCCACCAGACCGGCCACGGCAACGCCCTCAGCGACGGCGGCTTCCCGGTGCTCATGCGGCTCGAGGGAATGAAGGACAAGCTCAGGACACAGTGAAGGGCTCCAGCGCGGCCGTCCCGCGGGCGGCCGCCGCGCTATGTGCGGTGAGCTCCGGAGAAGGTCCTCGCGGTGGCGATGCCGGTGAGGCGGTCGGTGCCGGAGTCGCGGAGCTCCACCTGGGCGAGACCGTCGCGCAGGCGGGCGGTGGCGACGACGGGCCCCACCCGTGCCGGCTGGAGGTAGCGCAGGCCGAGCGAGCACAGGCTGTCTCCAGGGGCGAGTGACAGCACGGCCTCCTCGGCGACGAGGGCGATGAGCCCGCCGTTGACGGTGCCCGAGGCGTTCAGCCCGTTCTCGGACCGGGGCAGGACGGCCACACCGCAGCGGCGGCGCCGGCAGCCAGCCCGCTCGGCGAAGGGCTCGGCCAGCCTTTCCTTCCGCGCCGGGAGTTCGACGCCGAGGGCGGGCGGGAGCGTGAGGCCGGGGTCGGGCGCCGTCATGAAGGACGCGTTCGCGATCGCCAGCGGGCGGCCCCCGGCCGAGGTGAACGCGACGCCCGCGACGAAGACCGAGCGGCCGACCTTGACGACCTCGGCGATCCCCTCCACGGTTCCGTCCGCGGGAGCCGGACGGTACAGCTGCACGTCGAGTTCCAGCGTGACCGGCACCCGGGGCGCCATGACCTGGGTGGCCAGCAGACCGGTCAGGATGTCGGCCCAGGTGGCCAGGATGGACGTGCGCAGGTGCGGAGCGCCGGGCACGTGCATCGCGGGGAGGACCTCGGCCGTGCCGTGCAGGCCTTCACCGGCCCTTCTGGTGGCGAAGCCGAGCTCTTCGATCAACGATGCCGGCGGTTCGCCGCGATCGGTCACCATCCCGCGTCCCTTCGTCGTGAGGTCATGCGATCGCCGGGAGGACCTGCTCGGCGAAGAGCCGGATCGTCTCGGGCGTGCCGAAGTCGTGGAACTGGCACACGAACAGCTCGGCCCCTGCCTCGCGTTCGCGCGACAGCGCCTCGGCGACCTCGTCGGGGGTGCCGGCGATGACGCCGCCCCACGCTCCGAACCGGCGGTGGGCGGTCGCGACGACCTCGTCGCGCACGGACGAGGAGGCGGCCAGGCCGATCGGGTGCTGGACCGAGATCCGCGCCGCCCCGGCCCGCGGGCGAAGCTCGGCGAGCCGGTCCGCGGCGCCCGAGGGGCAGTTCCACCAGTCGGCCAGCTCGGCGACCAGGGGCATCGTCAGCCGGGGACCCGCGCCGCCGATGTGGATCGGCACCCGGCCGGCGACGGGCCGGGGACGGCAGATCGCGTCCCTGAGCGTCCAGTGGTCGCCGTCGAAGTCGACCGGCTCGCCGGTCCAGAGCCGGCGCAGCACGTCGATGGTCTCGGCGAGCCGCCCGGCGCGTTTCCGGGGGCCGGGATCGGTGAGCCCGTAGTCGGTGAGCTCCCTGGCGACCGACCCCCAGCCCAGGCCGAGCTCCAGCCGCCCGCCGGAGAGCACGTCGAGGCTGGCGGCCATCTTGGCCAGCAGCGCCGGATGGCGGAACTCGGCGGCGAGCACGAGATGCCCGACGCGCAGGCGTTCGGTGCGCATGGCCACCGCCGTGGCGACCGTCCACGCGTCGAGGATGTCGAGACCGCGGTCGGCGGGAGGCGCGAGATGGTCGATGAACCAGGCGCTGTGGAACCCGGCCTCCTCGGCGACCCGGACGCGCCGTTCGATGGTGGCGAAGTCCATCCGGACCTGCGGCAGGTAGAGCCCCGCGGAGGCCCGTCGCCGCGCGGCGGCGGGCCCTGCGTGCGGCCGGGTCACCCGGGGATCAGGCGGCCGAGGTTACCGCCCATGATCTTGGCCTTGTCCTCGCCGGTGAGGCCGGCGAGGTCGTCGACGTAGGTGATCGGGTCGGCCTTGCCCTCGGGGTGCGGGAAGTCCGAGCCGAACAGCACCCGGTCGATCCCGAGCAGGTCGGCCAGCGCGGCCATGTCGTCCTCGATGAACGGGCTCACGTGGATGAGCCGGCGCATCTGCTCCACCGGGTCCTCCTGGAAGCCGTGCGGCATCTTCTTGTAGGTGACCGCCAGCTTCTCCAGCAGCGGTCCCACCCAGGACGACCCCGTCTCGATGGTCGCGATCTTCAGGTCGGGGAAGCGGGACAGGCAGCCGTGGCAGATCAGCGACGCCACCGTGTCCTCGATGGCCCGCCACTGCCCGATCTCGCGGAACGGCTGCAGCGTGAACGGCAGGTACTCGCGCTGCTTGCCCTCCCAGTCCGCGGTGTGGCGCTGGTAGCCGCTGTCGGAGGAGTGGAAGGCCACCAGCGTGCCGCTCTCCTCGACCAGCCTCCAGAACGGGTCGAACTCCGGCAGCGCGAACGACCGGGGCCCGCGCGGGCCGAACGCGGGCGCCGGGCGGACCAGGACGACGCGGGCGCCGCGTTCGAGGCACCACTCCAGTTCCCTGACCGCCTCCTCGACGATCGGGAGCGTGATCACCGGCGCGGTGAAGATGCGGTCCCGGTAGTTGAACGACCAGACCTCGTCCAGCCACTGGTTGAGCGCGTGGACCGCGGCGTGGGCGAGTTCCGGGTCGTCCCGCATGCGCTCTTCGAGAAGGCTGGCCAGCGTCGGGAACATCAGGGCGCGCGCGATGCCCTGCTCGTTCATGAGTTCCAGCCTCGGGCCGGGCTCCCGGAACGCGGGGACCGACTCGATCGCCTTCCCGACGATCTCCCGGTACGACTTGCCCTCGGGGTTCCCGTTCTTGAAGTAGTCCTCCTGCGCGCCGGGGCGGGCCACCCGGTCGAACGTCGGATTGGGGATGTAGTCGCTGATCTGCCCCTGGATCGCGATCTTCGTCCGGCCCCGCACCTGCACGTACTCGATGGCGCCCTGGTATTCCTTCGGCAGGTGCCGGGTGAAGGCGTCCGCGGTCTCGTACAGGTGGTTGTCCGCGTCGAACAGCGGAAACGGCAGCTCGCGTGACGGCATGAGAGTCACCCTTTCGGATCGGAGTGTTCGCCCCGGCCGCGGGCGGCCTCGGGCCCGCGGCCGCCGCCCGCCCGGCGCCGGGCGGCTCGCCCGGCAGCGTATATCGATGTCGATGTCAAAATCAATGTAGGTCAGAGAAGCATGTCCGCGGCCCCGGGCCGGTGGACGAGGGGCCGGATCATGCCGTGCACGCCGGTGGACGCGACCAGCCGTCCCGACCGGCTGTAGACGCGCCCCTCGCTCTGGGCGGACCCGCGCCCGGTGTAGACGACCTGGGTGGCGTAGAGCAGCCACTCGGTGACGTCGACCTCGTCGTGGAAGGCGATCGTGGCCTTGGAGATGCCCGTGGAGATCGTCTTGTGCGCCATCGCCTCGCTGTAGCCGGCGTGCGGGCGCAGCGCGGCCGCGATCGTCCAGTGCGTGACCGACTGCGTCATCAGCGCGGCGTGCAGGCGGGCGGCCGGTGGCGCCTCGGCGAAGCGGATCCACACGAACATCTCCGGCGGGCCGACGTGCGCCGGATCCCAGTCGTAGGCGTCGCCGACGACACGAAGCTCCCGGCCCCCCACCCGCATGCCGGGCTGCTCGAAGGGAGGCACCTCCTCCGGCGCGGGAACGTCGGGCATCGGCGCGGTGTGGCCGATCAGGCCGTCGGCGTCGGCGCCCATGAGGATCAGTCCCGCGCAGCGGACCTTGCCGTCCTGCGTCACCCGGGCCTGGACGGTGGAGTAGGTGCGGCCCCGGTGCGGCACGTCCAGGTCAATGGTGATCCCCGCGTCGTGGCGGGCGGCCCGCGAGAAGACCATCGACGCCGACGCGACCCGCTGGTCGGGGATCTCCTTGGACGCCGCCACGACGGCGTCCGCGAGAAGCTGCCCCGCCTCCACCACCGCCCGATCGGCGGTTCCGTGGGCGGGGGCCGTGTACCGGCCCGGCCCGTCCGGCTGGACGTCCATCAGCCGGAGCAGTTCGTCCTGATCCCACGGCCTGGCCGGTGTGTCCGCGGCCGTCCGGTGCTCGCCAGTCCCCATCGTTCCCACTCCCAGCCGACTCGGTCTCCACGGACCCGCCCCCCTCCGGTGGCGGCGCCCGTGCTTCACATCGTGATGATTATATTGACAACGACGTCGAAATTGGGTTTGCTCGGCGAACGAGAGGAGGCGCCGTGCCGGACCGTGTTGCGGAGATCCTGCGCTTCGTCGACGGCTGGGGCCGGCGCGTGTACCGGGTGCGGTGGTCGCTCAGGGACACGATCACCTATGCCCTCGCCACCGGGGCCGACGCCCGCAACGACCGCGCGCTCGTGTGGGAGGCGGCGCCCGGCTTCGCGGCGCTGCCCACGTTCGCGACGCGCTTCGCGCATGACGCCCTCACCGATCTCGCCGCCGGAACGTTCCCGGCGGGCCTCCCCTCCTTCGCCCGCGCGACCCGCGTTCGCCTCCTCCGGCCGCTCCTCCCCGAGTGCGATGACGCGCGGGCGTCGGCCACCCTCGGCGTCAAGGAGCGGTCCCCCGGACGGCTCGTGCTCACGCTCGACGTCGAGACGCGCGTGGCCGGCGAGCCGATCGCGCGCTCATCGCTCGACGTGCACTTCCGGATCGCCGGGGGGATCGCCGGGGAGAAGGGAGCGGAGCGACGACCACCGGCGGCGGCCACCGGCACGGAGAGCGGCGGGCGCGGCGGCGGCCGGACGGTCACGGTGAGCGAGAACGTCCGCCCCTACCAGGCCGCGGTCTTCCGCACCCTCCTGGGACTGACCGCCGACGGCCGCGTCCAGGACGCCATGCACATCGACCCGGTCAGCGCACGCGAACTCGGGTTGTCCGCGCCCGCCCTTCCCGGCGAGGTCACCTTGGGCATCGTCGCCAGGCGGGCCGCGGCCAGTCTCCACCACGGCGCCGGAATCCGCGCTCTCGTCGAGGCCGAGATGTCGTATCTGAGCCCGGTGTCCGACCGGGACCGGCTTCTCATCGAGTTCGACGCAGCCCGGGACGGTTCGGTGCGCGCGCGGGTCACCAACGAGAAGGGCCGTGTCGCGGTACGTGGAACGCTGCGCTTCCAGACCGGCGGCACGCCCTCCGATGACGGGGAGGCGTCGTGAAACCGCGCTTCGAAGGTTCGCTTCCGCCCTTGGCCGAGCGCACCGTCGTGCATGTGCTCCGGGAGCAGGCCGAGCGGCACCCCGACCGGCCCGCGCTCGCGGGGCCCGGGGTCGAACTGGCCTACGGCCCGCTGCTGTCCGAGGCGGCGGGTCTCGCCGGAGGCCTGCGCGCCTACGGCATCGATCCAGGCGACCGTGTCCTGCTGATGCTCGACAACCACGTGGACGCCGTCCTCGCGTGGCTGGCCGTCACCTGCGCGGGCGCGGTCGAGGTCCCGGTCAACACCGCGTTCGACGGCGGTTTCCTCGACCACGTCGTGCACGACAGCGGGGTCGTCGCGGCGATCACCGAACCCCACTACCTCGACCGCCTCGCCGCCGCCGACGGCGGGCGGCTGCGCGGCCGCGTCATCACGCGCCACCCGGCGGCGTCGGGCCTCGGCCGGTTCGAGGTCCCCGAGGGCGAGCCCGTGGTCGCGGACGCCCGCCCCTGGGACATCGCGGCGGTCTTCTACACCTCCGGGACGACCGGGGCCAGCAAGGGCGTGCTCGTCCCGCACGCCCAGGCCTACGGCTACGCGAGCCCGGTGTACATCGGAGCGGTCGAGCCGGACGACACCAGCTACGTCGCGATGCCGTTGTTCCATGTGGGCGGTCAGCTGTGGGGCGTCTACAACGCGCTGATCGTGGGTGCGCGCGCGTACGTCTCGCCGCGGTTCTCGGCGTCGGGGTTCTGGGAGGACATCGCCCGGAGCGGCTCGACGTTCGCCGTGCTGACCGGCGCCATGGCACGTTTCCTGGAGGCTCGGCCGCCCGGTCCGCAGGAGCGGGCGAGCGGCCTGCGCAAGGTGTGCCTGGCGCCGGTGCCGGCGGACGTCGACGCGTTCTGCTCGCGGTTCGGGGTCGCCTACTGCGCCGGGTACGGCAGCACCGAGGCCGGCACGCCGCTCGCCGCCCCGCAGGGCGTGTCGGGCGCCGGCGGGCTGGGATGGGTGCGCCCCGGGTTCGACGCGCTGGTCGTGGACGAGCACGACCGGCCGGTGCCGGACGGGCGGATCGGCGAGCTGGTCATCCGCCCGCACGAGCCGTGGACGATGTTCCAGGGCTACGTCGGACGGCCGGAGGCCACGGCGGCGGCGTGGCGGAACTCCTACTTCCACACCGGGGACGCCGTCCGCAGGACGCCGGACGGCGAGTTCTTCCTCGTCGACCGCATCCGTGACAACATCCGCCGCCGCGGCGAGAACATCTCCTCGCTGGAGGTCGAGGCCGCGGCGAACACCCACGGGCAGGTCACCGAGACCGCGGCGGTCGGGGTGCCCAGCGAGCACAGCGAGGAGGAGGTCCTGCTGCTGGCGGTCCCCCACCCCGAGGGGCCGCCCCATCCCGAGGACCTGTTCCGGTACCTGGCGGAACGCCTGCCCTACTTCGCCGTCCCCCGCTTCATCGCCTTCGTCCCCGAACTGCCGAGGTCGGCGTCCAACAAGATCACGAAAGGGCCGCTGCGCGCGGCGGGCGTCCCGGCCGACGCGTGGGACGCGGAACTGAACGGCGTGCGCGCCACGCGGCGCGGCGTCGTCCCCGCATGACACGACGAGGATGGGTGCAGCTTGGATGTCGGCCTGAACGACGAGCAACGCCAGCTCGTCGGCTCCTTCACCGCCCTGTTCGGCGACGCCTCCCCTCCGTCCAGGGTCCGGGCGGCCGAGCCTCTCGGATTCGACCCCGGCCTGTGGGACGCGGTGCGGTCCGCCGGGATCGTGACCATGGCCGTCGCCGAGGCGGCCGGCGGCTGGGGCGGCACGCCCCTCGATCTGGCACTGGTCGCCGAGGTGCAGGGACGTTTCGTCGCTCCCGTGCCGATCGTCGAGGCGCAGGTCGCCGCGCGGCTGCTCGCCCGGCTCGGCACGCCGCGCGCCCGGTCGGCGCTCGCCGCGGCGCTGGCGGGTGAACGGACCGTGACCGTCGCTTTCCACCGGGTCCGCGACGGTGTGGCCACGCTGGTCCCGGCCGGTGCGGTGGCCGATGACGCGCTGGTGATGGACGGGGATCGGCTGCTGCTCCTCCGGTCCGCCGGCGACCGCGACCCGATCGAGAACCTCGGCTCGCTCCCCCTCGCCGACCTGGCGCCGGCCCCGGACGGCGAGATCCTCGCCGCGGGCCCGGACGCCGAGGCCGCGTTCGAGACGGCCCTGGACGAGTTCCTCCTGCTCACGGCCGCCGCCCAGGTCGGCATCGCGGCCCGCGCGGTCGAGATCGGCGTCGCCTACGTCAAGGAACGCCGGGCGTTCGGCGTTCCGATCGGTTCCTTCCAGGCCGTCGCCCATTCGCTCGCCGACTCGGCCACCGCCGTGGACGGCGCCCGCCTGCTCGTCTACGAGGCCGCCTGGGCGTGCGACGAGGAGCCGGAACGTCGCGCCGAGCTGGCGGCCATGGCCTTCGCGTTCGCGACCGAGACGGCGCGCGACGCCACGTACCGGAGCCTGCACTTCCACGGGGGCTACGGCTTCACCGACGAGTACGACGTCCAGCTCTACTACCGGCGCGCCCGCGCGTGGGCCGCCGTCTGCCTGGAGCCGCGCGCCGCCTACCGCAGGGCGGCCGACCGGCGCTACGGCACCGCACCGTTGGAGGGGCAGTGGACTTCCGTCTAGGGAAACAGGCCGAGTCGCTGCGCGCGGAGGTCAGGGCGTTCCTCGACCAGCACCTGACCGACGAACTGGTCGAACGGTGCCATCGCACCGGTGTCGCCCACGACGCCGGCTTCGTCCGCGCCATGCACGAGGCGGGGCTGCTCGCGCTGGGCTGGCCCGAGGAGTGGGGCGGGCGGCCGTGCGACGCGCTCGGCTTCTGCGTCCTGGAGGAGGAGCTGAGCAGGGCGGAGGCCCCGTACTACGGGGTCAGCACGACGCACATGGTGGCGCGGACCGTCCTGCGGTGCGGGAACGACCGGCAGCGTGCCGAGATCATCCCGCCGGCGGTGCGCGGGGAGATCGTCATCGTGCTGGGGTTCACCGAGCCCGAGTGCGGTTCCGATCTGGCCGCCGCGCGGACCCGCGCCGTGCGCGACGGCGACCACTGGGTGGTCAACGGCTCGAAGATGTTCACGACCAACGCGCACGTCGGCGACCATGTCCTCCTGCTGGCGCGTACCGATACCTCGTCCAAGCACGAGGGCCTGACCACGTTCCTGATGCCCCTCGGCCAGCCCGGCATCGAGGTCCAGGAGGTGCGCACCGTCTCCGGCGAACGGACGAACATCACCTACTACCGCGACGCGCGCGTCCATGACGACTGGCGGATCGGCGAGGTGGGCGGCGGCTGGCGCGTGCTGGGCGAGGCGCTCCAGGAGGAGCACTCGACCGGCTTCGGCGCCTCGATGGTGCGCCTGCTGGAAGCCGCGGAGGGCTGGGCGCGCTCGGCGCCCGGACGCCCGGCGCCGGGAGGCGCGGTCCGCCCGCGCATCGACGACCCGGACGTGCGGGAACGTCTCGGCCGGTGCGCCACCGAGGCCGAGGTCTCCCTGCTGCTCCAGCGGCGAGCCGCGGCGATGGCGCGCCAGGGCGTCGCCCCGCCGGCGGAGGGACCGATGTCCAAGCTCTTCAGCTCCGAGGCGCTCACCCGCGCGGCGGAGGACCTGTTCGACCTCCTCGGCCCGGACGCCCTGCGCAGCCGCCTGTCGCCCGCCGCGCCCGAGGGCGGGCGGGTCGAGCACGCGATGCGGTTCTCCCTCGGCACGACGATCTACGGCGGGACGAGCGAGATCCAGCGGAGCATCATCGCCCGCCGGGGGCTCGGACTCCCCCGCTAGCACGCACGACGCGGCGCCCACCGCGAACACCGGCGGCCGCCCTCGGGGGGTGGCCGCCGGTGCCTGGTCTCAGCCGGCCGGTTCGCCGGCGCCGGTCCCCAGGTAGGCCGACCGCAGCACGCCGGACGACGCGAGCAGTTCGTCTCCGGTGCCCGACATCGACAGCCGACCCCGTCCCAGCACGTATCCGCGGTCGCTGACCGACAACACCTGCGTGGCGTGCTGCTCGACGATGAGCACCGCCGTGCCCGCGTCGGCCGCCGCGCGGAGCCGTTCGAGCAGCCGCGTCACGATGAGCGGGGCGAGCCCCAGCGACAGCTCGTCGACCAGCAGCAGGTCGGGCTTGGCCGCCAGGCTGCGGGCCAGGGCGAGCATCCGCTGCTCGCCCCCCGAGAGCAGGCCGCCGGGGCGCTTGAGGAGCGGTTCCAGCTCCGGGAAGAGCGCGAGCGCGTCCGCGACGCTGCCGGACCCGAGCTTCAGGTTGGCCAGCGTGCTCAGCCGGCTGAAGACCGCCCCCTGCTCGCTGATGTAGGAGATGCCCTGCCGCGCCCGCTGGTGCAGGGCGCCGCGCAGCGGCGCGTCCCGGAAGAGGATCCGCCCGGACGTCGGCGCCAGCACCCCGGCGAGGGCGAGCAGCGTGGTGGTCTTGCCGGCCCCGTTGGGGCCCAGCAGGGCCACGACCTCGCCCTTGTCGATGTGCAGGTCGAGATCGCGGATGACGTCGACGCCGGAGTAACCGGCGGACACTCCTTCGACTGTCAGCAGCATGGGTCTCACGCCCTCCCCGGCTCCGGCCGCGCGAGCTCGCCCGGCACCCCCGAGCCGCTCGTCTCGTGGCCGGAGCCGAGATAGGCCTCGACCACCGCGGGATCCCGCAGGATCGCGCCCGGCTCGCCTTCGGCGATCAGCCGTCCGAAGTTGAGGACGGCGATGCGGTCCGCGCAGGTCTGCACGAACGCCATGTCGTGCTCGACGACCAGGACGGCGATGCCCAGGGTGCCGGCGAGCCGCCGGACCAGGCGGGCCAATTCGGCGGTCTCCTCCTCGCCCAGGCCCGCCGCGGGCTCGTCCAGGAGCAGCACGGCCGGATCGGACGCCACGGCCCGCGCGATGGCCAGCAGGCGGCGCCGCCCGTGCGGCAGCTCGTCGGGGAGCCGCTCCAGGTCGCCCGCGAGCCCGAACTCCTGGACGGCGGCCTCACCGGCGGCGGTCAGGCCGGGCATGCGCGGGCGGACCAGGTCGGTGACGTACCGCAGCGGCGGGGCGGCCGAGGTGACCAGGAGGTTCTCGAGCACCGTCAGGTCCTCGAAGAGCTCCAGGGACTGGAACGAACGGACCAGCCCGGCACGGGCCCGGCGCGCGGCACCCCAGTCCTCCAGGGCCTGGTCGCCGAGCCGGATCCGGCCGCCGCGTTCCGGCTTCACGAAGCCGGTCAGGGCGTCGATGACGGTCGTCTTCCCTGCGCCGTTGGGCCCGATCAGCGCCACCACCTCGCCCGGCTCCACGCGCAGGTTCACCTCGTCGACGGCGCGGACCCGTCCGAAGCGCACGCTCAGCCCGGTGACCTCCAGGGCGCGGCCGTTCGGCGGACGTTTCGGCCGCGACCCGTTGCCACCGTCCCCGGGAAGGGGCGCGGGGACCGGGGCGCGGACGGCCTCGGGAGCGGATTCGGGAGCGGCCTCGGCGGCGGGGGCGGGCGGGGTCGTGCCGCGCCGTCCGCTCCCCCAGCGTTCGCGGACCATCGTGACGGCCCTGACCTGCTCGAAGGCCATCCCGCTGGGGTTGGCGAGGATGATCAGCAGCAACATCGCACCGGAGACGATCTCCAGCACGTTGGTGCCGAGCCCGAAGGAGTGCAGGATCTGGCCGCCCAGGCCGCCGGGCGCGAACGAGCCGCCGCCCAGCGCGCCGATCACGTAGCCGATCCCGCCGATGACGGTGTAGACGACCAGCTGCACCGACGAGAACGGCGAGAACTCGGTCAGCACCAGGTTCTGCTGCCGGAACGCCAGGAAGACGCCGCCGAGGGCGGCCAGCGCGGCGCCGAGCCCGAACGCGTACACCTTGATCGCCGCGCTGTTGATCCCGAGCGCGGCGGCCGCCCGCTCGTTGCTGCGCAGCGCGATCAGCCGCAGGCCGCTCCCGCCGCGCCGGACGTTCGCCACGGCGACGCACACCGCGACGAGCACCGCGAGCGTGACGAAGGCGAGCCGCCGTGGATGCTCGAAGCCGTCCATGGGCCAGCCGAAGACGTTCAGCCCGCCGATGTCGATGCCTTCCAGCCCCCCGGTGAGCGCCGGGTTCTGAAGGATCAGCTGGGACAGCACGACCGACAGGCCGAAGGTCAGCAGCGCCAGGTTGACGCCCCGGGTGCGCAGCGCGGGCACCGCGACGAGCACCCCGACCACGGTCGTGATGACCACGGCGGCGATCAGGGCCGGCACGAACGGCCATGACTGCGCCTGCATCAGCTTGCCGGCGATCCACGCGCCGGTGCCCGCCAGCCCCATCTGCGCCAGCGAGATCTGCCCGGTGAGCCCGGTGACCACCACCAGCGACAGGCAGATCATCGCGGCCGCCAGGCTGACCTGGATCGAGGCCGCCCACGCGGCGGGCACGACGGAGATCACCACGATGGTCACCGCCAGCGCGACCAGCAGGCCCGGCCAGGAGATCCGGCCCGAGCCCAGCACCGGCAACCGGTCCAGCAGTTCCCCCCGGACCGGCAGGTTGCGGCCCGCGACGAACAGCACGACGACGATCATGAGGAACGCCGCCGAGTGCGACACCGACTGGGCGGTGAAGGTGCCCAGCAGCAGCCGGTCGTCGGAGACGAAGGGCGCCAGCGGGCCCTCGTCCACGATGTAGCGTCCCAGCAGGGTCTCGACCACGCCGATGACCAGTGCCGCCGCCAGCGTGCGCCAGAACGAGACGAACCGGCCGACCAGGGCCGCCGCCAGCGAGCGCAGCACGATCAGGGCGAGCGCCTCGACGCTGAGGAACAGGATCGGCGCGACCAGGATGCCGGCCAGCGAGGCCAGCAGGGCGCCGAGCACCCAGTTCGCCGTGGCGACCCTGTCGGGCGACTTGCCGAGCGCCGCCGCGGCGACCGGGTTCTCCGCGATCGCCTCGGTCGTGCGCCCGAACGGCGTCCAGCGGAACAGCGCGACCAGGCCCAGGGTGAGCACCGCCGCGATGGCGATGACCCAGAACCGGTCCTCGCCGATCCCCGCGTCCGCGCCGAACAGATGGTGCGTGTCGTGCGGGAGCGGGGAGACCACGAGGTCCTGCCCGCGTCCCCACAGCTGGTAGCCGATCCCGACCAGGAGGGCGAACACTCCCAGGGTCGCGACCAGCCGCACCAGCGCCGACGCCCGGCGCAGGTACTTCATCAGCAGCAGGTGCGTGGCGGCCCCCAGCACCGCGGGCACGCCCAGGGCGAGCAGCCAGGCGACCGGCTGCGGCAGGTCCAGGTCTGCGGCGACACGGTAGAAGAGGAAGGCGCCGATCATGCTGTAGGCGCCCTGCGCGAAGTTCACCACGCCGCTGCCGCGGTAGATCAGTACCAGGCCCTGCGCGGTGAGGGCGTAGACCGCCCCCACCGACAGGCCGAGGATGAGGAAGGTGAACAGGTCGTTCATGGGCAGTGCTCCCGGCCGGTCCGGTTACTGCTTCGCGAGGGTGTTGAGGTCGGTGAACGTGCCGCCGGCCGGCGCCATGACCTTGCCGTCCTTGACCGTCTGGAACTGCACGGTGGCCCGCGGGATCCGCGGGAGCTTGAGGAAGTTCGGCGTGCCGTAGGTGAAGTCGGGCGCGATGCCGAGGGAGACCTTGCTGCCCTCCAGCGACTTCGTCAGCGCGGCGCCACTGATCTCCGCGCTCCCGGTGAGCCGCTGGGCGACCAGGTGGACCGACGCCCAGGCGTTCAGCGCGAACTCGGTGCCCTCGACGTCGCCGTCGGCGTACTTGGCCATCTCGTCCAGGAACTGCTTGATCTTCGGGTTGCCGGTGCTGGTCACCGCGTCGTAGTCGCTGATGACGACGGTGCCCTCGCCCGCGTCGCCCATCTTGGCCAGGGACGCCTCGGACACCGCCGTCGCCACGACGGCGATCTTGCCCTGGTAGCCGGCCTGCCGCAGCCCCACGATCGTCTTGGTGGTGACGTCGGTCGACGCCAGCAGCGCGACCCCGTCCGGACGTGCCCCGGCGATCTGGCTGAAGTGCGAGGTCAGGTCGGCCGAGGCGTCGAACGGCAGGTAGTAGGCGCCCTTGAGGTCGCCCGGCGAGGCGAGCAGGGCCTTCACGTACTGGGGCACCAGCCGCCCGGACGGGCTGTCACCGGTGACGACGGCCACCGTCTTGGCCCCGGCCTGCTGCAGCGCGGCGCCGGTGGCGGCGGAGAGCATCGGCGAGCCGCCCACGATCGGGAAGGACGCGGCGTTGGTGAAGTCCTGCCCGGTCTGCACCATCGTGCCGACGAGCGGGATCTTCGCGCCCTGGAAGGCCTGGACGACCGCGTCCGACGACACGTACTTGCCGATGCCGGCGACCACCTTCTTGTCGATGGCCTCGCGCGCGCACTTGGTGGCGGCGTTGGGGTCGGTGACGGTGGAGGCCTCGCAGTCGACCAGCTTGAGCGGCCGGGCCTCTCCCCCGCCGCCGGGCTTCACACCGCCGGCGTCGTTGACCGCGTTGACCGCGGCCTTGGCGGCCTTCAGCAACTCCGGCTGGTAGATGGGGCCGGGCCCAGAGGCGATCACCGACAGGTTGATGGGCTCGCCCTTGAGGTCCGCGCCGTACTCGTCGTCCGAGCCGGACTCGGAGCAGGAGGTGACGGCGGCCACCGTGACGGCGGCCAGGGCGGCGATGCTGAGGACTCGGCGCATGGGATCTCCCTGTTTCAGGGGCGGGGGGCGGGTGCTGAGGTGACCGGGTCGGCGGTGCCGATCTGGACGACGGTCCGGTCCTGGTAGAAGGCGACGTGGTCGCGGAGGATCGCGACCTCGGGGTACGGCTCCGGGTACTCCCAGGCGACGGGCTCGGCGCCGTCCCGCGGCCGCCAGTACCTCGCCCGCCCCTTGAAGGGGCAGCGCGACGTGTGGTCGGAGGGGGCGAGCCGCTCGGACCGCACGTCCGCCCGGGGGACGTAGAGGACGAGCCCGTGGTCCTGCTCGGCGACCAGGAGCGCGGCCCTCGTCTCGGCGAGCACGACGCCCTCGTGCGTCACGCGGACGAGGTTGCGCTGACGGAGCACGTCCACGCGGTAGTCCGGCCGGTCGAGGTATCCCGACGGTTCCATGCCTTCTCCTCTTTCTGCGGGCACGTCACCGTGTGCCGTTCAGCGAGCCGTCGCGCACCTGCTCGCGCAGGCGGAACTTCTGGATCTTGCCGGTGGCCGTCCGCGGGAAGTCCGCGACCAGGTACACCGACTCGGGCCACTTCTGCCGGGCGAGGCCGGCGTCGGCGAGATGGGAGCGCACGTCGTCGAGCGAGACCGGGCTCGCCGGATCGTGCGGCCGGATGACCGCGGTGGCGTGCTCGCCCAGGCGCGTGTCCGGCTCGGCCACCACGCTGACCTCGGCGACCCGCTCCATCCGGATCAGCAGCGCCTCGATCTCCTGGGCGCTGATGTTCTCGCCGCCGCGGATGATGACGTCGGCCACCCGGTCGGTGATGGTGAGGTAGCCGTCGGCGTCCAGCGCGCCCATGTCGCCGGTGCGGTACCAGCCGTCGGCGTCGAACGCGCGGGCGGTCAGCGCGGGGTCGGTGTAGCCGATGAAGCAGTCGGCGCCGCGGGTGAGGATCTCCCCGGCCTCGTCCAGGCGGATCTCGGCTCCCGGCAGAGGGCGGCCGTCGGTGCGCAGCCGCTTGTCCGCCGCGTCGTCCAGCAGGCTGGCGGTGATGGAGGGGTGCTCGGTGCTGCCGTACGACCGGTAGACCGCGATGCCCTCCTTGGTGGCCCGTTCGGTGAACGCCTCCGGCACCATCGCGCCGCCCAGTCCCATGTACGGGATCAGGGCCAGGTGCTCGGGGGTGAAGTCGGGGTGGTCGAGCAGGCTGGTCAGGAAGTAGGGCGGGCCGCCGGCGATGCCGAGCCCCTGCTCGCCCATCGTCCGCAGCACCTCGGCCGGGTCCCACACGTCGATCAGGTGCACCGGCTCGGATCGCAGCAGCGGCACCAGGAACGCGTTGATCATCCCCATGAAGTGGCCGACCGGGGTGCCGACGATCTGCGGCGGCCCTCCCCTGCCGTAGAAGCCGTTGGCCTGGCGCGCCTCCCAGCCGATCGTCCGGTGGCTGTGCACGACCCCCTTGGGGTTGAGCGTCGTCCCGGAGGTGAAGCCCACGACCGCCGGCTGGTCCGGGTCGACGGCCTCCGGCTCCGGCAGGGGGTCGGCCGACAACATCCGGTGGAAGGACGTGGCGGCCCGCGGCAGCTCGCGCTCCGGGCGGTCGCTCACCACCAGCCACAGCGGGTCGTCGTCCCGCGCCGCCAGGAGGTGCTCGTACTGCCGCAGATGGTCGGTGCGGCCGAAGGCGTCGGGCGTGACGATCACCGCGGGCCGGGTGTCGTCCAGGATGTAGCCGACCTCCTTGGGCCCGTAGAAGTGCACCACCGGGACGACGATGGCACCGACGTAGGTGGCGGCCCAGAAGGTGATGGCGGCCTCGACCCAGTTGGGCAGCTGGAGCACGACGACCGAGCCGGGGCCGATGTCCCGGACGCGCAGGGCCCACGCGAGCGAGCGCGCAGCCCGGTCCACGTCGGCGAGGGTCCCGGTGTAGGGGCGCGTTCTGGAACGCACCTGGAAGGGCAGGTGCGGGGCGTGGCCCAGTCCTTCGGCCACCATCGAGCCGAGGGACGCTCCGGTCCACCAGCCTTCGTCGCGGTAGCGCTGGGCCAGACCGGCGGGAACCGTCCGGACGCCCCAGCCTTCGAGAGCAGAGCTTCGGGTCACCGTATGCCTTCAGTGATCGGAATCGGGCCGGCGGCTTCACGCCCCCGGGGCTGGCCGTTATCATCAAAGTATGTTTCGACGTCGAGGTCAATACTTGGGGAGAACTCCATGAACGCGCCGAGGATCTACCACGTGGGCATCGTCGTCCCGGCCCTGGAGCCGGCGATGGAGCAGTTCGGCGCGGCGGCGGGCGTGACGTGGGGCCGCGTTCAGCACTTCCCGGTCGAGTTCGCCACGCCCGCCGGAACGCGGACGTTCGACCAGTCGTTCGTCCTGTCCATCGAGGGTCCGCCCTATATCGAGCTGCTGGTACGGGTCGACGACAGCGTGTGGGAGAAGACCGGTCTCCACCACCTGGGCATGTGGAGCGACGACGTGCCGGGAGAGTCGGCGGCCCTGGAGGAGCGCGGGTGCGCGTGGCAGGCGGCCCTCCTCGACGGCGCCGGCCGGCGGGCCGGCGGCTGCTACCACCTTTTGCCTGATGTTGACATCAGAGTCGAATTGGTGTCACGGGCCGCGAGCGCTCCCAGGCTCGAGCGCTACCTCGCGGGCGGCGACTACCGCTGAGCCCTTCCGGGCATGGATCGGCCCGCGCGTCCGCGTCGAGCGGATGCGCGGGCCGATGGGTTCTCCGGGGAACGCGGCCTCAGGCGGCGCGGCCTCAGGCGGCGCAGCCTCAGGCGAAGCGGCCTCAGGCGGCGTCGGCTCAGGAGGAGCCGGCGTCCAGGGTCTGCGTCAGCGTGGCCTTGGAGCCGACCACGTTGTAGAGGTACCAGTTCTTGAACGGGTAGTGGTCCCCGGCGGTGTAGCCGAAGGCGTCGACGATGCCCGGGATCGAGGTCTGCAGCTTCTCCAGCTGCCCCTTGAGCTTCTCGCCGGAGCAGGGGTGGCCGCAGGCCTTCATCGCCTCGCCGAACGCCCGCGCGCTCAGGTACCCCATGACCGCCTCACCGTCGTTGAGGCCCATCAGGGTGGTGGGATCCTTGATCTTGGACTTGACCGCGTCGGTGTAGGCCTTGGCCCCCTCCTGGGTGGCGCCCGGCTCGACCAGCGAGTACACGGTCATCGCGTAGAGGTTCTTGTCCGTGGACGAGGAGAGCGAGGCGAGGTTGGCGGTCCCGTCCAGCCACACCAGGGGCGCGTCGATCCCGGCGGCGCGCACGCCCTTCAGCACGCTCAGCAGGCCGGGCCCGGTGTGGGAGATGAGGACGACGTCGGGCTTGGCCGCGACCACCTTCGCGGTCTGGCTGGAGTAGTCGGCCGACATCAGGTCGACCTCCTCGGACACGGCCAGGTCGATGCCGGCGCCCGCGGCCTGCGCCTTGACCTTCTTGGCGAGCGCGAGGTCGGTGAGGGTGTTCAGGTAGACGAAGGCCGTCTTCGGGTTGCTCTTGCCGGTCACCTTCTTGGCCGCATCGAACAGCGGCTGGGCCGCGCGCGCGTTGTCCGGCCCGATGCTGAACACGTAGGGGTTGGGCTCGGCGACCGAGATGCAGGCCAGCGGCACCTTGTTGCGGACCGCGATCGGCTGCGCCGCCGAGCAGTTGGCGCTCAGCACGTTCCCGAAGATCGCGTTCACCTGGCGCGCGGTGGCCAGCTGGGTGGTGTTGGCCGCCGCGCGGGACTGCTCGCCCCCGTTGTCCAGCGCGGTCAGCTTGATCTTGTGCCCGTTGATGCCGCCGGCCGCGTTCACCTCGTCGACGTAGGCCTGGATGCCCTGCTGGAGGGTCTTGCCGTAGGCGGAGGTGGCGCCCGAGAGCTCGGCGTTGATCCCCCAGTTGTACTCGGTTCCGGAGGCGCCGCCGGAGCCGCCGCCGCATCCGGCGAGGAGCAGGGCGCCCGCGCCGGCGAGGGCGAGGGCTCTGACGACGGCGTGGTGTGGACGGGGCATCGCAACATCCTTGTCATCGATACGGGGTGGGTGGATGAGAGATGCCCCAGGACGGACATCCTTGTTTTTGACTTCGATGTCACAAAATAAAAGCACGCCAGAGGGGTGTCAAGGCCTTCCCGGCAGCGTGACCTCGGCTCTTCCCGGCCCGACCGTCACGACGCCCCCGGCGTCCACCGTCCGCAGTTCGATCTCGACGACGGACCGCCCGTCGCGGTGACCGGTCGCCACGACCTCGCCCTCGACCCGGACCGTCCCGCCCACGGTGGTGAAGCGCGCCATCCGGAAGCCGCGGATCGCCCGGATCGTGCCGCCCGGGCCGATGTAGTCGCGCAGGGCCCGTTCCCACATGCCCTGGAGGAAGATCGCGTTGGCGTACATGGCGGGTGCGCCGTTCGCCCGCGCGACCTCGTCGTTGTGGTGGATCGCGGTGAAGTCGCGGGTCGCCCCAGCGGCCATGACCAGGCGATACACCGGAAGCGCCAGGGCCACTCCGGGCAGCGGATCACCCACCCGGACGTCCTCGGCGTACCGCTGCCGGACGGGCTCAGCCATGATCGGCTCCGGGCGCCGGGTCGTAGAGGTAGAGCTGGGCCTCGACCCGGCAGATCGGCTCCGGTCCGCCGCCGGAACCGCCGTCGGCGAACATCTGCCGGTCGAAGGTGACGAACGCGCCGCGGCCCACCCTCGTCTCCTTGGGCACGCAGTCCAGCAGCCGGCGCGGACCCGACCCCGCCCGCTCCCCCACATGCAGCGGGCGCTCGAACTCGATCGAGATGCCGGTGCCGAACATGCCCGAGGTGGGCGGCGCACCCGGGAAGACGTCGTCGGAGATGACGCTGCGCCACGGCTGCGCGTCCCGTGAGCCGTCCTCGAACGTGGGGCGCTCCCCGGGCTCCCACACGGCCGGCAGGACGAACGTCCACATCGCGGTGTAGGGCGCGATGACGTCCGGCCAGCCGTGCGCGCGCGCCGCCTCGGCGTCCCGGTGCAGCGCGCAGTCGAACTCCAGCGGCTCCAGCCACCGCCGGATCGCGCCCGCCTCCACCGGGTCGGGCCCGAAGCGCACGCCCGGCTCGTCGAGGTCGGATCCGATGCGGTCGACGAGTGGCCGCCAGGCCGCCTCCCAGCCGGGGTCTGTCATGACGATTTCTCGACTTCGACATCGATATCTGCCGCTTCGCCGAGATACGAGCGTTTGACCGCGTCGCTGTTCATCACCTCGTCCGGCAGTCCCACGTCCAGGACCTCGCCGAAGTTCATGGCCATGAGGCGGTCGCAGTTGCCGGTGACGAAGCCGGGGTCGTGGTCGATCAGCACGATCGTGCGGCCCAGGGTCCGGAGCCGGCGCAGCGCCTCGCCGATCGCGCCGCGCTCGTGCCCGCTCACCCCGGAGGTCGGCTCGTCGAGCAGCAGCAGCTCGCCGCCCGACACGACGGCACGGGCGATGTCGACGAGCTTCTGCACGGCGCTCGACAGCTCGCTCAGGGGGCGGTTCGCGTACTGCGTCAGCCCGAACTGTTCGAGGACGTCCATCGCCGTGTGGCGGGCCGCCTTCTCCGCCTCCCGCCGCTTCCGGTGACCCCGGAAGCGCAGCGCGCCCGCGACGGAGTTGGGCAGCTCGCCGAGCGCGACGAGCTGCAACGCCGTCAGGTCCCGGAAGTAGTGGGTGGACTGGAGGCTGCGCCCGATCCCGTGGTCGCGCATGCGGTGCGGGCGCACCCGGCTCAGGTCGACGTCCCCGTATCGGACCGTTCCCGCGCTCGGCCGGACGACGCCGTCGATAACGTTGAGGATGGTCGTCTTGCCGGCACCGTTGGGGCCGACGATGCCGAACACCTCGCCCGGCCGCACGTCGAAGGTCACGCCCCGCAGGATCCGGACACCGCCGAGGTCCACGTCGACCCCGTCGACCTTCAGCGGACGGGCGGCGCTCCCGCCCTGGCTGTCATCGCTCATGTCGCCCCAGGTAGGTGTCGAGGACGGCGTCGATGTCCAGCGAGTCGAGCGGCCCTCCGGCCACCAGCGTCCCGCTGTCCATGACCTGGACTCGGTCGGCGACGTGCAACGAGGCGTGCACGGCCTGGTCGGCGGCCAGGATGGTGAGCCCGCGCTCGTCCGCGAGTCGGCGCAGATGGCCCATCAGCTCGCGCACCATGCCGGGCGCCAGGCCGAGGGACAGCTCGTCGACCAGCAGCACGTCCGGCTTGCGCAGCAGCACCAGCGCGGTGGCGAGCATCTGCCGCTCTCCCCCGCTGAGCACTCCCGCGCGGACCTCGCGGCGCTCGCGCAGCCGCGGGAAGAAGTCGTAGATCTCGTCGAGGTCCTGCCCGCGGGACGTCACCAGCCGCAGCTGGTCCTGCACCGCCATGTTGACGAAGACCTTGTGCCGGTCGGCCACCAGGCCCACGCCGAGCTTGGACAGGCGCAGCGGGCTGGGGCGCCTGACCACCCGTCCGCGGACCGAGATCGTCCCCCGGGAGGTGCCGGACTCGTGCGCGAGGAATCCGGTGATGCCGCGCAGGGTGCTGGTCTTCCCCGCGCCGTTGCGGCCGAGGATGACCGTGAGGGTTCCGGGTGTCAGATCGACGTGGTAGCCCGACACGGCCGGTGGGCCGCCGTCGTAGCTCACCACGAGGTCCCGCACCGTGAGCAGCGCGTCCGTCATTCCGGCGACTCCACCAATCGTGCGGTGCGGCGGCCTCCGACGGCGCGCCGCAGCGACCGTTCCGCCCTGCCGAGCAACCCCTGGATCCCCTCGGGTTCGAAGAGCACGACGAGCAGGAAGAGCAGGTTGAACAGGCCGGCGTTGGCGATGCTCTGGTTGTCGGTGTACCAGGCCGCGTCGAGCCCGGCCCGGCTCAGCCAGTCCGGCAGCCGCAACTGCAGGATGTACGGCAGCGCGGTGATGATCACCGCGCCGGTCAGGGCGCCCAGCCGGGACCGGATGCCGCCGATGTAGATCATCGTGATCAGCGCGATCGACAGGTTGAGGTTGTAGGTCTCGTAGTCCGCCCGCCCGACGAGATAGGCCATCAGGCAGCCGGCCACCGCCGTGATCGCCCCGCTCAGCGCGAAGGCGTAGAGCTTCCAGCGCACGACGTCGATGCCGCTGACCGCCGCCGCCTCCTCGCTCTCGCGGATCGACCTCCACGCCAGCCCCACCCCCGTGCGCTCGATCAGCGCGACGCCGAGGTACACGACCGCGAGGATGCCGATCAGCGTGAGGTAGAACGACTGGCCGGTGGAGACGTCCAGCGGGCCGATGTGCAGGGGCGGCACCTCCAGCCCGGCGGGGTGGTAGGCCGACTGGTAGTTCTTGGTCAGCGCCGTCACCATGAACTGCAGCGCGAGGCTGGCCAGCAGCAGGTAGAGGCCCCGGAACCGCAACCCGGGCAGTCCCGAGACCAGGCCGACCGCCCAGCCCACCGCGGCGCAGATCAGCAGGGGGAAGGGGAACGTCTCGAGCGGCGTTCCCGCCAGGCTTCCGGTGACGAACGCGCCGACGGCCATGAAGGCGGCGCCGCTGAGCGCGATCTGCCCGGCACTGCCGATGAGCACGGACTGCCCGATCGCGGCGACGGCGTAGACCGCGCAGGCCTGGCCGACCAGGTTGAGGAAGGGACCGCCGTTCAGCGCCCAGAGCGCGGCGGCGAGCAGCCCGGCGCCCAGCACGAGCTGGGTGCCGCTCCCCTGCCTGCCGAGCACGCGGCCGAACGCGCGGCCCGCCGTCCCCGGTGCGGGGGTCCTGATGACGTTGCCGGTCACAGCCGCACGACCTCCGCCTTGCCGAACAGCCCGGACGGGCGGAAGAACAGGATCGCCAGCATGATCGCGAAGGAGAACAGGTCGACCCAGCTCGCCCCGATGCCGATCCGCACGGCGTTCTGGACGGCCGCGAGCATCAGCCCGCCGGCGAGCGCGCCGCCGATCGAGCCGAGCCCGCCGAGAATGATCGCCGGGAACGCCAGCAGGCCCATGTTGGCGACTCCGACCGGGTCGACCGCGGACCGCATGCTGAAGGCGATGCCCGCCAGACCGGCCGTCGCTCCGGCCAGGGCCCAGGCCACGGTGGCGATCCGGGCCGAGCTGATGCCCAGGTGCACCGCCAGGGTGGCGTTGTCCGCCACGGCGTTCATCCGCAGCCCGAGCTGGGTGTGCCGCAGGGTCAGCATCAGGACCGCGACGACGATCACGGCCATCGCGACCGCCACGATGTCGGCGACGGGCACCACCGCCCCCAGGAACCGGTAGGCGTGCGAAGACACCACGTCGGGCAGGCTGAGCGGCGCGGTTCCGTATTTGATCGCCACGGCGGCCTGCAGGACGCCCGCCAGCCCGATCGTGGCCACCGAGGTGGCGAACGCCTCCCGGGCCGCGACCCGCGCGAAGATCAGAATGTAGACCAGCGCGCTGAACGCGGCGACGGTGAGCACCGTGACGAGCACCGCGGGCAGGAAGGGCCGGTCGCCGTTCACCATCGAGTAGAAGATGAACGCGCCGAGCAGCATGAAGCCGCCCTGGGCGAAGCTCAGGACCTTCGAGGCGCGGAACAGCAGCGTGAACCCGACGCCGACCAGTCCGTAGACCGCCCCGGTCACGATGGTGCCCTCGACAGCTTGGGCCACAACGCTCACAACGTCGCTCCCTTTCTCCGCCGGGGCACCGGCGCAGCCGCGGGCACCCCGCAGCCGCGGGACAGAAAATTGACTTCGACGTCACAATATAGGTGTGTCCTGAACCACGTCAATGGTCCCCGACCCCGCATGACCTGCCCATCAAGGGGCCGACGCGCGGTCGGCGAGGAACGTCCACGTGCGTTCGGTATCGACATCGGACTCTGACAGCACGTGCGCGGCGAAGTCGGTGACACCGGCTTCGGCGAACTCGTCGAGCCGGCGCCCGACCTCGGCGGGCGAACCGACCACCGCCAGCTGGGCGACACCGTCCACGCCCTCCCGGCGCAGCACCTTCCGGTACGAGGGGAAACGGTCGTTGGCGCCCAGCCTGCGGTGGACGAGATCGCGCGCGCCGCCGGCGTCGCCGGTCACGCACACCGGCAGGGCCGCCGTGATCCGGAACGGCGCGCCGTCCGGCCGTTCGCGCACCGCCGGGACGATCACCTCCGTGATCGTCTTTGCCCCCGCGGCCCAGGTCACAACACCGGAGGCCACGTCCGCGGCCAGCCGGGCCATCCCCGGGTTGACCGCACCCAGGAGGATCGGCGGCGGGTCTCCGGCGACGGCGATCCGGCGCCCCTGGCCCGCCCTGCCGGTCATGAGCGCCGCCAGCTCCGTCACGTAGCGGCGCGTCGCCGCGATCGGCGGCGTCCACTCCAGCCCGAACACGTCCCTGACCAGCGCCTCATGGGACGGGCCCAGGCCCAGCGCCAGCCGGCCCCCGAGCACCTCCTGCACGGTCGCCACCTGCTGGGCGAGGGCGAAGGGCGGGCGCAGCGGCATCGGCACGACGGCCGTCCCCAGTTCCACCTCCGGGACCTCCCGGCCGGCGACGGCGAACGCTGTCAGCGTGTCGTGCCCGGTGAGCATCGGCGCCCAGTAACCGGCCAGGCCGTATTCGGCGACCTTGCGCACTTCCTCGACGACACCCTCGATGGTGCCGCGCATGGTCAGGCCCGAATGAATGGCGATGCGCATGCGTCTCTCCGTCAATAGGACTTGGGCAGGCCGAGGACGTGCTCGCTGATGTAGTTCAGGACCATCTCCTGGCTGACCGGGGCGATGCGCATCAGGCGTGATTCCCGGAAATAGCGCTCGACGTGGTATTCGCGCGCATAGCCGAATCCGCCGTGCGTCTGGACGGCGGCGTCGGCCGCCGCGAATCCGGCGTCGGCGCAGAGGAACTTCGCCGTGTTCGCCTCCTTGCCACAGGACTCGCCGCGGTCATATCGGGCGGCGGCGTGCCGTGCCGCCAGTTCCGCGGCGTCCAGGCGCATCGACGCCTCGGCGAGCGGGAAGGCGACCCCCTGGTTCTGCCCGATCGGGCGGTCGAACACCACCCGCTCCCCCGCGTACCGCACGGCCCGCCGCAGGGCCGCGCGGCCGATGCCCAGCGCCTCGTGCGCGAGCAGGATCCGCTCGGGGTTGATGCCGTCCAGCAGGTAGGTGAAGCCGCGCCCCTCCTCCCCGACCAGGGCCGAGCCGGGCACGCGGAAGTCGTCCAGGAACAGCTCGTAGGAGGAGACCGCGTTGCGCCCCATCTTCGGGATCGCCCGCATCTCGATCTCACCGCCGGTCAGGTCGACCACGAACATCGACAACCCGTCCGTCCGCCGCTTCCCCTCCCGGGGCTCGCTCGTGCGCGCCAGCAGCACCGCCTTCTGCGACTGGGCCGCCTTGGTGATCCAGACCTTCCGGCCGTTGATCACATAGTCGGCCCCGTCCCGCCGGGCGAAGGTGCGGATGCGGCCGGTGTCGGAGCCGGCGTCCGGCTCGGTGATCGCGAAGCAGACGTGCAGGTCGCCGGTGGCGGCGGCGGGCAGCAACTCGCGGCAGAGCCGTTCGCCGCCGTGCCGGGCCACCAGGTTGAGGCCGAAGATCGTGAGATGGAACGGGCTGCAGCCGTTCATCCCGGCACCGGACGCCGCGATCTCGTACATCATCGACGACGCGGCCGAGATGCCCAGGCCGGCGCCGCCGTACTCGCGCGGGATCGCGATGCCCAGCCAGCCCGCCGACGCGAACGCCTCGTAGAACTCCCAGGGAAACCTGGTCTCCTCATCCGTCTCGGCCCAGTACGCGTCGTCGAACCGTCCGGCGACCTCCCGGACCGCCGCGCGCAGTTCCGCGTCGGTGAGCGTCTCGTCGCCGGCGGACGTGCCGCCGGTCGTGCCGTCGGGCGCGGCCGGTGCGGCCATGTCGGTCATTTCGCGGTCCTCCTCGAACGGCGGCCGGCCCGGTCGCCGCCGCCTCGTCCGTCCACTCCTGTCCTGGCGGGTCGCTCAGCGCACCGAGCGGCCGCCGTCGACATAGAGCACCTGCCCGGTCACGAACCCCGACTCCTCGGCGGCGAGGAACAGCGCGGCGTTCGCGATGTCCGCGGGCTCCCCCGTCCTCCGGACGGGCAACGTGGCCGCGATCTCGGCGAGGCGTTCCTCCGCCGCGACGCCCATCCGCTCGGCCGTCGCGCGGGTCATCTCGGTGTCGACGTAGCCGGGGCCGATCGCGTTGACGGTGATGCCGAACGGCCCCAGCTCGATCGCCGTCGTGCGGGTGAAGCCCTGGATCCCGGCCTTGGCCGCGGAGTAGTTCGCCTGGCCGCGGTTGCCCAGGGCCGAGGTCGAGGAGATGTTGATGATCCGCCCGTACCGCCGCTCGACCATGATCCGCTGAGCCGCCTGGGTGACGAGGAACGTGCCGCGCAGGTGCACGTTCATCACGGTGTCCCAGTCGTCCCCGGTCATCCTGAACAGCAGGTTGTCCCGGGTGACCCCGGCGTTGTTGACCGCGATGTCCAGGCCGCCGAACTCCTGGACGATCCGCGCCACCGCCTCCTCGACCTGCGCGGCGTCGGAGACGTCCGCCCCGAGGCCCAGTGCCTGACCGCCCGCCTTCTCGATCGCGGCCACGGTGTCGCGGGTGAGGTCCTCGGTGAGGTCGAGGACACCGACGCGGGCTCCGGCGCGGGCGTACCGGCGGGCGATCTCGGTTCCGATGCCGCGCGCCGCGCCCGTCACCAGCGCGACCCGGCCTTCCAGACTCGTCATGTTCTCTCAGCTCCCGTGTTCTCGGTGGTGGCGGGCGGGCCCGCGGCGGTGCCGCGCGCCAGTGCCAGGACGGCCCGGCGGTGGGCGTCGGACTCCAGGAGCCGGACGTGCCACTCCGCTTCGGCGTCGGCGCAGGCGGCGAGGTCGTGGTCCTGGGCACGCGCCACATGCGCCTTCATGGCCCGCGCCGCGTCCGGCGAGAGGGCGGCCAGGTGTCCGGCGAGCCGGGCGACGTGGTCGCCGAGCCGCTCGTCGGCGACCACCTCGTTCACCAGGCCGAGGTCGCGGGCGCGGGCGGCGTCCAGCGGCGGCGAGAGGAGCAGGAGTTCCAGCGCGCGGGCGGGCCCGGCCAGCCGGTTCAGGGACCAGGTGCAGCCGAAGTCGCCGGCCAGCCCGAGCCGGCCGAAGCCGGTGCGCAGCGTCGCGGACGCGGCGGCGTACCGCAGGTCGCAGGCCAGCGCGAGGCCGAGGCCGGCCCCGACCGCCGCCCCCGCGATCAGCGCGATGGACGGCTTGCCCAGCTCGCGGAGCCGGACGACCGTCGCGCGCTGGAGCGCCCGCTGGGTCTCCAGCCGCAGGGGGGCGTCGCCGGCCGGGCCGAAGATGCTCTCCCCGGCGGCGAGCTTGGTGAGGTCGCCGCCCGCGCAGAAGGTGTTCCCGGCGCCGGCGAGGACCACGACGCGGACGTCCTCCGCCGTGGCGGCGACGTCGAGCATGGCCGCCATCGCTTCGAGCATCTCCCGCGAGAACGCGTTACGGACCTCGGGACGGTTGAGAGTGAGGGTCAGCACGCCGCCCGTCCGGGTCGCGAGGAGGTGGGCGGTCCCCGTCCCGATCTCCCGCGCGCCGTCCGGGCGCGCCCCGGGCGCCGTCCCCTCCGAAGCATTTGACATAGACGTCGAAATTACAATCTCCGCACTGCCTGGTCAATCCCTGACCATGCGCTACGGTGACGCCAAGAGCTTTATCGACACCGACGTCAAGTTACGCTCGCCGTTCGGGTGGTCGCACTCGGCACGCTTCCGGAGGACTCCCATGCACGATCGACCAGGCCCGGACCGGGCGCCCGTCCCCGGGCCGCCCCTCGCCGGCACCGTCGTGGTGAGCTTCGAGCAGGCGGTCTCGGCGCCCTACTGCACGCGGATGCTCGCCGATCTCGGCGCCGAGGTCGTCAAGGTCGAGCACCCGCGCTCAGGGGACCTCACCCGCTGGTTCGACGAGGCCGCCGACGGCATGGCGACCTACTTCGTCTGGCTGAACCGCAACAAACGATCGCTGGCGCTGGACTGCAAGCGGCCGGAGGCGCGGCCCGTCCTCGACCGGCTGCTCGAACGCGCCGACGTCGTCGTGCAGAACCTCGCGCCGGGGTCGGCCCGCCGGCTCGGGCTGGACGCCACGACGCTGGTGGAACGGTTCCCGTCGCTGGTGGCGGTCGACATCTCCGGCTACGGCACCGGCGGGCCGCTCGACCACCGCCGCGCCTACGACCTGCTCGTCCAGGCGGAGAGCGGTTCCTGCGCGGCCACCGGGCAGGCCGACGCCCCCGCCAAACCGGGCATCCCGATCGCCGACATCGGCACGGCGATGCAGGCCGCGTCGGGGATCATGGCCGCCCTGCTCGGGCGGGCCCGCACCGGCACCGGCGCCGCCCTGCGGGTCAGCATGTTCGACACGGCCGCCGACCTGCTCGGCTTCGCCCTGCTGTACGCCCGTTACACCGGCGAGGAGCGGGCGCCGATCGGCATGTCGTCCCCGATCGTGGCCCCGTACAACGCCTACCCGACCAAGGACGGGCGCACCGTCGTCCTCGGGACGACCAACGACGCCGAATGGCAACGGCTCGCCCGTGACCTCATCGGACGGCCGGACCTGGCGGACGACCCCGGTCTCGCCACCACCCCGCAACGGTGCGGCCAGCGTGGAAGGCTCGACGAGGCCGTCACCGCGTGGACCTCGGACCTGCCCCTCGCCGAGATCTGCGCGCGGGCCGACGCGGCCGGCATCGGCAACGCCGAGTTCAACCGGGTCACCGAGGTCGTCGACCACCCCCAGCTCACCGCGCGCGGTCGCTGGCAGGAGGTCGGCTCGCCGGCCGGGCCGCTGGCCTCGCTGCTCCCACCCGTCATCACCGCCGCCTGGGACACGCCGCTGGAGGATGTTCCCGGCCTCGGCGAGCACACCGCCGCGATCCTCACGGAGCTGGGATTCACCCCCGAGGGCCAGGACCTGCTCCGCCAGTCCGGCGCGGTGTGATCCGGCGCGGCGGACATCCTTCCCGATCACAAGGAGACACATGAACGAGGCTGTGATCTGCCTGCCGGTGCGGACCGCCATCGGCCGGTTCGGCGGCGCCCTGCGGACGGTGCCGGTCCAGGAGCTGGGCTCGACCGTCGTCCGGGCGCTGATGGAGCGCGCGGGCCTGGACGGGGCGCTCATCGACGACGTGGTGTTCGGCCACTGCTACGGCACCGCCGAGGCGCCCGCGCTCGGCCGCGTGGTGGCCCTCGACGCCGGGCTGCCGACGACGGTCCCCGGCGTCCAGATCGACCGGCGGTGCGGCTCCGGCCTCCAGGCCGTGGTGTACGCCGCCGCGATGGTGCGGTCCGGCGCGGCGCAGGCGATCATCGCGGGCGGCGCCGAGAACATGTCGCAGGCGCCGCACTACTCCCTGACCGCACGCTGGGGATCGCGCGCCGGCGACATCACGCTGACCGACACGCTGACGCGGGGGCGCACGACCGCCGGCGGCCGGTTCCATCCCGTGCCCGGCGGCATGCTGGAGACGGCGGAGAACCTGCGCCGCGAGTACGAGATCGGCCGCGAGGAGCAGGACGAGCTGGCCTACCGGTCGCACCTGCGTGCGCTGGACGCGCAGGACCGGGGCGCGTTCACCGAGGAGATCGTCCCCGTCCGGGTCGGCACGAAGAAGGGCGAGACGGTGGTCGACACCGACGAGCACCCGCGCCGCGACGTCTCGCCCGAGGCGCTCGCCGCCCTCCGCCCGGTCATGGCGAAGCAGGACCCCGGCTCCACGGTCACGGCGGGCAACGCCAGCGGCCAGAACGACGGCGCCGCGGCCTGCCTGGTGACGACTCCCGAGTTCGCCGCCGCGAACGGGCTGCGGCCGCTCGCGCGCGTCGTGTCGACCGCGGTCGCCGGCGTCCCGCCGAACGTCATGGGCATCGGACCGGTGCCGGCCACGCAGCGTGCCCTGGACGGCGCCGGGCTGACGCTGGCCGACATGGACCTCATCGAGCTGAACGAGGCGTTCGCCGCGCAGGCGCTGGCGGTGACGAGGGAATGGGGCTTCGCCCAGGCCGACTTCGAGCGGCTGAACGTCAACGGCTCCGGCATCTCGCTCGGTCACCCGGTGGGGGCCACCGGAGCGCGCATCGTCGCGACCCTGCTGCACGAGATGGACCGGCGCGAAGCGCGGTACGGCCTGGAGACGTTGTGCATCGGCGGCGGCCAGGGCATCGCGGTCGTCTTCGAACGGACGGCCACCTGACGGTGCGCGTGTCGTGGTCGGCGTCCGGCGGGGACGCCGACCACGATCGGCGGGACGGCGAGCGCGGCCGGGCTCAGGCGGTCGCGCTCTTGGCGGGGACCTTCTGGTCGGCGGTGGGGACCAGGCCCAGCGCGTTGGCCCACAGGTAGGTGAGCTGCTCCACCGCCGTGTTCATGTCGAAGCGCGCACCGCCGATGAACATCATCTCGGCGAACTTGGCGACCATGCCGCCGAGCGCGGTGGCGGCGTACCGTTCGTCGATGCGCTGGTCGGCCAGTCCGTCGGCCTGCAACCGCTTGATCGCCGACTCGAGCCGGGCCGCCAGGTAGTCGTCGCGCTTGGACCGCACCTTGCGGACCTCATCGTCATAGCGGCTGACCTCCTCGATCACCCGCATGATCTTGGCCTCCTTGCGGTACGCCGCCAGGTAGGCCTTGTTGGCGGCACGAATGCGGTCGACGGGCCCGGCGCTCTCGGTCAGGTCCTGCGCGATGTCGTCCATGGAGACCAGGCGCACCTCGACCTCCTCGGCGATCTCCCGGAAGAGAGACTCCTTGGAATCGAAGTAGTGGTAGAACGACCCGTGCGAGACGTTCGCCTCGGTGGCGATGTCGGTGATCCGCGCCTGCAGGAAGCCATCGCGTTCGAACACGGTCTTGCCGGCCTCCACGAGGCGGGCTCGCGTACGGCGGCCTTTGGCCGAGCGAGGCTCTGGGTCCATCCTGCCCTCCATCCGTGAATTCGACGTCAGAAACATAATGCCGCAACGGCGTGCGCGCCACTTCACGCATCGCCCGGAGATTTGTCCGAGAAAACTGCTCTACCGACGATGTGACCGATCTGACAGAGCCGGTTATGGGGACCGGCGGATGTCGATGTGCCGCCTGGCGAACACCAGCCGCCCTTCCTCCCAGGTCATGCGGTCGACGTAGGCGCCGGAGACGACCGCGCCGGTCTCGGCGTTGAAGAACGCGAACGAGGACACCGCGTCGACGCCGCCGTCGGAACGCTCCTCGACGCTCGGCACTCCCTGCAGATGCGACCCCTTCGGAGCGCGGGCCGCGAAGGCCGGCAGGTCGGCGTTGCCGATCTCCCTGCCGTCCGAGATCGACAACACGCCACCGCCGCCGTAGAGCCCGCTCCACGCCTCCGGCTCGCCGCCGTCGATGTACCGGGCGTAGTCCGCCTGCAGCCTGGTCACCGCCGCCAGCAGCCGCGCCGGCCGATCGTCATCGTTCACGTCGTCCTCCTCTTTCCCCGCGGCGCCCCGGCCGGGCCGCCGCCCGGCGGTCCCGTGACCACGACCGCGAACGCCATTATGACTTTGACGTCAAAAATATCAAGGCTCGGAAGGGATCGGACTCCCGGCCGCGCCCGTCCCACCACGACGATGAGCAGGACATTCCCGCGGACCGGGCCGTCCACTCGACATCGACACCCTTTCTTTGATGTCGACGTCAGTATAAGGTAACCATGCGTCCCACGGCGGCGTCGACCGATCCGTGGAGCAGGGCACCGGACCGCGTCCGCGCCGCCCGCGACATCCCGTGATCCCCGCCCCACCCCGGCCGGCGGGGAGGCAAGGAGAAAGAGATGGCACCGGTTCCCATCGCCGATGACCTGTTCACCTGGCCCGACGAGGCGCCCCGCCTCATCGGCGGCAGGTGCGGGGAATGCGGCACGTTCGTGTTCCCGCTCCGGACGGGCTGCGCGCGATGCGGCGCGACCGCGGTGGAACGCACGCGGCTGAGCCGCTCCGGCACCCTCTGGACGTGGACGACCCAGGGTTTCCCGCCGAAGGCGCCGTTCCGCGGCGAGTTCTTCGGGACCGACCCGTTCGAGCCGTGGCTGGTCGGGGTGGTCGAACTCCCCGGCGAGCTCCGGATCGAGACCCTGATCGTCGGCTGCGCCCAGGAGGACCTGTCCTTCGGAATGCCGATGCGGCTGGTCACCATGCCGTTCCGTACCGACGAGGACGGCCGGGAGATCATCACGTTCGCCTTCAGCCCGGAAGGGGCCGACCATGCCTGACGTCGCGATCATCGGGGTGGGGATCCACCGGTTCGGCCGGTTCCCCGGCAAGCCCGCGCTGGCCATGGGCGCCGACGCCGCCCGGGACGCCCTGGCCGACGCCGGCCTGACCTGGGCCGACATGCAGTTCGCCGTCGGCGGCAGCTACGAGGTCGACCAGCCGGACGCCGTCGTCGCCGAGCTGGGACTCACCGGCGTGCAGTTCACCAACGTCTACAACGGCTGCGCGACCGCCGGCAGCGCGCTGGCCCTCGCCGGCCAGACCATCAGGCTGGGGCAGCACGAGATCGGCCTGGTGCTCGGCATGGACAAGCACGAGTCGGGCGCCTTCACCGCCGATCCCCAGGAGTACGGCTGCCCGCGGTGGTACGGCGAGATGGGGCTGTTCCTCACCACCAAGTTCTTCGGCATGAAGATCAACCGCTATATGCACGACCACGGCATCACCTCCGAGACGCTCGCCGCGGTCGCGGCGAAGAACTACGGCAACGGCGAGCTCAACCCCAACGCCCACCGGCGCACGCCGCTGACCAGCGAGCAGATCCTCGGCTCGCGCATGGTGAACCACCCGCTGACGCAGTACATGTTCTGCAGCCCCAACGAGGGCGCGGCGGCGCTGGTCGTGTGCAGCGCCGACATCGCGCACCGCTACACCGACAAGCCGATCTACCTGCGCAGCGTCGTCACCCGCACGCGCCGCTTCGGGGCCTTCGAGGTGCACACCCCGTCCGCGTCGGTGGCCGCCGACCACGTCCCGGCGCCGACCGTGGACGCCGCCAAGGCCGCGTTCGAGGAGGCGGGCGTCGAGCCGGCGGACGTCGGCATCGCCCAGCTCCAGGACACCGACGCGGGCGCCGAGGTGATCCACATGGCCGAGGTCGGGCTGTGCGCCGACGGCGAGCAGAACAAGCTCATCGCGACCGGGGCCACCGCCCTGGGCGGCAGCCTGCCGGTCAACACCGACGGCGGCCTGATCGCCAACGGCGAGCCGGTCGGCGCCTCGGGCCTGCGGCAGGTGCGCGAACTGGTGCTCCAGATGCGCGGGCAGGCGGGCGAGCGCCAGGTCGCCGGCGCGCCACGGGTCGGCCTCGCCCAGCTCTACGGCGCTCCCGGGGTCGCCGCGGTCTCCATCCTGACGACCTGACCGTGACCGGCTGACGCGGGCCGGCCGGCGCAGACCGGCCCACGCAGACCGGCCCACGCAGACCGGCCCACGCAGACCGGCCCACGCAGACCGGCCCACGCAGACCACGACGACCCCCAGGGGCGGCCCGGGCGTTTCAGCCCGCGGCCGCCCCGAGCGCCTGGCGGGCGATGATGACCTGCTGGATCTGGCTGGTGCCCTCGTAGATCCGGAAGAGCCGCGCGTCGCGGTAGAACCGTTCGACCGCCACCGAGCGCATGTACCCGGCGCCGCCGTGCACCTGGACGGCCCGGTCGGCCACCCGCCCGACCGCCTCGCTGCAGAAGTACTTGGCGGCGGCGGGCCCGGTCCGGCGGTCCGTGCCGTCCTGGAAGGCGCGGGCGGCCTCCAGGACGAGGCTTCGCGCGGCCATCGTCTCGGTCACCGAGTCGGCGATCATCCCCTGGACGAGCTGGTGCGCGGCGATCGGACGGCCGCCCTGCTTGCGTTCGGACGCGTAACGCACGGACTCGTCGACCAGGCGCTGGCACATCCCCACGCAGGCGGCGGCGAGCAGCAGCCGGCCGTTGGACAGGCAGCGCATCGCGGTCAGGAAGCCGGTGTCGACGCCCGCCTCGCCACCGACGACCGCGTCGGACGGCACCCGCACGTCGTCGAGGTTGACGTCGGCCGTCCAGGCGCCGAACTGGCCCATCTTGTGGTCGCGCGGCCCGACCGACAGCCCCGGGGTGCCGGCCGGGACGATGAACGTGGAGATGCCCCGGGACGACTTCGCGTCCGGGTCGGTGCGGGCGAACACCATGAACACGTCGGCGATCGGCGCGTTGGTGATGTAGCGCTTGACGCCGTTGAGGACCCACGCGTCGCCGTCACGAACCGCGCTCGTGCGGAGGTCGGACGGGTCGGACCCGGCGTCGGGCTCGGTGAGCGCGAACGAGGCGACGGCCTCGCCCGAGGCCAGCCGGGGCAGCCAGGCCGCCTTCTGCCCGTCGGTGCCGCCATCCATGATCACCTGGCCGGCGATGCCGACGTTGGTGCTGAACATCGAGCGCAGCGCCGGGGTGGTGTACCCCACCTCGATCAGCAGCCGGCACTGGTCCACGACGCCGAGCCCGAGCCCGCCGTACTCCTCCGGGATGGTGAACCCGAACAGGCCCATCCGCCGGGCCGTCTCGCGCAGGACGGCGGGCACCTCGTCCTTCTCGTCGATCTCGGCCTCGCGGGGAATGACCTCCTTGCGGATGAAGTCGCGGACCGCCTCGAGCATCGGCTCCAGATCGTCATGGTGATCGTGCATGTCAGCCACCTTCCGGGCGCGGACGCCGCCGGGGGAACTCCGCTAGAAATCGACGTCGATGTAGGTAAAAGATCGAAGGAACGAACCGCGCGGAGGACCCGCGCGGAGGGAGGACGGGGGTGAGGGGACGGGCCGGGACCCAGATGGTCAGCCGGTGCGCACCCGCTCGTGCAGCGCGGTCTTGTGCACCTTGCCGCTGGCGGTGAGGGGAAGCTCGTCGATCAGCTCGACCCGGCGCGGGACCTTGTAGTTCGCCATGCGCTCACGCGACCAGGCGATGATGTCCTCGGCCGAGGGCGCGGGCGGGCGCGGCACGACGAACGCCATGCCCACCTGGCCGAGGCGCTCGTCGGGAATCCCGATCACCGCGGCCGCGCGGACGCCCGGATGTTCCAGCAGCATGGCCTCGATCTCGGCCGGGTAGGCGTTGAACCCGCCGACCAGGAACATGTCCTTGGACCGTCCCGCGATGCGCAGGCACCCGAGCTCGTCGAAACGGCCCAGGTCCCCGGTGCTGAGCCAGCCGTCCGCGGAGAGCACCGCGGCGGTCGCCTCCGGGCCGTCCAGGTACCCCGCCATGACCGTCGGGCCGCGCAGGACGATCTCGCCGACCTCTCCCGGCGCGACGTCCTCCCCCGCCCCGTCGACGATGCGGATCTCGAAGCCCGGCCGGGGGCGGCCGACGGTGCCGGCGATGGTCTCCGGGGCGTCGTCGGGCGAGGTCGAACTGGCCGTGCCGCCCTCGGTCAGGCCGTAGCCGGCCACGATCACCGAGAACGGCAGCTCCGTGCGCACCCGCCGGATGAGCTCGACCGGGATGTCGGCCGCCCCGGTCACCGCGACGCGCAGGCTCGACAGGTCGTACCGGTCCCGGTCGGCGTGCTCCAGGATCGCGTGGTAGAGGGCGGGGGGGCCGGGCAGGACGGTGATCCTCTCCTCGGCGACCTGCCGCAGCACCGTGTCCACGTCCAGCACGGGGTGCGGGTACATGGTGGCGCCACTGGCGAGGCAGGCCAGGATGCCGCCCTTGAAGCCGAACATGTGGAAGTAGGGGTTGACCATCGCGTAGCGGTCGCCGGCCGAGAGGCCGGTCATGGCCACCCAGTCGGTTCCCACGCCCATCGTCCGCCGGTGCGTCATCACCACGCCCTTGGGCGTTCCCGTCGTGCCGGAGGTGAACAGCACGTCGGAGACGTCGTCCGGCCCCAGGGCCGCCCGCCGCCGGTCGACCTCGGCGAGCCCGTCCGCGGTGGCGCCCGCCAGGAAGTCCGGCCAGAGCACGCCGGGCCCGGACGGGCCGCCCCGGGCGATGACGATGGTCCGCAGGTCCGGCAGCGGGACGCCGGCCCCGGTGAGCATCGCGACGTAGTCGTTGCCGAGGAAGCCGGTCACGGTCACCAGCACCTTGACCCGCCCGCGGCGCACGATGTCGGCGGCCTCGCGCCCCTTGAACCTGGTGTTGATCGGAACGAGCACCGCGCCCGCCTGGTACAGCCCCAGCAGCGCGACGATCCACTCGCGGCTGTTGAACGCCCAGACGCCGACGCGGTCGCCCGGTTCGACGCCGTCGGCCACCAGCGCCGCGCCGAACCGGCGGGCCTCCTCGTACAGCTCCGCGTAGGAGAGGCGCGCGTCGCCGTCCACGACCGCGACGCGGCCGCCGTGACGGTCCGCGGCGGCGCTGGTCATGGCCGCGATGCTCGGTCGGCCCGGTTCCCGGCTGTCGTTCATGGCGTCACTCCCGCTCTCCCCCGGCTGACAGTACCTCCGTGCAGCACGGGTCTCCAGGGCCGGGTCCCGTGATTGACATCGACGTCAGTATAGACTTTTATCTAGAACAGAACAGAGCTTGCAACACCCGCGCCGGCGGTCCGCGCGCGCCCTGCGCGCGGGGTGCGGCGCGCTTCTCCCGAGGTTGCCGCTACATGATCACCAAGCCCGATCCGCGCCCGCCCGCGGCGGCGTGCCCACCCGACGACGTGCGGAGTGACCGCTGATGGACGTCCGCCTGTCCGCGGAGCAGCAGGCGCTGCGCGAAGCCGCGGCCCAGCTCGTCGATGACCACGCCCCCCAGTCCGTCGCCGCGCTGGACGACACGGCCCGCACGGCGCGGCTGGAGGCGGCCGTCGCGGGGTCGGGCTGGCGCGAGCTGCGCGTGCCCGATGACGGGGACCGGCCGCTGGCGTCCGCCGTCGAGACCGCGATCGTGGCCGAGGAGTTCGGCCGCGGACCGGCCGACACCTCGTTCCTGGGACCGACCCTGGCCACCGAGCTGCGGCGCCGCGCGGCGGCCGGTCCGGCCACCGCCCACGAGACCGTCCTGCTGCGGCCCGACCTGTCCGGCCTCGTCGTGGTCGAGGACGCCGACACGTTCTGCACCGGCGTCGCGGTCGACGCCCGGGGCGCCACATCCGCCCTGGCCCTGGCCCGCGCGGGCAGTGGCTACGACCTGGTCTCGGTGGCGGTGACGGGAACGTCGCAGGGGCGCGACCTCACCCGCCCCGCCACCATGGTCGAGCGGGGGCCGTTCCAGCGGCCGGACGGCGCCGGCCGCCGTCCCCTCACCGGCGAGGACATCGAGGCCTGGTCGGCCTTCACCCTCGCCCTCACCTGCGCCGACCTGGTGGGAACGATGCGCGGCGCGGTGAACCTGGCCCGCTCGTACGCCGGGATCCGGCACCAGTACGGCGTGGCCATCGGCACCTTCCAGAGCGTGCAGCACATGCTGGCGGACGCCTTCGTCTCGATCGAGGGGTCCAGCAGCGTCACCCGGCACGCGGCCTGGGCGGTCGACGCCCTCCCTCCGGGCGAGGCGCTCGCCGCCGCCGCGACCGCCAAGGCCTACTGCGCCCGCGCCGCCCGCGACGTGTGCGAGACCGTCATCCAGGTCCACGGCGGCATCGGCATGACCTGGGAGTACCTCGCCCACGTCCACCTGCGGCGGGCGCTGCTGTCGACCCAGGTGCTCGGCGACGTCGGGGCGAACCTGGCCCGGGTCGTCGCGCACCGCAAGATCGGAGGTGTGCACGATGGACTTCGCTGACTCCCCGGAGGAGGCGGCCTTCCGCGAACGGCTGCGGACCTGGCTCGCGGAGAACAACCCCGGGCTCCCGCAGTCGTCCACGGCCGACGAGTACTGGGACGGGCAGGCGCCCTGGCACCGCGCGCTCTACGACGCCGGCTTCTTCGCGCTCTCCTGGCCGGAGGAGATCGGCGGTCACGGGCTGCCGAGCGTGTACGAGGCGATCGTCGACGAGGAACTGGCGGCGGCCGGGGCCCCGCCGCGGCCCAGCCTCGGTTACCTGGTGCAGGGCGTCCTCCGGCACGGCGGGGAGGACGTGAAGGCCCGTTTCCTCCCCGGCATCGTCAACGGGCGGCAGCGCTGGTGCCAGGGGTTCAGCGAACCTGACGCCGGGTCGGACCTGGCCGCGCTGCGCACCCGCGCCGTCCGCCGGGACGACGACTACGTCATCACCGGGCACAAGGTGTGGACCAGCTACTCCGACGAGGCCGACTGGTGCCTGGTCCTGGCGCGGACCGATCCCGAGGCCCCCAAGCACCGGGGGTTGTCGGCGTTCGCCGTCCCGATGGACCAGCCGGGCATCGAGCAGCGCCCGCTCAAGATGATCAATGGTGTCACCCGGGAGTTCGGCGAGGTCGTCTTCGACGGCGCCGTCACCCGGGCCGCCGACATGATCGGCGCGCCCGGCGAGGGCTGGCGGCTGGCCATGACCGTGGTCAGCCACGAGCGGGAGCCCGGCGAGCTGGGCTACGTCGCCCGCTACAGCAAGGCGGTCAACGAGCTGGTGGACCGGATGCGCGCCGAGCCGGAACGGTTCACCCCCGAGAACGTGCGCGACGTCGCCTGGGCGATCGTCGAGGCGGAGATGCTCCGGCTGCACGTGTGCCGGCGGCTCTCGGACCGGCTGAACGGGATCTCGCACGGCCCCGAGGGCTCGGTGGACAAGCTCCTGATGACGCGCGTCGAACAAGCCGTGGGGCACGCCGCCCTGAGCATGAGCAACCTGACCGGCGGGACCGAGGAGGACACGTGGCTGAATATGTACCTCTACAGCCGGGCACAGAGCATCATGGGCGGAACGTCGCAGATCCAGCGCAACCTGGTGGCGACCCGGATCCTCGGGCTCCCGGTCGCATGAGCGGCTACGGAATGCCTCCCGAGATCGAGGTCACCGCCGACGGGCCGATCAGGATCGTGACGCTCAACCGGCCGGACGCCCTGAACGCGACCAACCACGCCCTGCACGAGGGGCTCGGCGCGATCTTCCCGCGGCTCGACGCGGACGAGGAGGCCCGCGCCGTGGTGCTCACGGGTGCGGGCCGGGCGTTCTCGGCGGGCGGCGACTTCTCCTACCTGGACGAGCTCACCAAGGACGACGACCTGCGGCGGCAGACCCTGGTGGACGCCCGCCGCATCGTCACCGGCATGGTCCAGTGCAGGCTGCCGATCATCGCGGCGGTCAACGGGCCCGCCGTCGGGCTGGGGTGCAGCCTGGCCGCGCTCTCCGACATCGTGTTCATGGCCGAGAGCGCCCACCTCGCCGACCCGCACGTCATGGTCGGGCTCGTGGCGGCCGACGGGGGGCCGGTCACCTGGCCGCTGCTGACGAGCCTGCAGCTGGCGAAGGAGTACGCGCTGACCGGCGACCGGATCAGCGCCCACCGCGCCGCCCAGATGGGCCTGGCCAACCATGTCTGCGCCGACGACGAGGTGATGTCCGAGGCGCTGGCCTGCGCGCGCAGGCTCGCCGCGATGCCGCGCCGGACGCTGGAGGACACCAAGCGTGTCCTCAACCTCCACCTGGAACGGGCCGTGCTCGCCACGCTCGACTTCGCCATCGCGGCGGAGGACCGCTCGTTCCTGTCACCGGAACTGCGAGCGACGCTGGACAGGCAACTGTCCAAGCGGAGCAGCGCCACCTGACGGCCGCACCACCTGACGGCCGCCCGGACGGGACGAAGGGCGCCTCCCCCACGCGGGAGGCGCCCTTCGTGTTCGCGGGACCGGGCCGGTGGCGCTCAGAGAGGCGGTGCGACCGGCAGGCGCCGGGTGCGCAGCAGCTCTTCGCCGAGACCGCGCGTCAGCGTCCGGGCGTCGCCGAGAAGCCCGTCGAGGGTGAGGACGCGCCGGAAGTAGTGATGGAAGTCGTGCTCGTCGGTGAAGCCCACCCCGGCCAGCACCTGCTGGCAGTGCCGCGCCACCGTGCGCGCGTTGCGCCCGGCGACCGCCTTGGCCATCGCCGCCAGCGGCGCGGACCCGGGATCGGACCGGTCCGGCCCCAGCGTCTCGGCCGCGGCCGCGGCCAGGCCCTCCGCGGCCTCGATCGCGACCAGGCTCTCGGCCAGCCGGTGCCGGACGGCCTGGAAGGAGCCGATCGGCCGCCCGAACTGGATCCGGGTCACGGCGTGTTCCCGCGTGAGGCCGAGCATCACCCGGCCGGTCCCGGCCAGCTCGTGCGCCAGCGCCACCTGGCCCGCCGCCACGGCGTCCGCCCAGCGACCGGCCGTGACCTCCACGCGCTCGTCGAGCCGGACGCCCCGCGCCTCGACCGTGACCAGCCCCAGGCGCGGATCGACGCCACCGACCGGCCGGGTCTCCACCTTGCCGGTCTCCACCACGGCCGCCCGCAGGGTCCCGCCGTCCTCGGCCACCACCACGGCGCGGGCGGCCCCCGGCATGCGCGCGGTGCCCAGGCCGCTCACCGTGAGGTCGCCGTCCCGGACGGAGCCGGGCGCCGTGCACGTCCCGAACTCCGGCAGGACGAACGCCGTGTCGCCATCGGCGGGCAGCCCCAGTGCGGTGTTCAGAACGTCGTCGAGGGCCCCCGACGCGGCGTTGGCGCCGCCCTGCCGGGTGAACAGCAGCGGGATGACGTCGGCGGCCTCCTCGGCCAGCGCCTCGCGCCAGCCGATCTCCTCCAGTGCCGCCTCGACCGCCGTCACGTTCTGGTGCCGGAAGGCGCTCTCGAAGCTCTGCGCCAGCAGGCCGGCCGTCTGCGCGTCCATCATCGGTCCGTCCCCAGGTCGAGAAGGCGGCGGGCGATGATGTCGCGCTGGATCTCGGCGCTCCCGCCGTAGATCGTCGCTGCCCGCGAGTACAGGAACTCGGTCCGCCAGCGGTCGCCGCCCGGATCGTCGCCGAGGGCGATGTCCGCGGCCACCGTGTCCGCGGCGAGGTCGAACACCGCCTGTTCCGTGGTCGCCAGCAGCACCTTGTCCACCGACGTCTCCGGCCCGAGCCGGTCACCGCGCGCCATCCGGTGCTGGGTCCCTCGCGAACGCGCGTGGAAGGCGAAAGTCATCTGGACGACCTCGCCCAGGTCGGCGGGGTCGAGCGCACCGTCCGGGGCGGAGGAGAGCAGGCTCCCCAGCCGCTGCCGGAGGTAGGCGCTGCGGTGCCACAGCGAGGTGCTCCGCTCGTAGGGCAGCAGGTCCATCGCGACGGCCCAGCCACGGTCGACCTCGCCCAGCGTCCGGTCGACCGGCACGGGCACGTCGTCGAAGAACACCTCGCAGAACTCGTCCCGCCCGTGGATCGCGCGGATCGGGCGCACGGTGATCCCAGGGGCGTCCATGTCCACGAACAGGGCGGTGATGCCCCTGTGGCCCGACTCCGGCGTACCCGTCCTGGTCAGCAGGACGCACCGGTCGGCGTACTGCGCGAGGCTCGTCCACACCTTCTGGCCGGTGACCCGCCAGACGTCCCCGTCCCTGCGGGCACGGCACGACAGCGAGCCCAGGTTGCTGCCGGTGCTCGGCTCGGAGAAGCCCTGGCACCAGGTCTCCTCGCCCCGCAGGAGCCGCGGCACCATCTCCGCCGCCAGCTCCGGCCGGGCGAACTCGATCATGGTGGGCGCCAGCACCTCGGTCATGGAGTAGATGCCGGGGTCGATCAGGTCCCGGTACGCCAGCGCCTCCCCCAGGTAGGCGCGCATGAGCGTGGACCCGCCGAGCCCTCCGACCCATTCGGGCCAGCCCCGGCGCATGAATCCCGCGTCGTAGGTCATGCGCCGCACCTTGGAGACGTGCTCCATCTCCTGGTCGAGCGTGACGTCGGGACCGAATTCAGCCCTGAGCTCCGGCTCGTGCTCGTCGAGCCACCCGTCCAGGCCGTCGCGAAACTCCTGAAGGTCCATGGACGCGCGTCAACTCGCGGTCGTGCGCCCGGGCGCCGGACGCCGCGGGTCATGGGGTCGCCCCGAGTCACGGGAACCATCGCGGCGCAGGAACGTCATCGCCCTCGTGTGCAGCCGCCATCCGTCCGGAGTACGGAGGTAGGTGTCGGTGTAGTACCCGATGCGCATCGAGTGGTCGGCCTGGGCGACGAAACACAGCGGCTGCTCGCCCCTCGCCGACCCCTCCCCGTCGAAGGTGATCGCCGGGGTGCTCACCGCGAACAACCCCTTGGGCGCGGCCGCGACCAGCTCGGGGAAATCGGCGACCCCGTACTTCTCCCCGAAGGCGCTGTAGGTGCCGTCCGGCGAGAACACCGCCACGACGGACTCCACGTCGTCCTTCGTCATACCGGCCGCGTAACGTGCGAGCAGCTGCTCGATCTCGATGATGTCGGCGATACGTGAGCTCTCCACGCTTCGACCTCCGGGGTAGGAATCATGGGCCGAGCCGGCCGGCCCTGCCGGTTCCGCTCGTCGGCGATCCTAACTCGACTTCGACGTCAATTCCAGTCTTACGCCGTCCGGCGGCGGGAACGCACCCCGGGCCTCCCACCTGCACTCCCAGCACCCCCGACCCACGTCTCAGCCACCCGGCACCCGCGTCGATCATGCGCTCCCCGATGACCTGGCGATCGTGCCGCTCGACCGCCCGCCCGCCGGGAACGCGGCACCTGCCTCCGCCTCTGACGCGCGGCGTGGAGGGGTCAGATGACGCCGGCTTCGGTCAGCCAGGTCCAGAGGGTGGGCTGGTCGATGACGGTGACGCCGAGCTTCTCGGCTTTGGTGATCTTGGCGGCGCCGACGTTGTCGCCGGCCAGGAGGTAGTCGGTGGCGGCGGAGACCGAGGAGGCGGTGGTCGCGGCGGCCTGCTCGACCAGGCGGGTGACGTCCGGGCGGCTGATCTTCGCGCCCGAGCGCGGGTCGATGAAAGCACCGGTGATCACCACCGACTTGCCCTTGAGGGGCGAGTCGCCCGCGGCCGCCTTGTCGACCGGCCGGTCCTCGGGCAGGACGTCGAGGTCCACGCCGCGTTCGCGCAGCGCGGCGATCTCTTCCTGGACCTCCGTGCGGGCGAAGAAGGCCACGATGCTCTCGGCGGCCTTCGGACCGATGTCGCGGATCGCCACCAGGTCCTCGGCCGTCGCCGCCGCGACGTCCTCGATGCGCTCGTAGCCCGCCAGGCACAGGCGCTTGGCGGTGCCCTCGGACGCCATCGGGATCGCCAGCCCGATCAGCGCGCGGCGGAGCCCCATGCCCTTGGAGGACGCGATCGACTCGACCATGTTCCTGGCGCTGACCTCGCCCATGCGCTCGTAGCCGAGCAGTTGATCGGCCGTCAGGTCGTACAGGTCGCTGCGGCGCTTGAGCACGCCGTCCTCGGCCAGCTTCTCGATCCAGACGTCGCCGACGCCCTCCATGTCGGCCGCCTGACGCGAGGCCCAGTGCATCAGCCGGCGCGTCGCCTGCGCCGGGCACTGGAGGTTCAGGCACCAGCGCTCCTCGCCGGTGCCGCGGACCTCCAGCTCCGAGCCGCACGACGGGCAGTGCGCCGGCGGAACGATCTCGGCCTCGCTGCCATCGCGCCGCTCGGGCAGCGAGCGGCCCGCGAACGGGATCACGTCGCCGCGCCGCACGACCGCGACCGTGTCGCCGATGCGCAGGTCGCGTTCGCGGATCAGCCGCGGGTTGTGCAGGGTGATGTTCTCCACCGTCACGCCGCCGACGAACACCGGCGCGACCTTCGCGCGGGGCGGGACACGGCCGATCTTGCCCACCGGCCACTCGACGGAGAGCAGCGTCGTCAGTTTCTCTTCCGGCGGGTACTTGAACGCGATCGCCCCGCGCGGCTCGGCGCTGTTGAAGCCCGCCGCGTCGAACGCCGCCGGCTCGTGCAGCCGCACCACCGCGCCGTCGATGTCGTAGTCCAGCCCGTCGCGGCGGCCGCCGATCGTGTCGATCGCCGCCACCACCTCCTCGACGGTCGCGCACACGTACTGCTCGACCGGCTCGAACCCGTCCGGGATCTGGACGGCGGCGCCGTCGCGGTCGGCGCCGAACGCCACGAACCGCAGCAGCCGCTTGGCCTGGGCGGCCGCCTCGGGGTCCTTCAGCACCAGCGTCCCCGCCGCACCCGAACGCGGGTTGGTGAGCGTCCGCTCCGGATGCGCCTCGTTGTAGGCCGTCCACACCGACCGCAACATCACCGCCTCGCCGCGCACCTCGATGCGCCCGGGCGCCTCGATCCGCGTCGGCAGGCCCGGGATCACGTGCCGCACCTTGTCGGTGACCAGCTCGCCGACCGTGCCGGTGCCGCGCGTGGCGACGTAGTCGAGCTCCCCGTCGGTGTAGACGATGCTGAGCGAGAGCCCGTCGAGCTTCTCCGACACGCGGAACACCTGGCCGCCGAACCGCTCGCAGAACGTGCGGACCTGCACCTCGCCCGTCGCCTTCGCCAGCGAGAGCATCGGGCGCGCGTGCCGCACCGTCGGACCGGTCAGCTCCGCCGGCGCGTTCACCCTGCCCAGCGGGCTGTCGGCCGGCTCGAGCTCGGGACGCTCGGCGACCAGCGCCGCCAGCTCGTCCTTCAACGCGTCGTAGTCCGCGTCGGGCAGCGGGCTGTCACCGGTGCCGTAGTACAGGTCATTCAGCCGCTTGACCTCAGCGGTCAGCTCAGCGATGCGCTTCTCAACGTCCACCCCTCGATTAAACGCCACGCCACCGACAACGGCCGGGGGCGGCGCCGTCCTCATCGCGCGGCGGATCGCCTGCGGTCACGCACGTGGGCGGCGACCGCCACGAGGACGGTGAACGGCAAGGCCAGCGCGGCCAACGTTCCCACGAGGATCGTGACCAGAGGAGCGGGCGGCCCGCCCCTTCGTTCGGCGAGCCCGGCTTCGACGAAGGCGTCGGGCGTCGTCACACCGTGCCAGTCGGCTCCGGAGCCGGCCGCGATGACGTGCCCCTGGACGCCCCGTGCGTCGACCGTGCCGTTCGAGGACATGCGCTGGTGCTGCACGGAGTCGACCGCCGCACCCCGGTGGTCTCCCATCAGCCACAGGCGTCCCGGAGGAACGGTCACGTCCAGTCTCGCTCCGGGCAGGCCGGCCGAGCGCCCGAGGTAGCTCTCCCGGAGCGGCTTGCCGTTGACGGCGACCTGGCCGTTCGCTCCGACGGAGATCCGGTCACCGCCGACGCCGATGACCCTGAGCAGGAACAGGCCGTTCTTCCGCTCCCGCCACTCGGGTGCCTCGATCGCGACGATGTCGCCCCGCCTGACGTCGTCTCCTCGTTCCAGGACGACCGTCTCCCCCACCTGGAGCGTCCCCTTCATCGCCACGGACGGGATCCTGAACATGCTCACCCCGGCGATCGTCACGCCGAAGGCGACGAGAGCGACCAGCGCTTCGAGGGCCAGCACGCCGCCCAGGACGGCGGCCTTCATCCGGCCGCGCGGCCGACCTTCCATGCGAACTCCCCGGCGTCGCCGCATGAAGTGATCATCATGCGGACCGACACTCAACCACCGACCGGCGAGGCGTGCCAAGAGCCGGCGGCGAAGGGGCCGTTCAGGGCGGCCCATTGGAGCAGGAGGATCGTCTTGCCGTCGGCTATGCGGCCGTCGCGGGTCATGGCGAGGGCCTCGGCGAAGGGGAGTTCGAGGACCTCGATGTCCTCGCCGTCGTCCTCCAGGCCGCCGCCGTGCCCGGTGCGGTCGGCCGGGGTGTAGGGGGCGGCGTAGAAGTGGAGGCGCTCGGTGACCGAGCCGGGGCTCATGTAGACGTCGAAGACGTGGGTGAGCGGGCCGAGGGTGACGCCGAGCTCCTCGGCGGCCTCGCGGCGGATGGCGGCGAGCGGGGCGTCGCCGTCGAGCAGGCCGGCCGCGGCCTCGACGAGCAGGCCGTCCGGGTGGTCGTTGACGTAGGCCGGGTAGCGGAACTGGCGGGTGAGCAGCACGACCCGGCGCTCGGCGTCGTACGGCAGGACGACCGCGCCGTTGCCGCGGTCGTAGGTCTCGCGCTGCTCGGTGACCCAGCGGCCGTCGCGGCGCCTGTAGTCGAACGTGGTGCGCCGCAGGACGTGCCAGCCCTGGGAGGTGAGCTCGACGTCGCGGACCACGACGCCGGGGTTGCGGTGCAGGTCGCGCCCGGCGCGGTCGAGTCCGGTGCGGCCGCGGTGGTCGGGGGCGTCGATGCCGGGGCGGGCGTTCACGGGTTCGGTGATGAGCAGCGTCGGTTCGTCGTTCATATAAGGCTAGGATACATGCAGAAACGTGCAACAACGGGAGAGAGTACGGATGCTGGCCGCTGAACGACGCGATCATCTGCTGGGACTGCTCGCCCGCGAGGGCAAGGTCGTCGCCAAGGACGTCGCCGCCGACCTGGGCATTTCCGAGGACAGCGTGCGGCGCGACCTCCGCGACCTCGCCGCCGAGGGGCTCTGCCATCGCGTGTACGGCGGGGCGCTCCCCGTCTCCCCCGCCGTGGCGGACTACTCCGCCCGGATGGCCGTGACTCCCGAGGGGAAACAGAAGGTGGCCGCGGCGGCCGCCGCGCTGGTCCAGCCGGACAGCGCCCTGATCCTCGACGGCGGCACCACGGCCCTGGCCGTCGCCCACGGCCTCCCGCGGCGGCTGGCCTGCACCGTGATCACGCACAGCCCGACCATCGTGGCCGCGCTGCTCGACCATCCCCGGATCGAGCTGCTCATGCTGGGCGGCCGCATCTTCAAGCACTCGGCGGTCGCCTGCGGTGCCGCCGCGGTCGAGGCCGCCCAGAACGTCTCGGCCGACCTCTGCCTGCTCGGCGTCACCGGCGTCCACCCGGAGGCGGGCCTGACCACCGGCGACGCCGAGGAGGCCGCGATGAAGCGCGCCCTGGCCGCACGCGCCGCCGACACCTACGTCCTCGCCTCGTCCGAGAAGATCGGCGCGGCCTCGCGGTTCCGCGTTCTGCCCTGGGAGGAGATCAGCGGCCTCATCACCGACGCCGACCCCCACCACACGATCGTCGAGCGGCTCACCACCCGAGGCATAGAAGTCCTGACGGCCTCCTGAGCCACGGGTCATCCGGTGGGGGGCCGGGGGCGAATCAGGGGGGACGCGGGGAGGTCGCGGATGGGTGAGTGGGATTCGGGATTGCGGTTGAGCGCTGAGGACGTGGAGGCGCTCGAACGGGTCGCGGGCATGGAGGGGCCGGTGGTCGTGGTGAACCTGTTCGCGCTGCGCGACCAGGCCGTCTACGACGGCGATCGGGACGGGCCGTGCAGTGGCGTGGAGGCGATGCTGCGTTACGCGGCGGTCAGCCGGGAACGGGTGGCCGCGGTGGGCGGCCGGTTCGTGCATCGCGGGTTCGGCGGGCACGCGGTGTGGGGCCGGGGAGAACGGTGGGATCTGGTCGTGGTAGCCCGTTACCCGAGCGGGGCGGCGGTGCTGGAACTGTTCCGCGACCCTGTCTATCTGGACGTTTACCGGCACCGGCGTGCGGCGGTGAGCGATCAGCGTGTGGTGGTGTCACCGCCGCTCCCCTGAGGCGTTCGGCAATTCCGGGCCAGATCCGGACATGCGGCAAGGCGGGCAGTCATCGGCTTTTCCAAGGTTTTGGTTGAAGAATGCGCTAAGTTCGCCCGGATCATTTGGTTAGAGTGTGGCCACGGGGGCTTCGCACTGTTATGGCCGCTGGTGGGGAGTTGAGTCGATCGTGGTCCAGTTCGCTGCGCGCGGGAGGGGCAATCTGGCCCTCCAACCGACCGCCCTTGTCGGCCGGCGGTCCGAGCTGGCCGAGCTCAAGCGGCTGTGCCGGCCCGGACGCCTGGTGACGGCGACGGGAGTCGGCGGCGTCGGCAAGACGCGGGTGGCGCTGGAGGCGGCGCGGGAGCTCCAGGACGGTTTCCCCGACGGTGTCTGGGTGGTCGACCTGTCGGCCCTGCGGGACGCTTCGCTGGTCGGTCACGCGATCGCCCGCACGCTGCGGGTCGTCGACCAGACCGCGCGCCCGCAGCTCGACGTTCTGGCCGATCACCTGGTCGGCAAGCGGCTGCTGCTGGTGCTGGACACCTGCGAGCACCTGAGGGAGACCGCCTCGGGCGTGGCCGAGGTGCTGCTCGCGGCCGCCCCCGGGTTGTGCGTGCTGGCGACCAGCCGGCAGCCGCTCGGTCTCGGCGGCGAGCGGGTGGTCCCGATCGCCCCGCTGGCGACGGCCGACCCCGAGGTGATGCCCGTCGACACGGCCGTGCGCCCGCCGGCGTTCGACCTGTTCGAGCAGCGCGCGACCGCGGTCATGGGCGGCTTCGAGGTGGACGAGCGCAACTGGCGCACCGTGGCGCGGCTGTGCCGGCGGCTGGAGGGACTGCCGCTGGCGCTGGAGCTCGCCGCCGGGCAGCTCCGGCACGTCCCCCTGGAAGACCTGCTCGAGCGCCTGGACGACCGGTTCCGGGTGCTGGTCGACGAGGCCGAGCCCGCGGACGTGTCGCGGCACGACGCGCTGCGCACGACCGTCGGCTGGAGCCACGAGCTCTGCACGCGGCAGGAACGGCTGCTGTGGGCGCGGCTGTCGGTGTTCGCGGGCGAATTCGCCCCGGAGACGGCCGCGGCCGTGTGCAACGACCGCGTGCTGCCCGTGGGCGACGTGGGCCCGACGCTGGCGCGCCTGGCCGACAAGTCGATCCTGACGCGCGTCGAGGACGGGGCGGTCACCCGCTACCGGCTGCTGGACACCCTGCGCGAGTACGGCGCGGAGTGGCTCCGCGAGCTGGGCGAGCAGGACGACCTGCGGCGCCGGCATCTGGACTGGTGCCTGCAGCTGGTCGAACGGTGCGAGCGCGAGTGGTTCGGCGCCGGGCAGGCCGAGATCTTCCAGCTCCTGCGCGGTGTGCACGTCGACCTGAGCGCCGCGCTCAAGTACTGCCTCACCACGCCGGGCCAGGTGCAGACCGGGCTGCGGATGGCGGCCGCGATGTGCTTCTACTGGGTGGGCTGCGGCTTCCTCAACGAGGGCCGCTGCTGGCTCGACTGGGCGCTCGCGCTGGACGCCGAGCCGACCGAGGCGCGGGCCGCGGCGTTGTGGGTCGACGGCTACATCGCCATCAAGCAGGGCGACACCGACGGCGCCTCCGCGCTGCTGGAGGCGAGCCAGGCGCAGGCGCAGCGGACCGGAGACCGGGTGGCGCTGGCCAACGCGATCCACCGGCTGGGCTGTGTCGCCCTGGTGACCGACGACCACGCGCGGGCGTCGGTGCTGTTCAAGGACGCGCTCGCCCGGTACGAGGCCCTCGGCGGGCTCGACACGACCGTGATCATGGCCCGGGTCGAGTTCGCGATGACGAACGCGTTCCAGGGCGACCTGCCGTTCGCCGTCGAGTTGTGCGAGGGCGTCCGCGCCATCTGCGAGGAGCACGGCGAAGGGTGGGTCAAGGCGTACGCGCTGTACGTGCTGGCGTTCGCGAGCTGGACGGCGGGCCGGGCCGAGGAGGCGACCGCGCTCGCGCGGGAGAGCCTGCGCCTCAGCCGCACGTTCCACGATCTGGTGTGCGCGGTCCTGTCCATCGAGCTGCTCGCGCTCTTCCAGGCGGCGAGCGGCCGTCCCGAGGACGCGTCGGCGCTGCAGGGCGCGGCCAAGCGCGTGTGGCGGACCGTCGGGCTCCCGCTCTTCGGCTCCGCCTACTTCAACGCGCCGCACGGCCAGGGCGAGGCGCTGGCCCGCGAGGCGCTGGGCGACGCCGCCTACGACCGGCACTTCGAGGACGGCACGCGCCTCGACCTCGACCAGGCGGTCGCCTTCGCCATGGGCGAGAGCCCAGGGCGCCTGGCGTCCCAGGACGGCTCCCATCACCGTCGTTGACCACGCGGAACGAGCGTTCTGCCTACCGGAACTGTGAGGGAGCACTGTGAGCGAGTCCCGCGATCATGTCGTCGTCATCGGTGGCAGCATGGCCGGGCTGCTGGCGGCCAGGGTGCTGAGCGACCACTTCGACCGGGTCACGCTGGTCGAGCGGGACAGGTTCCCCGACGCGGCGGCCTCGCGTCCCGGGCTCGGCCAGGCCCGGCACCTGCACGTGTTCTGGAGCCGCGGCCTGGAGATCGCCGAGGAGCTGTTCCCGGGGCTCGAGGACGAGCTGCGCACCGCGGGCGTGCCGGAGATCCGGGTGCCCGCCGACCTGCTGTGGATGACGCCGGCGGGGTGGCGCCGCCGCTTCGAGTCCACCCGGCTGATGACCCTCAGCCGCGACCTGCTCGACTTCACCATCCGGTCGCGGCTGGCCAAGGACGAGCGCGTCAAGGTGATCGACGGCCGGGAGGCGATCGACCTGGTCGCCGACAACGGCAGGGTCACCGGCCTGCGGACGCGCGAACGCGGGACCACCGAGCCGGGTGAGACCCTCACCGCCGACCTCGTCATCGACGCCACCGGGCGCAGCTCGAAGACCCCCGAGTGGCTGGAGCAGCTCGGCTTCCCCGCCGCCCGCAGGACCCTGATCGACCCGCAGCTGGGGTACGCGAGCCGCAACTACGCCATCCCGGACGGCTTCGACCCCGGGTGGAAGGCGCTCTACCTCCAGGCCAGGGCACCGGGCACGCGCACCGGCGCGTTGTTCCCCCAGGAGGGGGGACGCTGGATCGTCAGCCTGTTCGGCGTCGGGCGCGACTTCCCGCCCACCGACGAGGACGGCTTCCTGGAGTTCGCCAAGAGCCTGCGCAGCCCGGTGCTGTACGAGGCGATCCGCGAGGCCGAGCCGCTCACGCCGATCGTCAGCTACCGGCGCACCTCCAACGTCCGCCACCACTACGAGCGGATGTCGCGCTGGCCCGAGCGCCTCATGACCATCGGCGACTCGTTGTGCGCGTTCAACCCGCTGTACGGCCAGGGGATGAGCGTCGCGGCCAAGTCCGCGCTGACGCTGGACGCGTGCCTGCGCGACGGCGGCGACCTCGACGGGCTGGCGCGGCGTTTCCACCGGCGGGTGGTCAAGAACGCGGCGGGCCCCTGGCTGGTGGCGACCGGCGAGGACCTGCGCTACGACACCACCGAGGGCGGCTCGGCCGGGCTGCAGACGCGGATCCTCAACCGGTACGTGGACCGGGTGCAGGCGCTCGCGAACGTCGACCAGCGCGTCTGCGACCGGCTCATCAGCGTGTTGTCGCTGCACGCGCAGCCCCAGTCGCTGTTCATGCCGGACGTGGTGTGGCGCGCCGCCACCATGCGCGTCCGGCAACCCGCCGGTCCCGACGCCCTCTCGCCTTGATCGGGCGCCGCGGGTCGCCGGAGGAAGTAAGGTCAACGCACGTGTCCAGGGAGGTGAGAGATGACCGTTGAACGACCCGGTTCGGGTTCGACGGTGCTCCGTATCCTCCTCGGCGCGCAGCTGCGCCGCCTGCGCGAGACGGCCGGGCTGACCCGGCAGGAGGCCGGCTACACCATCCGGTCGTCGGAGTCGAAGATCAGCCGGCTGGAGCTGGGACGCGTGAGCTTCAAGGAGCGCGACGTCGCCGACCTGCTCACGCTCTACAAGGTGACCGACGACGACCAGCGCGACCTCCTGCTGAGGTGGGCGCGCGACGCCAACAAGCCGGGCTGGTGGCACAGCTACAACGACGTGCTGCCCAACTGGTTCCAGAGCTACCTGGGCCTGGAGGAGTCGGCGTCGCTGATCCGGACGTACGAGATCCAGTTCATCCCGGGGCTGCTGCAGACCCCCGAGTACGCCCGCGCGATCATCCAGCTCGGCAAGCCCAGCGCCTCCCCCGCCGAGCTGGACCAGCGGGTCGAGCTGCGGTTGCAGCGGCAGGAACGCCTCACCGGTCCCGGCGTCCCCCAGCTGTGGGCCGTCATCGACGAGGCGGCGCTGCGCCGCCCGATCGGCGGGCCCGACGTGATGCGCGGCCAGATCGAGCACCTCATCACCCAGTGCGGCCAGCCCCGCACCACGATCCAGGTGATGCCGTTCCGCTCCGGCGGGCACCGCGCGGAGGCCGGCGCGTTCAGCGTGCTGCGCTTCCCCGAGCGCGACGTCCCGGACGTGGTCTACCTCGAGAACCTCACCGGCGCGCTCTACCTGGACAGGTCCGACGAGGTCGACCACTACCTCCGCGTGATGGAGGAGCTGTGCGTGCAGAGCACGACCCCCGAGTCGACCCCTGACCTGCTCCTGGAGATCCTTCGCCAGGACTACGGCGCCAGGGCGGTCGTGGGGCCCGGCCCGCACATCACGACGGCCGGCACCCACGTGCGCCGGATCCCGTCGGCGGCCCAGGCCGAGGGCGACTTCCACGAGGTCGTCGCGACGCCCTACGGCACGCGCATCCTGGTCGGCGACGTCCTCGGCGTGACCGACGGCGCCGGGGAGACGGCGGTGCGCCTGGTCGACGCGTTCCGGCAGCTGGCGGTCAACGAGCGGACCTTGTCCGGGGTGGCCGCGCGCATGAGCGCGGTCCTCGACCCGGACGCGAGCCCCGAGCAGTTCGTCACCGCCGTCCTGGTCACCCTGCACGAGGACGACGAGCACGCCGAGGTCGTGTGCTGCGGCGGCCCCGTGCCCCTCCTGCTGCGCGACGACCGGGCGTTCGCCATCGAGCCGCTGCCGTCGCACCCGCCGCTGAGCCTGCTCGACCTCACCGGCCACTGGGGCGAGACGACCACCGTTCCCTTCCGTCCCAACGACCGGCTGCTGCTCTACACCCACGGCGCGAGCGAGGCGGGCCTGCGGCGGGGATACCCGGTCGCGGAGCGCGTCTCCGTCCTGGAGACGCGCGATCCGGAGGCGATCCTGGACGGCGTCCAGAGCGGCCTGGTGGAGCACGCCGGCGACGACGCACGCATCTCGACGACGTTCCTGATGGCGCACTTCGACCGGCTACCGGCCCGCACGGCCGCCGGCCGGGCGCAACGCCTCAGCATCCCCGAGTGACCGACACCTCGACCTGACCGCCATTCTCCTGTGACTCAGATCACATCCGAGGGCTCAAGGCAGGTCAGCAAATACTTACCAATTAGTAGCAATTGTGGGCGCCAGGCGCGGCATTGACCCCCCGAGACGCGGGGGTGCACAGTGTTCCCTGCTGTTCACAAACACCGCGCCTGCACCATCGGAGAGCACGGGCGACCACCATGCCTCCGGCCCCTTTCCGGGCGGATCGTCGAAACGATCTTCCTTGCCCGCCATTCGTCGCCGCGCCATTCGCCGGGCGAGAACGGCAGGCTCCACCAGGTCTTTCCCGTGTCCTCTTCGCACCGCGGAAACCCTCCCCAGGCGCATCGACCGGCTCCCCTTCCTACGTATGTGGTGGTTCACGGATGACGAACATCGGAATCGTCGGAGTCGGCGCCTACCTTCCCGAACGCGTTCTGACGAATGCCGAGATCGAGGAGTTCTCTGATTACGACCGTTCCGCGCGGAGGGGCAGGGCGCTGCACGAGTGGGCGACCCGGATCCACGGTGGCGTCGAACGCCGCAGGGCCGCCCCGGACGAGGCGACGTCGGACCTGTGCACGAAGGCGGCACAGGTCGCGCTGAAGGACGCGGGATACGACGCCGGCGACGTCGACCTGCTCGTGCTCGCCACGCTGTCCAACGACCACCGCCTGCCCCCGGCGTCGGCCAAGGTGCAGCACAACCTGGGCTTCGAGGGGAAGTTCATCCAGCTCGACAGCGCCTGCACCGGTTTCCTCGACGCCGTCCTGGTCGGCAAGGCCCTCCTCGAGACGGGGATGTACGCCCGCGCGCTCGTGGTGTGCGGCGACGTCACGGGCCCGTGGCTCGACCCGCGGGACTGGCTCACCCAGTCGGTGTTCGGCGACGGCGCGGGCGCCGCGGTCCTCGAGCCGGTCGCCGACGGGTACGGCCTGACGCACATGGTCTCGGGGTCGGACGGGCACCTCGGCGACTACATCACCATCCACGACCGCGGCAGCCGTCCCGAGTCCGACCCGTTCCTGCGGATCGACTTCGGCAAGGTGCACACGTGGGGCATCGGCCGGATGGCCGAGGCCGGCCGCCAGGTGCTCAAGCGGGCGGAGCTGGAACCCGCCGACCTCGACCTCGTCGTGCCGCATCAGGCGTCCGCCCGCATGGTGCGGGAGACGGCGGAGTACCTCGGCGTGAGCATGGACAAGGTGGTCCTCACCTACCCCTACGTCGGCAACACCGTCGGGTCGTCGGTGGGCGTCGCGCTGCACGAGCACCACAGCAGGACACCGATCCAGGACGGTGACCACGTCCTCCTGATCTCCGTCGGGGCGGGGATGGCGTGGTGCGCCGGGCTCCTTCGATGGGGCGGCCGCCGTTCGGCCGAGCTTTCCGGATAACCGGTTTCGCCGATCCGGCGCGTCGCACGCCGAGCGGGGTCAGGATTGTCTCACCATGTGTGGTGGGGTCGATTCGGCGGGTGACGGTCATGGCGATGGACGAGCGGACCGGAAACCTGCCCGTGGAGACGAGCAGGCTGATCGGGCGGTCCCGGGAGCTCTCCGACCTGGAACGCCTGTGCGCCGGGTCCCGGCTGGTGACGATCACCGGAGTGGGCGGGGTGGGCAAGACGCGGCTGGCGTTGCGGGCCGCCACCACGCTGGCCCCCCGCTTCGCCGACGGGGCGTGGTGGGCGGCGCTGTCGCCGCTGGCCGAGGACGCCCTGCTGCCGTTCACGATCGCGCAGGCGCTGCCGCTGGCCGACCAGACGCCCCGGACGATGATCGAGGTGGTGACCGGCTATCTGGCCGGCCGGGAGGTGCTGCTGATCCTGGACACCTGCGAGCACCTCTCCGAGGCCTGCGCGCGGATCGCCCGGATCATGCTGGCCGCCGCGCCGCGCCTGCGGATCCTGGCCACCAGCCGCCGTCCCCTGGGCGTCCCGGGCGAGGGGCTGCTCCCCCTGGCACCGCTGCCCGTCCCCCACGGCGAGGGCGTGGGCGCCCGCAGCGAGGACGCGCTGACGTTGCTGGCCGAACGTGCCGCCGAGGCGGTCCCGGGGTTCACCGTCACCGGCGCCGACCGCCCCGAGGTGGTGCGGTTGTGCCGGCGGCTGGACGGGCTGCCGCTGGCGATCGAGCTGGCCGCGGCGCGGCTGGCGGAGATGCCGCTGGCCGAGATGAACGACCGCATGGAGGACCGGTTCGAGGTCCTGGAGGACGTCGAGCAGGAGACCTCCGCCGCCGACCCGCCCTGGCACCGGGGGCTGCGCACCGCGATCGGGTGGAGCCACGAGCTGTGCACCCCGCACGAACGGCTGCTGTGGGCCCGCGCCTCGGTGTTCGCCGGTTCGTTCGGCGTCGGCACCACCGCCCAGGTGTGCGCCGACCGCCTGCTCCCGGCCGTGGAGATCCCCGAGCTCCTGGACGCCCTCGCCGACAAGTCCATCCTCATCCAGACGGAGGCGCAGGACGGCGTGCGGCGGTTCAGGATGCTCGACAGCATCCGCGCGTACGGCACGTTCTGGCTGCGCGGCCTGGGCGAACACCACGGGCTGGCGGAGCGGCACCGCGACCACTACCTGGCGCTCGCCGGCAACGCCGCCACCGGATGGCTGGGCCCCGACCAGCTCGCGTGGTGCCGTCGCCTGACCGCCGACCACGACGACCTGCGCGCCGCCCTGGAGTTCTGCCTCGCCCACCCGGAGGACGACGGCGCGCTGGAGCTGGCCGGCACGTTGTGGTTCTTCTGGTACGCCTGCGGGTTCCCCAAGGAGGGCCAGCGTTACCTCGAACGCGCCCTGGCGCTGGATCCCGGCGCCGGTCCGAGCCCGGTCCGCAACCGCGTGTTGTGGGCGCTGGCGCTGGTCCTGCTCAGCCAGGGCGACATCGCCGCCGGCCAGGCGCGGGCCGCCGAGTGCGCCGCCGCCGCCGACCGGATCGGCGACTCCGCGGGAGCCGACGGGGCCCAGGTGGCCCTGGCGTGCGCCGCGGCGATCAGCGGTGACCTGCCCGCGCAGATCTCCTTGTCGGAGGCCATGCTCGCCCGCCGGCGTGACGACGGCACGTTCTGCCTTCCCGCCCTCTACGGCCGGCTGGTGCGCGGCATCGCCTACATCACCCAAGGCCGCCCCAAGGACGCCATCGTCCTGCTGGAGGAGCTGCGGGCCCTGTGCGAGCGGCACAACGAGCACTGGGTGCGCGGCTACAGCGACGTCTTCCGCGCCCAGGCCGAGCTGGCCGCCGGCGACCCGGCCGCCGCCTACCGGTCCGGCCAGGCGGCCCTGGCCGGCAAGCACCGGCTGAACGACCGGCTCGGCGCCGCGCTGGCCCTGGACATGCTCGGCCCGGCCGCGCTCGCCCTCGGCCGGCACCGCCAGGCCGCCCACCTCTTCGGCCTGGCGCAACGGGTGTGGGACACCATCGGCCGCTCGCAGGTCGGCATCACCGCCTGGGTCGCCGCGCGCCGCGCCGGCGAGGACCAGGCCCGCCGGGCCCTGGGCGAGGCCGCCTACCGGATCGCCTATCGCACCGGCTACGACACCGACGTCGAGACCGGCATCGCCCAGGCCCTGGACGCCGGCCCCGCCCTGCCCGCCCACTGAGCCGCCGCCGAAGCGGTCAGGCCGTGCCGGGCTTGCGCGCCAGGACGAGCCGTCCCCGCGGGCTCCCGTCGTCCAGCCGTCCCAGGGACTCCAGCGGAACGGTCGACACGGTGAACCCGGCCGCCGTCAGGTCGTCGCGGAGCGCGTGCAGCGGGCAGGTGCGGTAGTACATGACGAACGGAGGGCGCCACACGGCGTTCCGGACCCGCATCGCCGCGTCGAACCCGAGCAGCGCCCAGTACAGGCCCGACGTCACCGGCGGCGGCGCGCCGACCGGGAAGGCGAAGACGCCGCCCGGGCGCAGCGCGCGCCGCACCCCGGCGAACAGCGTGGCCCGTTCGCCCGGCAGGAAGTGGCCGAGCGCGCCGAAGCTGACCGCGAGGTCGAACTCGGCGTCGAAGGGCAGGTCGCGGACGTCGGCCTGGACCCATTCGGCGTCCGGGTGCGCGCCGCGCGCCTGCTCGAGCATCCCGGCGCTGAAGTCGACGCCGGTGGTCCGCCCGTCGCAGAGCGGGCGGAGGATCCGCATGCCCGCGCCGGTGCCGCAGCACACGTCCAGTCCGTCGCCGAACGGGCCGAACGGGCGCAGCGCGGCGGCGGTCGCGTCGAGGATGCGGTCGGGGGTGCGGAACGGCGTCCGGTCGAACTTCGGCGCGAGCAGGTCGTAGCCGCGTTCGACCGAGGACAGCGCCTGGATCGCCAGTTCGCGCAGGGACGGGCCTTGGGGCGAGAACACCGGCCAAGAGTACTGGGCCGGGGGACCAAGCCGATCCGGTGCGGGCAGGTCTACCGCACGCTCGCGCACGGCGTGGTCGCGGCGGCCCTCGCCCTCACCACGCTGACCTTCCCGCTGATGAACGCCGCCACCCGCTACGACGCGATCCGCTACGAGCAGTCGCCGGCGCGGGCCGCGGCGGCGCGGGCGAGGAGCCCGTCGACGAAGGCGCGCAGCCCGTCGGGATAGACGTCCCGCTGCGCCAGGTCGCCCCACTGGTCGCCGACCTCCGCCAGGCGCGGCAGCCGGGCCGGGTCGATGTGGCTGAGGGTGAACGACTCCCGGTCGGCGTCGGAGAGCTTGCGGGCGGTGTGCAGGCGGACGAGGATCTCGCCGACGGTGTAGTACCAGAGGTGGCGGAAGACGTCGACGGCCTGCGCGGGCGTGCACCCGTGCTCGATGGCGCCGTCCAGGATCTCGTCGACCAGCCACAGGCTGTCCTGGCTGAGGCGGGCGATGAACCCGTCGGAGGTGAGGACCTCCGCGGCCCACGGCCAGCTCTTGAGGGCGTCGTGCGTCACGGTGGCCACCTGGACGATGCGGTCCCGCGGGTCGTCCGGCGGCTCGGGGCGTTCGACCTGCTCGGCGAACTCGTTGAGCAGCTGGATCAGCAGGTCCTCCTTGTCCCGGACGTGGTGGTAGAGGGTCGTCGCCCCGACGCCGGCCTCGGTGGCCAGCCGGCGGATGGTCAGCTTCTCCCAGCCGTCGCGGTCGATGAGCCGGCGGGCCGCGGTCAGGATCTGCGCGCGGGAGGTCGCCGGCGGACGGCCGGTGCGGCCGGAGGATGCGGTGGCTCGGGGCATCGTCCCATCATGCTGCCCCATCACCGCGCGCCGCGAGACCGGGGGCGTTCCGGCCTTTCTCGACAGCTCCCGTTCCCGATGCTACTTTCGGAACATGTTCGAAAAGTCATCGCACGCCACCCGGCCGGCGCTCGTCCTCGCCGCGGTGGCCGTCGTGCAGTTCATGGTGTCGCTGGACCTGTCGGTCGTGAACGTCGGCCTTCCGGAGATCGCGTCCGGGCTCGGCTTCAGCGCCGTGGGCCTGACCTGGGTGATCCACGCCTACGCCCTCACGTTCGGCGGGCTGCTCCTGCTGGGCGGCAAGGCCGCCGACCGGTACGGCCGCAGGCGGATGTTGCTGCTGGGGCTCGGCCTGTTCGGCGCGGCGTCCCTCGCCGGCGGCTTCGCCCAGGAGCCCGGCCATCTCATCGCCGCCCGCGCGGTCCAGGGCGTCGGCGCCGCCGCGCTCGCTCCGGCCGCGCTGGCCCTCCTGGCCTCGACCTTCACCGATGGCAAGGCCCGGGTCCGCGCCTTCGGCATCTGGAGCGCGATGAACGCCGCCGGCGGCGCGCTCGGCGTCCTCATCGGCGGCGTGCTCACCGAGTACGCCGGCTGGCGCTGGGTCATGTTCGTGAACGTGCCGATGGTCGCCGTCGCGCTGGCGACGGCCTGGCGCGGCGTCGCCGCCGACCCGCCGGCCGCCCGCGGCGGACGGCCCGACGTGCTGGGCGCCGTCCTCGCGACGGCGGGCATGACCCTGCTGGTGTTCGGCGTCGTCCGCACCGACCAGCACGGATGGGCCTCCCCTGCCACCCTGACGACGCTGGCCGTCGCCGCCGTCCTGCTGGCCGCGTTCGTCCAGGTCGAACGGACCACCACCCGCGAACCGCTGATCCGGCTCGGCCTGCTGGCCGACCGTTCGGTGGCCGGCGCGAACGCCTACACCCTCGCCCTCGGGGCGGCCATGGCCTCGGCGTTCTACTTCATGTCGCTGTACCTCCAGCGGGTGCTCGACACCGGGGCGGCGCTCACCGGGCTCATGTTCCTGCCGTTCGCCCTCGCCGTGGTCGCCGGGTCGGTGCTCGCCGTCAAGCTCGGCTACCGGTGCGCGCCCCGCACCCTCATGATCGGCGGCGCGCTGCTCACCTCGGCCGGGTTCGCCTGGTTCGGGCTGATCCGCCCGGACGGCTCGTTCGCCGTCGACGTCCTGGGGCCCTCGATCGTCGCCGGTGTCGGCTTCGGCCTCTGCCTCGGGCCGCTCGTCGCCGCCGCCACCGCGGGCGTCGCGCCGCACGAGACCGGCACGGCCTCAGGTCTGATCAACAGCTCGCGCCAGATCGGCGCCTCGCTCGGGCTGGCCGCCCTCGGCACCGCCGCCCAGAACCGCACCGGCCAGAGCACCGCACCGGACGCGCTCAACGACGGCTACGCGCTCGGCCTCACCCTCAGCGCCGTGCTCCTGGCCGTCGCCGCCCTCATCGCCGTCACCGTCCTGCGCCGCACCCCGCCCGCATCCGCCGACCCCGAGCCGGTCCCCGTCCCCTCCCCCGCCGAGCCCCAGCGAACGTGAGGATCGGCGAGCCCTCCCGCTCCATGAGACATGGTGGCGGCCTGGGCGGGGGCCGCTGCGGCGACGCCTTGGGCGGCCGCCAGGGCCGTGACGGCCAGGAGCGCGAGACGGGTACGGAAGACGGATCGGATCATCGTTCCCTCCGGGACGATGGGCCTGCCGGGCGGCGGGCTCGGTGGAACGAGCCCAGCACGGCGTGCCGGTTTCGCGGATCCTCAATCCGTCCGCCGCCTTCGGTCCTGGCCGGGTCCGGTGAGCCTGGTCAACCGATATCGGCCAGTTTGCGTCCGAGCAGGGCGCGCTCGCTCTCGTTGCCGCACAGGTCGATGGCGCGCCGCAGCTCCTCGCGGGCCTCGCCGGTGCGGCCCAGGCGGATGAGCAGCTCGCCGCGGACGCTCGGGAGCAGGTGCGAGTTCGGGAGCGCCCCGCCGGCGACCAGCCCGTCGACGATGGGGAGGGCGGCGGCGGGGCCCTGCGCCATGGAGACCGCGACGGCGCGGTTGAGGTCGACGACCGGGGACGGCGCGAGGCGGCCGAGCGCCTCGTAGACGAGCACGATGCGCTCCCAGTCGGTGGCGTCGACCGAGGGGGCGACGGCGTGGCACTCGGCGATCGCCGCCTGGAGGCCGTAGGCGCCCAGGCCGCGGCGGGCCTTCTCGGCGTGGGCCAGGGCCGCCCGGCCCCGGATGATCGCGGCGCGGTCCCAGCGTCCGCGGTCCTGCTGTTCCAGCAGGATGGGACGGCCCTCGCGGTCGGTACGGGCCGGGAACCGCGCGGCGGTCAGTTCGAGCAGCGCCAGCAGGCCGTGCACCTCCGGCTCGTCGGGGAGCAGCCGGCTCAGCACGCGGGCGAGCCGCTGCGCCTCGGCGGCCAGGTCGAGCCGGATGAGCCGGTCCCCGGAACTGGCCGAGGAGCCCTCGGTGAAGATCACGTAGATCACGTTCAGGACCGAGCCGAGCCGGCCGGTCCACTCCCGGGCCGGGGGGACCTCGAAGGGCACGCGGGCCGCACCGAGGGTCTTCTTCGCCCGGGTGATGCGGGCCTGCACGGTGGCGGTCGGGACGAGGAACGCCCTGGCGATCTCGTCGCTGGTGAGGCCGCCGACCACGCGCAGGGTCAGCGCCACCCGCGACTCCCTCGCCAGCACGGGGTGGCAGGACACGAACATCAGCGCGAGCATGTCGTCGTCGATCTGGTCCGGATCCCAGAGCACCTCGTCGGCGTCCCGGACCGGGTCGGCGGGCGCGCTGCCGGAGGCGACGCCGCCCTCGCCGAGGTCGTGGGCCAGGGCGGCGTACCTCTCGTCGAGGGCGGAGCGCCGGCGGTACGCGTCGATCGCGCGCCGCCGGCCGACGGTGAGCAGCCAGCCCGCGGGATGGCGGGGAACGCCGTCGCGCGGCCAGTTCACCAGGGCCTCGGCCAGCGCCTCCTGGGCGAGGTCCTCGGCCAGCGCGAAGTCGCCGGTGTAGCGCGCGAGCGCACCGACGATCCGCGCCGACTCGATCCGCCAGACGGCGGCGACGGCCTCACGGCCGGTGGGGTCGGCCATCGTCCGCGGTCCCGCTCAGAGCTGGCCGGTCGACTCGCGCCACGACCGCTCCCTCTTGATCCACTCGTTGTCCTGGGGCATCTCGTCGATGGTGGTGACCCGGCGGATCTCGGTCTTGAAGCCCGCGCCGGTCATCGGCGAGCGCTTCGCCCACTCGACGGCCTCCTCCTTGGACGCCACGTCGAGGATGTAGAAGCCGCCGAACAGCTCCTTGGTCTCGCCGTACGGCCCGTCGGTGACCACCGGCGGCTCGCTGGAGTAGTCGACGACCACGCCCTCGTTCGCGTCGTCCAGCCCCTCGGCGGCGAGCAGCACGCCCGCCTGGATCATCTCCTGGTTGTACCTGCCGACGATCTCGATCATCTCGTTGACGTCGATGTCCATCATCCCGGCGAAGGCCTCGTCGGTCGCGCGCATGATCAGCATGTACTTCACGGTCGGTCTCCCTGTGTCTCCCGGGCCCCTCTCGGCCCTTGTCGCCCATAGGTCGAACGGGGGACGCCGCGGATCGACACGGCCGCCGAAATTCTCGGGAGAACGCCGATGCACCTCATGTGACCTGCGGTTCCTCCTTCGGGGCCGGTGGGGGCCGCAGGCGGATGAGGCGGCGGGCGACGCTCAGCAGGTGGCGGCGCAGGCGCTCGTCGTCGAAACCGGCCAGGCGCGGGTCGGTGGCGACGTTCATGAGGCCGCCGCTGACCATCACGGTGCCGAGGAGGAGATCGTCGTCGGGATCGGGGCCGGCGAGCAGCGTGGTGATGCGCCGTTCGAGGTCCTGCATCTCGGGCCGGGCGCGGACGATGTGGGTGACGGCCGGATCGGTCTGCAGGACGGCCGAGAGGCGCCGGTTGTCGACGACGAGGTCGACGATGCCCGCCAGGATCGTCTCGGCGCGCTCGGACCTGCGGCGCTTGCGCTCGGCCTCCTCGGTGATCCGGTAGAGCCGTTCGAACGCCGGGGCCGCCACCGCGCGGACGATCTCGTCCTTGGTGTGGAACTGGTGGTAGACGGCCGCCTTGGTGACGCCGATCTCGTCGGCGATCATCTGCAGGGAGGTGCCGTTGACGCCGTGCCGGGCGAACAGGTCCAGCGCCACGGCCAGCACCCGCTCCCGGGCCGCGCCCGGCTGGCTCTGCTGGACCATCGCCCGCACCCTACCAGCGGTGATACCGGCTAGCCGATCGGCTAGCCAAACGGATAGCCGATCGGCTAGGGTGAATCGTGAAGTCAGGGTGGGCTCGACATAGCCCCTGACCGGCGTCCGCCATTTCTCGGCGGCATTTTCCCGGCATTCCCTCATGCCCTCTGGTCGCATTTTCCTGAGCAGTTCTATTTTCCCGTGATGACGCGTCCCCGACGGCTCCTTCGCAGGCAGGGCCCTACCTGGGGTGATGGAGTCAATTGCTCAGACGAACGTGGATTCGGGCGCCGTTCATGTGCGGGAAATGAGTATTGCCACCCTGTAACCGATCCCTTACGTTACTCGCTGGAAACTTAATGTGAGGGCGAGGGGTGAGCGAGATGGCGCGTCTCGGAGCGCGTGCGGCGGGGCTGGCACTGGTGCTCGGCGGGTCGCTGGCGGTCGCCGGGCAGGCGGTGGCGGGCCCGGAGGTCAGCACGGTCGTGCCACGGGCCGACTGCGGCCCCGGATCGCGGCCGGAGACCGGGCTGCAGGGGCAGGTTCCCCTCAAGGACCGGGTGAGCGGCCGGAGCACGCAGGGGTACTGGTGCAACCTGGAGCTGGTCAGCCGCTACCAGGGACAGGGGCAGGGCACCGTCGGCGCCTCGTACGGCACCTGCCAGTACCTCGGCACGATCCTGCCGAGCGCGCTGACCGCCAAGCGCAAGGGCGTCAACGTCATCGACATGTCCGACCCGCGCAAGCCGAAGCTGACGGACTCGCTGATGAGCCCGGCGACGCTCGGCGGCACCTGGGAGACGTTGCGCGTCCACCAGGGACGCGGCCTGCTGGCGGCCGTGTCGGTCGGCGCCGCGACCGGCGGGTTCTTCGTCTCGGTGTACGACGTGAAGACCGACTGCCGGCGCCCGCGCCTGCTGAACGGGATCAGGGGCACGTCGCTGACGATGCCCGGCGCGTTCCCCGGGCACGAGGCCTCCTGGTCGCCCGACGGCCGCACGTACTGGACGACCGGCCTGCTCGGCGGCGCGATCGCCGCGCTCGACATGACCGACCCGCGCACGCCGAAGGTGATCTACAACGGGCTCACCGGCATGGTCAACCACGGGGTGAACGTGAGCCGGGACGGCAACCGGGTCTACGTCGCCAGCTCCAGCATCCCCGCGGGCATCGTCATCTTCGACTCCAGCGACGTCCAGCGCCGCAAGCCGCATCCGCAGCTGCGCCGGGTGTCGGAGACGACGTGGGACGACGGCATCGTCAGCCAGTACGCGCTGCCGTTCACCGACCGGGGCAGGCCGTACATGCTCGCGGTGGACGAGCTGGGGTCGGGCGGGGTGCGGTTCTTCGACATCTCCGACGACCGCAGGCCCAAGGTCGTGCGCAAGCTCAAGCTGGAGGTCAACCGGCCCGAGCACCTCGGCACCCGGGCCGCCGACCTGGAGAAGAACGGGATCTTCGGCTACGACTCGCACTACTGCACGCTGGACCGCGCCGACGACCCGACGATCCTGGCCTGCGGGTGGTCGCAGTCGGGCATCCGCGTGTTCGACGTCCGCGACCTGACCAGCCCCCGGGAGATCGCGTACTTCAACCCGCCGGGCCAGGTGGGCAAGCGGTCGGCGCTGGTCAACTCGGCGCACGCCTTCGTCCCGTTCGGCGGCTACTTCTCCGACATCGTGCGGTCGCTCCCCGAGGGACGGCCGATCTACACCGGCGAGACCGACATGACCGCCGACTGGTGCATGTCCCCGCCCCGGATCGACGGCGACACGTTGTGGGTGTCGTGCGACGACAACGGCGCGCTGCTGCTGAAGTTCACCAACGACGCCTACCCGCGGCGATGAGCCCCGCCGCGACGCGCCCGGCCGCGAGGGGCGGCCGGGCGGGCCGGGTGTTCTCCGCCGTGGCGTTCATGGTGATCGGCGCGGTGGGCGCCCTGCTGGTGGTCTCGGCGGGCGGCGGCGGCCGTTCCGGGCCGGCGGACGCCCGCCCGGCCGGGAAGGTGGAGATCGGCTTCGCGCAGGACATGATCGTCCACCACCAGCAGGCCGTCACCATGGCGCAGACCGTGCTGGGCCGGCGCGGCGTCGGCCCGTCGGTGTCGCAGATCGCGACCGGCGTCCAGCTCAACCAGCTGCGCGAGATCGGGCAGATGCAGGGCTGGCTCACGCTCTGGGACGCCCCGCAGGTGACGTCCGGCCCACCCATGACCTGGATGAACGGTGAGCACGGGACCGCGCACGCCACCAAGGACGGCGTGATGCCCGGGCTGGCGTCCGTCCAGGAGACCAACCGCCTCGGTGAGCTCGAGGGCGAGGAGCTGGAGGTGTGGTTCCTCCAGCTGATGATCCGCCACCACCAGGGCGGGCTGGCCATGGCCACGGCGGCGGCCCGCCAGACCGGCGACCGGCACGTCAGGTCGCTGGCCGTCCTGATGAGCGCCGAGCAGCGGCAGGAGACCGCGACCATGACCGGGCTCCTGACGGCACTCGGCCACAAGCCCCTCCCCTCCCCCGCCACCTGACCCGGCCGACCCGGCAAGAACCCGGCCTCACCTCGACAGGAGCAGATGTGCCCGACCACACCCCGCCCCCCATCGGCCGCAGGGCCTTCATCGGCTCGGCCGCGCTCGGCGGCCTCGGCCTGACGGCCGCGGGCTTCCCCGGCGGCGCGTCCGCCGCCACGGCCTCGACCCCGGCCTCGACCCCGGCCACGGCCGCGCGCCGCAGGCGGGTGCCGACGACCGAGCACCGGGAACGCGCCGTCGTCGTCGGCAGCGGCTTCGGCGGCGGCGTCACCGCGCTGCGGCTGGCCCAGGCCGGCGTGCCCACGCTCGTCCTGGAACGTGGCAAACGCTGGCCGACGGGCCCGAACGCCGACACCTTCCCGCGCATGTCCACCCTCGACCGGCGGTCGGCCTGGCTGACCGACCACAGCACGACGCCGGGCGTCATCAAGACCTGGAAGCCCTACACCGGCCTCATCGAGACCCTCAAAGAGCAGGGCATGACCCTCAACTGCGGGGCCGCGGTCGGCGGCGGCTCGCTGATGTACCACGGCATGACCCTGCAGCCGACCGAGGAGCACTTCGCCGCGTCCATGCCGGCGGCGGCGGACGACTACGCGGCGCTGGACCGCTGGGCCTACCCGACGGTCGCCCGGATGCTGAAGGTCTCGACCGTTCCCGACGACATCCTGGCCACCCCGTCCTACCGGTCCTCCCGGCTGTTCCTGGACGTGGCGCCCAAGGCCGGGCTGGAGACGTTCCGCGTCCCGCTGCCGGTCGACTGGAACTACGTGCGCGGCGAGCTGCGCGGCGCGTACGACCCGACGTACATCACCAGCGACCTGGCGTTCGGCGTCAACAACGGCGGCAAGCAGTCGATCGACGTGACCTACCTGGCCGCCGCCGAGGCCACCGGCCGCACCCGCGTCGCGCCGCTGCACGTCGTGCGCGACGTGTCGATGAACGCGCGCGGGAAGTGGGTGCTGCACGTCGACCGCATCGACACCGGCGGCGTCGTCCAGGAGCACAAGCGGATCGTCGCCGGCGCCGTCTTCCTCAACGCGGGCTCGCCCGGCACGACCCGCCTGCTGGTCAAGGCCCGCGGCAAGGGGCTGGTCCCCGACCTGCCGGACGCGATCGGCACGCAGTGGGGCAACAACGGCGACCGCATCTACGCCTGGATCCAGCCGGACGGGGACCCCGGCGACAAGCAGGGCGGGCCGGCGTGCGTCGGCGGCAGGCTGCCGGGCGGCCCGGTCCCGTTCACGATCATCCATGCGGGGTCGCCGCTGCTGCCGCCGTACCCGATCAAGACGATGGTCGTCGTCGGGTTCGGCATCGTGAAGCCCGCCGGGACCTGGCGGTACGACGCGGGGAAGGACGACGCGCGCCTCACCTGGCCGGCCCAGGCGGAGGCCGGCCTCCAGAAGGCAATCAAGAAGCAGATGGACGGCCTCTCCCGGGCCGGTGGCGGCTTCATGATCGACACCAACGCCCTCGAACCGTCCACCTGGCACTCGCTGGGCGGCGTCCCGATGGGCCCGGCGGTCGACCGGTACGGCCGCGTCCTGGGCCACCGCGGCCTGTACGTCCTGGACGGCGCCCGCATCCCCGGCTCCACCGGCGCCTGCAACCCGTCCATGACGATCGCCGCGCTCGCCGAGCACAGCATGGCCGCCCTCCTCCGCCGCGACCTGGGCCGCGTCTTCTGACCGGTTGAGACCGCGCCGCGCCACCCGCTAGCGTCACGCCGTCGTCGGGGCGAACGTTTCGCCCGGCGCGGAGAGGAGGCCGGCGTGATCGCGGACGGCGAACGGCGGGCGAGGGTCCGCAGGGGCAGCATGTTGCGCACCGTCGCGCTGCTGCTCTGCCCGGGCTGGGACCTTCTCGCCGACCGGTTCCAGGCGGTCGAGCTGCTGCGCGCGGCCGGGATCCCCGACACCGTCTACGGCGTCCAGGACGTCAACCCCGCCGTCGCCGACGAGGTGCCCGTCCTGGTGCACCGCGACGGTCGCTGGACGGTGGGCTTGTGGGAGCGCGGCTCGTTCTCCGGGCGCGCCTACGGCAGCGAGGCCGAGGCCGCCCGGACGTTCGTCCAGGACGTCGTCACCTCGACCGTGGTCTCCATGGGCGGCGCCGGGATCGACCCGCACATCAAGCCGCGCTACGACGACGCGGTACGCCGCGCCCTCGACGAGGTCGGCTCCTGGCGCCCCGGCTGAGGCCTCAGGCGCACCCCTCGAACTCCGGGACCTCGACGACCGACAGGTCCAGCCCGGAACCCCCGAACCACTTGCGCATCAGCACCGCCATCGTTCCGTCCTGGTACATCTGCGTGACGGCCCTGTTGACGGCCTCGCAGCCGTCGGGGTCGCCGCGCCGCATGCCGATCCCGGTGCGCTGCTCCCCGAACCGCGCGTTCAGCAGCCGGAAGGCGGCGCCGTTGCGCAGCTTGATCCCGGCCAGGATGGTGTCGTTCGTGGTGATCGCGTCGACCCGCCGGTCGCGGAGCATGCCGGCGCACTCGTCGTAGTCCTTCGCGGGCACCTGCACCGCCGCGACGCCGCGTTCCCTGGTCACCTGGTCGGCCGCGCCGGCGCCGGTCACCGCGCAGATCCGCCGCCCCGCGAGGTCGCGGACGCCGCGGACGCCCCGTTCCCCGGCCCGTACGAGGATGTCCTGGTACGTCGGGTAGTAGGGGCCCGCGAACGCCAGCCGGGTCTTCCAGTCGGGCCGCACCCAGAACGTCGGCACCAGGTCGGCGCGCCGTTCCAGCAGCAGCGGCTCGCGGTCCCTGGCGAGCGCCGGGACGAACGCCGCCTTCTTGCCGAGCCGCCGCGCCACCTGCCGCGTGACGTCCACGTCGAAGCCCTCGAACGAGCCGTCCGGCCGCCGCAGCCCGATCCCCGGCAGGTCCGGCCGCACCCCCGCGACCAGCGTCGCCTTGTCGAGGATCGACTCCGCGGACGCGTCCCCGCACCCGGCCGGAGCAAGGCACGCCACGAGCGTCAAGGCGACCAGCCGCCGCATCGGCAGAGCCCTCCGTCCCCGGCCCCGGACCGCCCCCGGAAGCACCTGAGGCAACTATGCGCGACCCCACCCAGAAGATCCAGAGATTTCCCCGGGCGGGCGCGGGCGGCTGTCAGGCTTTGAAGGTGACGTTGGCGGAGAGGCGCGGACCGCTGAGGATCACCGCGCCGCCCGCCGCGTGACGCCCCAGCACACCCGTCGCGGCGGCAATCTTGATCCCGTTCATGCGCGTCTCCCTTTCCGGGACCCCGAAGGCCGGCTCCGGGAAGGGACTCGCGCGCGCCCCGTGTTGGGGGAGGACGGGGCGCGCGCGAGTGTTCAGCCGCCGAGCGTGGAGTTCTCGGCGGCGCTGATGATGGTCGTGGCGTCCTCGGGGAGGAGGTGGCCGGCGGCGACGGAGGCCGTGGCGGCGGTCCGGACCTTGCCGACGTAGTCGTCGCGGGTCGGGTAGAGGAGGGTCAGGTCGGGCTCGGTGTCGCGGGGCGCGGCGGGGTCGGACGGGTCGCCGGCGTCGTGGCGGTCCCACGGGTCGGCGTCGGCGTTCCAGGGGTCGGTGGCGCCGTAGAGGCCGCAGAAGACGCCGCCGCCGGTGGTGTCGCGCAGGCCGGTGAGGGTGCGGGTCGGGACGGTGACGTCGGGGAGCCGGATGCCCCCGGCGGCGAGGCCGGTGGACGGGTCGCGCTGGTCGGTGTCGAGGTGCGCGCCGCTCGCGGGCCGGGGTCCGCCCTGGGCCCAGGAGGTGAGGTGGCGCAGCGCGGCGTTCATCGAGTAGTGGCCGGGCCCGTCGTTGAGCGGGGCGGAGCCCTCGGCGCACCCTGGCTCGGGGGCGGCGTCGCCGGCCGACCTCAGCACGGTGTCGCGGGCGGTGTCGCGGGCCCACTGGTCGCCGTGCGCGGTGCCGGCGAGCTCCCAGTGCACGACCTTGGCGGTGTCGGGCTGGCGGGCGGCGGCGGCACGGGGGACGTCGGTCTCGGTGAGGACGACGAACGTGGGCACGGTCAGGTCGGTGCGGATGCGGGAGGGGTTCGGCATGAACAGGATGTCGGTGAGGCTGCCGCTGATCGGCGAGCCGACGGCGCCGTTGCTGTGGATGAGGAAGCCGTCGTAGACCCGCGCGACGGGGTGGACGGCGTTGGCGTAGGTCGTCATGAAGCCGGCCGACTGCGATTCGCCGTCCCCCAGGACGGTCCTGACCTGGAGCCCGGCGAGCGGGTTCGGCCCGTTGGGGGTGCGCAGGGCCTGCCCGGCCTGGGAGAAGATGTCGTAGGCGAACGCGTCGCCCGGGTGGTCGAGGGTGCCGTACCGCGCCGGGTCCCAGCCCTTGAGACCGCGGATGTCGCCCAGTCCCCCGTTCACGCCGACCGACTGCGCCGAGACGCCGACCCAGGCGTACCCCTTGCGCAGCAGCTCCTCGCGGGCGAACCAGTAGTCCGGGGACAGCTCGATCTGCCCGCTGACGTTGAGCCACTCGACGACGACCGTGCCGTTGAAGCGGGCCGGGTCGGCGGGCCGCCGGACGAGCATGCGGCTCTTGTACGCGGACCGGCCGGTGGTGCGGACCGGCCAGCGGCCGTCCGATCCCCAGAGCCCGAGCTTGCCGTACGAGGTGGCGGTGCCGGCGAAGAAGTACTCGCTCTCGGTGTAGCCGTACGAGCCGAGGTCCTCGGCCGCGGCCAGGAACGGGAAGCCGCGGTCGCCGGCGGGCGGGGTGGTGATCACCGGGTTGGCGGCGGCCTCGGCGGCGGTGGGAGCGGTGAGGACGCCGGCGACGAGGGCCGCCGCGATCGCCGCGGCTCCGGCGCGCCACCAGGTGAACCGGACGGGTGGACGCACGGTTACCTCCATGGGCAGGGGGTGGGAGGCACAGTGTCGGCCGGTCGCGCGTCCCGGCGAATCGGCGAAATCACCAGCCTCGTTGGTAGCCTCCCGAAGTGGTGAGCCTGCACATGATCGACATCCCGGCGGGACGGGTCACGTTGTCGGACCGGCGCACGGAACGGACCTGGGACGTCGAGGTCGCGCCGTTCCGTCTCGCCGCGTTCCCGGTCACCGCGGCGGAGATCGCGGGCGAGGGGCGGCTGCCCGCGGTGAACGTGTCGTGGTGGGACGCCGTGCGCTTCTGCAACGCCCGCTCCGAACGTGAGGGCCTGACGCCCGCGTACGACGTCCACGGCGAGGACGTCGAGTGGGACGCCGGCGCCGACGGCTACCGCCTGCCGACCGAGGCCGAGTGGGAGCACGCCTGCCGCGCCGGGACGTCCGGGCCGCGCTACGGACCGCTGGACGAGATCGCCTGGTACCGGGCCAACTCGGGCGAACGCCTGCACGAGGCGGGCGGCCGCCGCCCGAACGGCTGGGGCCTGCACGACATGCTCGGCAACGTGTGGGACTGGTGCTGGGACCTCTACGATCCCGAGGTCTACGGCACCTACCGGGTGCTGCGCGGCGGCGGCTGGTTCGACGAGCACTGGAGCTGCCGCGCGTCCGTGCGCCGCCGCAGCCACCCGACCCTGCACGTCGACGACGTCGGCTTCCGCCTCGCCCGTTCCGGCCCGGTTTGATCAGCTCCGGCTGACCCGTTCCGGACGATCGCGCGGATCAGGTCGCGGCCGAGGTCGCGGCTGTTTATGATCATTCGTTCCTTCCCGGACGGTCGCTGGAGGCACGCATGCTGAACGATCCGAAGATCACCGAGCCGTGGGGCGTGGCCACGTTCGGGGCGGCCACGGTGTCGGCCGAGCCCGACTTCGTGCGGGTGCAGCTCCAGCTGGAATGTGACCGGGAGCAGCCCGCGGAGGCGTTCGAGGGAGCCCACGAGATCATCGCCGCCTTCCGGGCGGTGCTGAGGGCGCGCGAGATCCCGGAAGGCGGGGTGTCGTCATCCCAGCTCAAGCTCTCGACGCGCTACGAGTACAGCCGGGTCGAGGACCGCCGCAAGAAGGTCGGGTACGCCTGCGAAGCCGACTTCGAGATCGAGACCGTGGCGATCGACGATCTACAGGGGCTGCTCACCGACGTGGTGAGCGCGGGCGTGGACCAGATCAAGGGCATCGTGTTCGACGTGCGCGCCAAGCCGGCGCTGCGCGCACGCGCACGGCGCGACGCGGTGGCGGCGGCGCGGGCGAAGGCGGAGCTGTACGCCGAGGCGGCCGGGGTCAAGCTCGGCAGGGTGGTGCACATCGAGGACGTCGATCCGGAACGGATGAAGACCTACAGCCATGGCACCGCGCGGGGCGGCGTGGAGGAGGATCTCGCACCCGGGCTGATCGCGGTCACCGCGGCGGTCGCGATGGGCTTCTCGATCGAAGGCTGAGCGGCCATGGCCGGGGGCGGCCGCGGGGTCGCCGCGACCGCCCCCGGCCGCCTGGACGGCCGGGAGGGGACGGTCTCCTACCGGCGGACGGTGAACTCGCCCTGGTTGAGGACGCGGGGGTGGAAGTAGCCCGCCTGGATCTCGGCGTTGGTGTTGTTGCCGCGCAGCTGCTCCGACCAGAGCATGAAGTAGCTCCAGCGGGTCTGCGAGTCGAGCAGCGAGGCGTTGGGCACCTTGCCCATCTCGGCGATCGCGATGGGCTTGCCACCGGCGATGTTCTGGATCTGCTGGTAGTCGGACTGGCTCGGGTAGTTCTTGTACCAGGCGTCGAGGGAGACGACGTCGACGTACGAGTGGCCCGGGTAGTAGGCGGACCAGTTGCCCGCCGGGTTGTCCTGGACGTTCCAGACCCAGATGAGGTTGGTCAGGCCCTTGCTCATCAGGTGGTCACGGGTGATCTGGTAGAGCCGCGCGCCGCCGTTCGCGCCGGGGCGGTGGCCCCACCAGTTCCACGACTCGTTCATCTCGTGCAGCGGCCGGAACAGGACGGGGACGCCCGCGTTCTTGAGCTGCTGGAGGTACGGGACGGCCTCGTCGAGACGGCGTTTCCAGGCGGTGTTGAGCGCGGTGCCGTTGGTGACGATCTGGCTGAACTGGGCGTTGGAGATCTGGGTCTTCACGCCGCCCTCGAACTGGCAGGTGCTGCCGCCCGTCGGCGTGCAGACGTGCCAGGTGAGGGTGACCAGCGAGCCGTTCGCCCATTCGGTCCTGGCCTGGTCGATGACGCGCTGCCGGTTGGCGACGTCCTCGGGCCGGAACATCAGGTCGCCGCCCCACAGGCCGGGGTACTGGCCGGTGATGTCCTTGACCTGCTGGGTGTACTGCCCGGGGTTGCTGGCGGGCTCCTTGTTGTGCTGGCCGGAGACGACGTTCCGGCCGGTGATGGAGGCCAGGTGGCTGATGACGTCCTGCTTGGAGGCGGGCGGGAACGCCTGCGCCCGGGGTGTGCCGAGAAGGCTGGCACAGAGCGTGCTGAGGCAGAGTGCGGCGAGGGCGGCGGTCAGGGTCGTTCTTCGTGGGGTGGGTCGCAAGGTGTCTCCTCTGGGTCGAGGTGGTCCCCCGAGGTCAGCAGGGCGAACGCGGCCGCCCCGTACAGGCCGGCGTCGCGGGCGAGCGTGGTCGTGGTGACCCGGACGTGCGCGAACGGCCCGGCGTGCTTGCCGAGGTGGTCGCGCAACGGCCCGAGGAGCAGGTCGCCCGCCGCGGCCACTCCCCCGCCGATCACCACGTCGTGGACGTCGAGCAGCGCGGCCGTGGTGAGGAGGGCGGCCGCCAGGGCGGCGGCGGATCGGTCGAACGCGGCGAGCGCGACGGGCTCGCCGTCGCGGGCGTCACCGGCGAGCCGTTCGGCGGTGGTGCCCGTCCAGCCGCGGGAACGGGCCCAGCGGACCATGCCCGGACCGCTCGCGAGGGTCTCCAGGCAGCCCCGGGCACCGCACCGGCAGGGTTCGCCGTCGCGTTCGATCACGACGTGGCCGATGTGCCCGGCGTTCCCGGTGTCGCCGCGCAGCGGAACGCCGTCCAGGACGAGGCCGCCGCCGATGCCGGTGGAGACGACGACGCCGAGGAGCGAGGCGGTGCCGTGGCCGCCGCGCCACCATTCGCCGAGGGCCATGCACTGGGCGTCGCCGGCGAGGGTGACGGGCCGGCCGCCGGCGAGCGCGCGGACGGTCGCGGTGAGCGGGAAGCCGCGCCAGGCCTCGATGTTGACCGGCGACACCGTTCCGCCGGCGGCGTCGATCGGCCCCGCCGCGCCGATGCCCACGGCCGTCACGGCCGGGGTCGTGAACTCGGTGACGAGGCGGCGGAGCGTCCCGGCCGGGTCGGGGCCGACCGGACGTTCGGCGCGGGCGAGGAGGGTCCCGTCCGGCGTGACGCGGGCGGCGGCGAATTTCGTGCCGCCGATGTCGAGCGCGAGAACGGTCACGGCGCCTCCCCCGGCTCGGCGGCGTAGAGGGTGCCCCGCCCGGTGAGGCCGAGCGCGGGCGCGGCGGCGGGGACGAAGGCCGCCTCGCCCGCCCGCAGTGTCGTCTCCCGAACGCGCGCCTCGCCGGGGCGCGGGGCGGTCCCCTGAACGTGGGCCTCGCCACCGAGGCACAGCAGGACGCGGGGCACGCCGGGCGTGAGCGGGTGGGTCGTGCCGGCGGCCAGGTCGTACCGGGTGAGCATGAACTCCCCGGCGGGCGGCCGGTACGAGGCCGTGCCGGAACGATCGGATCCGGCGACGCGGAACGGCCCGGCCGGGCGGAAGTCCAGCACGCGGACGGCCTCGGCGACGTCGCGGTGCTTACCGGTCAGCCCGCAGCGCAGAACGTTGTCGGAGTTGGCCATGATCTCGACCGCGACGCCGGACAGGTAGGCGTGCGGCACGCCCGCGCCCAGGTACATCGCCTCGCCCGGACGCAGCCGGACGTGGTTCAGCAACAGCGCGGCGGTGGCCCCCGGGTCGCCCGGGAAGGACTTGGCCAGGTCGCGGTACACCGCCAGTTCCTCGCGCCCGCTGTCGAGAAGCGCCCGTTCGACCGCGTAGCGAGCGTCCGCGTCGGCGTCCGCGTCCGCGCCGAGGATCCGCTCGAACGCGTCGCGCAGCGCACCGTCCCGCAGGAGCGCCCGCCACGGCGCCGTCTCCGGAACGCCGAGACCGTCCAGCAGGTCAGCGGCGTCACGCGGGTCTCGGAAGCCGCACAACGCCTGGAAGTCGCCGACCGCGCACACCATCTCCGGCTTGTGACGCGGGTCCTTGTAGCTCCGCCGCACGTCGTCCGGCGCGATCCCGGCGGCCTCCTCGCGGGCGAACCCGGACGCCGCCTGCTCGGCGGACGGGTGCGCCTGCAACGACAGCGGGTGCTCCACCGCCAGCACCTTCAGCAGGTACGGCAGGACGGGGCCGAACCGATCGGCCGTGGGCCGCCCCAGCAGGCCGGCCGGGTCCTCGCCGATCAGCTCGTTCAGGGGCCTGCCGTCCGCAAGCGACGGCGCCGACGGATGGGCGCCCACCCACAGCTCGGCCTGCGGCTCACCGGTCGGCTCGGTGCCGAACATCGCCGGGAACGCCGTGGACGACCCCCAGGGATAGGGCCGGACCACGGTGCTCAGCCGCATCGGCGCCGTCGTCACGACCGCACGCCCGTCTGCGCGCCCGTCTGCGCGCCCGTCTGCGCGCCCGTCTGCGTGGAGTTGACGCAGAACAGCGCCGCGCGCACCGCGGCGGGGTCGAGCCCTGCGGGGTCGAGGCCGTGCACGGTGATCACCCGGCTCTCCCCCGGGAGCAGCGTGACGTGCCCGAGGTCGGCCGCCGCCGACGGCGCCAGGCGGTCGGCCTGGAGCAGCAGGTCGCGCACGAACGTCCGGGCGGTCACCACGACCTCGACGACGTCCGGGGCCCCGGCGGCCCCGGCGGCCCCGGCGGCCCCGGCGCCCGGCCGGACCTCGACGTCCAGGTCCGCCGCGGGATAGGAGAACTCGTGGTCGGCGCCGCCGAGCACGACGTCGCGCAGGTCCCCGGCGTCGGCCACCAGGAACTCCTTGTGCCGGTCGGTGATCTCGGCGACCCCTACGGGCAGCGGCACCGTCGAGACCGAACGCGACGGCACCGCGAACGGCACGGTCTCCTCGGCCAGGACGGTCCCGTCGGGGAGCATGCGGCGGACCCGTGCGCGGCCCTCCCACCGTTCGCCCGACTGGTTGTCCACGGCCAGGACGCGCGCGCCGGCGCGGGTCTGGAGGGTCAGCAGCCGGTCGGCGTACAGGCGGCGCAGCTCGTGGTAGAGCGGTTTGGGCCGGCCCGCCCCGTCGATCGCCGCCCACGAGGTGACCGGCCAGCAGTCGTTCAGCTGCCAGACGACGGTGCCCGCGCACACCGGCCAGTGCGAACGCCAGTGGGCGACGCCGGTGGCGATGGCCCGCGCCTGGTTGAGCTGGGTGAGGTAGTGCCAGTCGTCGAACGTCGCGGGCGCGGCGAAGTGGTGGGCCAGGCCGCGGTCCAGCTTGCCCTGGCCGTCCTCGGCCTTCTGGTGGTGCGACATCCCGGGCGACGCCGGGGCCAGCTCCTCCCCCGGCAGCGCCTCGCGCAGCGTCGCGTACGCGGGCGGCGCCTGCCAGCCGAACTCGGCGGCGAACCGCGGCACGTCGTCGAGGTAGCCGGAGTGGTCGCGCCGGTTCCAGATCTCCCAGAAGTGCGACAGGCCGTGCGCCGGGTCGTTGGGGTGGTGGTCCCAGGATCCCGACCAGGGGCTGCCCGCGTTGTAGAGGCGGGCCGGGTCGAGCTCGGCGACGATCCGCGGCAGGACGCCGAGGTAGTAGCCCTCGCCCCAGCTGTCGCCGGCCAGTTCCTCCTCCCATCCCCAGTCGCGGAAGCCCCACAGGTTCTCGTTGTTGCCGTTCCACAACACGAGGCTGGGGTGCGGCATCAGGCGCACCACGTTGTCGCGCGCCTCGGCCTCGACCTCGCCGCGCAGCGGCTGCTCCTCGGGGTAGGCGGCGCAGGCGAACAGGAAGTCCTGCCAGGCCAGCAGGCCGAGCTCGTCGCAGGTGTCGTAGAACGCGCGGTCCTCGTAGAGGCCGCCGCCCCAGACCCGCACCAGGTTGACCCCGGCGCCGGCGGCCTGGACGAGGCGGTGCCGGTAACGCTCGGGGGTGACGCGGGCGGGCAGGGCGTCGTCGGGGATCCAGTTGACGCCGCGCGCGAACACCGGCGTCCCGTTGACGACGAAGGTGAACGCGGTGCCGTGGCCGTCGGCGGCCCGGTCGATCTCGACGGTGCGGAAGCCGATGCGCCGCTCCCACACGTCCAGCTCGGTGCCGTCCCCGCCCCGGGCCCGGTCCCCGGCATCGGTGAGCGTGACGCGGCAGCCGTACAACGGCTGGTCGCCGTAGCCGCGCGGCCACCACACCTCCACGCCGGGCACGTCCAGGACGGCGACGGCCGACGAGGCACCCGCCGGGATCGTCACGGTGGACGTCCGGCCGTCGACCTCGACGGACGCCCGCAGCTCGCGGTCCTCCCCCGAGGCGGCGCGCTCCAGGTCGAGGCGCACCTCCACGCGCCCGGCGCCGTCCGCGACCGTCACCAGCGGCCGGACGGACGCCAGCCGCGCGACGTTCCAGCACTCCAGCCGGACCGGTCTCCAGATGCCGGCCGTCACCAGGGTCGGCCCCCAGTCCCAGCCGAAGCTGCTCGCCATCTTGCGGATGAAGTTGAACGGCTCCGGGTAGGCGTTGGGCCGTTCGCCCAGGAGGTCGCGCAGGCGTTCGGCCTCGGTGTAGGCGGAGGTGAACGCCACCGACAACACCGCGCCCTCGCGCGCCCTCCCGGTGACGTCGAACCGGTACGTGCGGTGCATGTTGCGGGTCGTGCCGAGGACCGTGCCGTCGAGCGCCACGGCCGCGACCGTGTCGAGCCCTTCGAAGACCAGGTCGGTGCGCTCGAACCCGGCCGGAACGGGCGGCAGGACGGCGTCGTACCGCCAGTCCGCCCGCCCGGCCCAGGCCACGTCGAGCTCGTTGCGGCCCAGGTAGGGGTCCTCGATCACCCCGGCGGCCAGGAGGTCGCCGTGGCAACATCCGGGGACCTGGGCCGGGACGCCCTGGTCGCGGAGCGCCTCCAGCCCCTCGGGGACCTCGCCGCCGGTCAGGCGGAGGGTCCACCCGGAGGTAAGGGGCATGTGCTGCGTGCTCAACCGCACTCCTTGGTCTGGAACGTTCATCGGGTGGATCCGGAGGTCAGGCCGTTGTAGATGAAGCGCTGCAGGGCGATGAAGACGACCAGGCTCGGCAGGATCACCAGCGCCGCGCCCGCCGAGACGACCTCCCAGTGCGCGCCGAACGGCCCCTTGAACCGGAACAGCGAGGTCGAGATCGTCCCGAGGTCCTCGCCGGGCATGTAGAGGAACGGGATGTAGAAGTCGTTGTAGATCGCGACGCCCTTCACGATCACGACGGTGGCGATCGCGGGCTTCAGCAGCGGGAGGATGACCCGCCAGTAGATGGTCAGCGAGCCGGCCCCGTCGATCCGCGCGGCCTCGTCGAGCGACGTCGGGATCGACCGGATGAACTGCAGGAAGATGTAGATGGACACGATGTCGGTGCCCATGTAGAGCAGGATCGGCGCCCAGTGGGTGTTCATCACCCCCAGCTGGCCGACCACCTGGTACGTCGCGACCTGCGTGGTGACGCTCGGCACGAGGGCCGCGACGAGGAACGCCGCGAGCACCGGCCGCCTTCCGCGGAACCGGAACCGGTCGACGGCGTAGGCCGTCATCGAGCCGATGAAGACGGTGCCCAGCAGCGAGAAGACCAGGATGAACGAGGTGTTCCAGAGCGCCCGGAGCATCTGGCCGTCGGTGAACGCGACCTTGTAGTTGTGCAGGTTGAGCCAGTTGCCGGGCGCCGCCAGCGGGCTCTCGTTCGTGGTCATCTCCTGGCCGGTGCGCAGCGAGGTGAGCAGGATCGCCAGGATCGGGACGATGACCACGGCACTGGCCAGCACCAGCGACAGGTACGTGAGGAACGCGGCGACCGCGCCGCGCGGCACGCCCCTGCGGCGGGCGGCCGGCGCGGGCCTGCGGCGGGCGACCGGCGCGGCCGGTGTGGTCGCGCTCATGTCAGCTCCACCCTCTCGTCGGGCACGAGCACCCGCTGCAGCCAGGTGACGAGCAGGACGATCGCCAGCAGCACCACGGCGGCGGCCGAGGCGAGCCCCACCTTGTTGAAGTTGAACGCGAGCTTGATCGTCTGGATGACGAACGTCTCGCTGTTGTTGGACCCGCCGGTCATGATGAACGGGATCTCGAAGACCGCCAGCGCCCCGGAGACCGCCAGGATCACGCTCAGGCTGATGATCGGCTTGATGCCGGGCACGATGATGAAGCGGAACTGCTGCCACCGGCCGGCGCCGTCCAGCTCGGCCGCCTCGTACAGCTCCGGCGGGATCGACTGGATCGCGCCGATGAACAGCACCATGTTGAGGCCCATGAACCGCCACACCGACACGCTCGCCAGCGACGGGTTGACCAGGTCGGGATCGCCGAGCCAGAGCCGCGGCTCCACCCCGGCCGCCGACAGCACCGAGTCGAGCGTGCCGCCCGGCTGGAAGAAGTAGAGGAACACGAAGCCGATGGCCACGCCGTTGATCAGGTAGGGGAAGAAGAGGATGCCCTTGAAGAGGGTGCGGAACCGTGTGTTGAAGCTCAGCACGGTCGCGAAGTAGAGCGCGACCACGATCTGCACCATCGCGCCGGCCAGGTAGAACAGGCTGACGGCGAAGACCTGGAAGAGCTGGGGCCGGGTGAAGAGGTCGACGTAGTTGTCGGCCCCGACGAACGTCCGGTCCGGGCTGAGGCCGTCCCAGTCGGTGAAGCTGTAGCCGATCATGTTCACCACCGGGATGAACGTGAACGCGACCAGCAGGGCCAGCGGCACCGCGAGGTAGGGCCAGGGCGCCCACCACCGGTGACCGTGTCCGGCGCCGTGCTGCCGGGGGCCGTGGTGCCGGGAGCCGGACCGGGCCCGGCGGTGGACGCCGGACCCTGCCGTTCGGAACCCTGACGTTCGGAACCCTGACGTTCGGAACCCTGACGTTCGGGACGCGGCCGTTCGGGACGCGCCTGTCCGGGGCGCGGCCGTTCGAGGGGCGGCCATGGTCAGTCGCCCACCGTGCCCTGGGCCTCGGACCACTTCCTGTTGAGGTCGGCGAAGACGCTCTGGAGGTCGCCCTTGGCCGCACCGCGCGCCACGTCGACGACGCGCTGCCGGTAGTCGGGGCTGTTGAGGCCGACCTCGGACGCCTTGTCGATGTCGAGCACCTGGGTGTTCTTGGCGTAGCTGAGGTAGGCGAACCTCACGCCGGAGTCCTTGAACGGCTGGAGGCTCGGCGGCAGCGGCCGGCCCTTCACCGAGGAGATCGACAGTGCCCGTTCCGCGTCGCCGGACTTGGTGATGAACCAGTCGATCCAGGCGCGCGCGGCGGGCTTGTTCTTGCTGTTGACGTTGATCCCGTACGAGTAGTCGGGCCGCACGACCGTGCAGAACGCGCCGTTCACCTGGGCGGGGAACGGCATGAAGCCGATGTCGTCGGGGTTCTTGCCGGCCTTCCGCGCCGCCTCCCGCATCTGCACCACGGCCCACGAGCCCAGCCACATCGTGGCGATCTTGCCGGTGGCGATGAGGTTCTTGGAGTTCTCCCAGTTGGTGGTGTTGGGGTCGGCCTCCGACAGCTTGTTCTTGACGATGTCGTGCAGCAGCGTGTCGACGACGTTGAGGTCCTGGCCGGCCGCCCAGGGCTCCTTGGTCGTGGTGAGCTTGTCGTTGGCGGCGGTGTCGCAGCTGGGCGAGCCCAGGGCGTTGCCCCAGTTGGTCAGCGGCCAGGCGTCCTTGTAGTTGGTGTAGTAGGGCGTGACGCCGGCCTTGGCCTTGATCGTCTTGAGCGCCTCGACGAACGCGGCCGGTGTGGTGGGCCACGCGGTGACGCCGGCGCGCTTCCAGACGGCCTTGTTGTAGACGAAGCCGTTGGCGACCCCGATGTTGGCGAGGCCGTAGACCTTGCCGCCGACGGTGTCGCGCTCGGTGAAGTCGTAGGTCTTGGACAGGTCGGCCGAGGTGCCGAGCGGCGCGAAGAACGCCGGGTACTGGCTGGTCGGCACCACGGTGGGGATCGAGAGGACGTCGCCGTAGTCCTTGCTGTTCATCCGGATCTTGACGTCGCCCTCGTAGTCGGTGAGTCCCTGGAACTCCACCTTGACGTTGGGGTAGATCTTGTTGAACGCCGCGGCGTACCGCTTGGTGGTGCCGTCCTGCACCTGGTCGGTGCGGTTGGTGAGCACCGTGATCGAGCCGGTCACCTTGGCCGGGTCGCCGGGCACCGGCACCGTCCCGGTGTCCTTGCCGCCGCCGGCGCCGCCGCCGCAGGCCGTCAGGCCGGCCGCCAGCGCGGCCCCCATGGCCACCACACGTGTCGTTCGCACGTCGCACCACTTCCTCGTCTGTGATCGCAGTGCCGCACCGCGTCCGGCGGCGCGGACGGACGTCCGCCACAGGGCCCTGGCGTCGATGGCTGCTTAACCTAGACGCAACATTGGGTGCTGTCCATAGAACGGTCTAGTGCTATTTTTCCGACACGATCGAAATTCCCAGCCCAGAAAGAGATGGCGACAACTAAAACGTTGCTGTCAAGCCAGATCAGGCGTCACAGGAGGCGCGCATGACCAGGGCTCTCGTGCTGGCCGGAGCGGGCCGTTGCGGCGACAGGTGGCACGGTTTCGTTGGCACGTCGCGATCGCCGAGCCGGCCGCGCGGCTGACCCACCCACCCGCACGAGGGCACGGCGCACCACCTGCTCATCGCACGCGACGACGCCCACGGCCGCCGCACCGTCTACGACGCCCTGGGCCACCCCACCGCGGCCTTCTGAGGGAGGGTGGTCAGGCGCGGGGCGGGGCGGTGGACGAGCGGGGCACCAGCACCGGCGACTGCGCGGCGTGCGAGGGGTGGCCCTCGCCGCTCATCACGTCGAACAGCGCCCGGGTCACCTCCGCGCCGAACGAGTAGACGTCGTGCTGCATGGCCGACAACGCCGGGCGCGTGAGCTGGCACAGCTGCGAGTCGTCCCAGGCGAGCAGCGAGAGGTCGTCGGGCACCGACAGCCCGAACTCGTCGGCGACGCCGAGCGCGGCGACGGCCATGATGTCGTTGTCGAAGACGATCGCGGTCGGCCGGTCGGGCGCCAGCAGCAGGCTGCGGCAGGCGCGGCCGCCCTGGTCGGGTGAGTAGTCGGCGATCGCCGTCCGCCCCTCGAGCCCGAGTTCGGCGACGATCTCGTCGAAGGCGCGGGTGCGGATCACCGAGTGGCCGAGCTCGGCCGGGCCGCTGACCCGCCCGATGCGGCGGTGCCCGAGCGCGGCGAGGTAGCGCACCGCCTCGGCGATGGCCGCGGCGTCGTCGGTCCAGACCGAGGCGAACGGACCGGCCAGCGAGGGGTCGCCGACGACCACGGCGGGCAGCCCGATCTCGGCGAGGGCGGGGATCCGCGGGTCGTCGACCTTGAGATCGACAAGGATGCTGCCGTTGACGCGGCCGCCCTGCCACCACTCCCGGTGGACGTCGATCTCCTCGTCGGCCTCGATCACCCGGAGCAGCAGCGAGCACGAGCGGCGGCTGAGGACGCTCTCTATGCCGGAGATGAACTCCATGTAGAACGGCTCGAGCCCGAGCAGCCGCGCGGGCCGGGCGATGGCGAGCCCGACGGTGTGCACGGCCCGGCCGGACAGCGACGCGGCGGCGAGGTTGGGCCGCCAGCCCAGGTCGCTCGCGGCCTTGAGGATGCGCTCCTTGGTCGACGCGGACACCCCGGGCCGGTCGTGCAGCGCGATCGACACGGCCGACGGCGAGACACCGGCCCGCGCCGCGACGTCCTTGATCGTCGCCTTGCGCGCCCTGCCGGCCGAATCCATCTGCGTCACAGCGACGACCCTACCCTCCAGCGATTGAACGTGTGAGTAACAGAATGCCATGTCAGCACGACTGCGACACTGGCGACCCCGCCACGCACCGTTCGCAAGGCCGTGTCGATTACTAGAACGCTCTATGGACAGAACGTCCGCTGCTTTCTATGGTGTGGGCGTGACGACCGACGCGCATGACCTCCGCCCGCCGTCCGGGACGCCGGGACTCCCCTCCGGTTTCCGCTGGGGCGTGTCGACCTCGGCCTTCCAGATCGAGGGGGCCGCGGCGGAGGACGGCCGCACGCCGTCCATCTGGGACACCTTCAGCCGGGTGCCCGGCGCCGTGACCGGCGGCGACACCGCCGATGTCGCCTGCGACCACTACCACCGCATGCCCGAGGACGTCGCGCTCGTCGCCGGCCTCGGCGTGGACACCTACCGCTTCTCCGTGGCCTGGCCCCGCGTGCAGCCGGGCGGCCGCGGACCGGTCAACGCCCGCGGCCTCGACTTCTACGACCGCCTCGTCGACGCGCTGCTGTCGGCCGGCGTCGACCCGTGGATCACCCTCCATCACTGGGACCTGCCCCAGGAGCTGGAGGACGCGGGCGGCTGGGCCGAACGCGGCACCGCGCACCGGTTCGCCGACTACGCCCTGCTGGTGTTCGGCCGCCTCCATGACCGGGTGACCACGTGGACCACGCTCAACGAGCCGTGGTGCGTCGCGACGTACGGCTACGCCGAGGGCACGCACGCGCCCGGGCGCCGCGACCGCGCGGCGGCGGTGCGCGCCGTCCACCACCAGCTCCTCGCCCACGGCGAGGCGGTCACCCGGATGCGCGCGGCCTCCACGCGGGACGGCGGCCACACGTTCGGCATCACGCTCAACCCGACGCCGACGCTGCCGCACACGCCCGAGGCGAAGGAGGCCGCCGAGGAGGCCGAGGCCTTCGGCATCCGCATGTACCTCGAACCGCTGCTGCGCGGGCACTACCCCGACACCGTCCTCGCCCGCCTCGGCCGCGAGGGGTTCGCGCTCCCCGTCGAGCCGGGCGACCTGGAGGTGATCTCGGCGCCGCTGGACGTGCTGGGCGTCAACTACTACTTCACCGAGACCGTCCGGGCCGACGGGACGCCCGTCCGCGACGGCGCGACCACCGCGCTCGGCTGGCCCGTCACCCCGTCCGGCCTGACCGACCTGCTGGTACGCCTGCACCGCGATCACCCCGGGGTGCCGATCGTCATCACCGAGAACGGCGCCGCGTTCGCCGACGCCCACCTGCCGCACGACCAGGACCGCGTCGACTTCCTCCGCGCCCACATCGAGGCCGTCGCCGCCGCGCACGCCCAGGGCGTGGACGTGCGCGGCTACTTCGCCTGGACGCTGCTCGACAACTTCGAGTGGGCGCACGGCTACGGCCCCACGTTCGGCCTGTTCTCGGTCGACCGCGCCACCCAGGAGCGCACCCCCAAGCGCAGCGCCCTCTGGTACCGCGACTTCCTCAAATCCCGCGCCGCGCCGACGGCCTGACGAATCTGCGCATACCCCTCTCCGGAAGCCCGCGTGCGGAAGTTGGATAGAGGTCAGGTGCCAGTGGCAGGCCGTCATCGCGTGTGGGAAAGTGCGGTGTTGTGGGCGGGGCTGAAGGTAATGAGGAGATCTCTGTTCAGATTGAGCAGAGAGAGGTGTACGCGATCGTCACGGTCGAGGGTCCGATCGACCTGGCCACGCACGAGGTGCTCGGCGACCGCGTTCCGGAGATGCTCGAGCTGACCGACGTCGCGGTGATCATGGATCTGTCCGCGGTGAAGTTCTGCGACTCGACCGGGCTGCGGGTCTTCGTGCGGCTGATCCGCGAGGTCCGGCTGCGCGGGATCTCACTGGTGGTGACCGGGCTGCAACCGAGGGTCGAACGTTCGCTCTCGATCACCGGGCTCGACCAGGAGATGCACCGGCGGCCGGACGTCGATTCGGCCCTGGACTGGCTCGAGAAGGGGATGTCCCGAGGCCATGGTCAAGCCTGAATGACCCCGATTTGGGGCTTTCCATAACTGTTTGGAATCATGACCTCTGGACTGGTGTGATCTGGAGGGGTTGTGGACGTCGAGCGCACGTCGTTGCCGGGTATCGGGCTGAAGCACGAATTCACCACCGCCCGGGGGCGGCAGCTCGGTGTGGTCTCCCACCGGAGCGGACGCCGCGACCTGGTCGTCTACGACAAGGACGACCCCGATACGTGCGTCGTCTCGGTCGCGCTGACCGGCGATGAGGCCAACGGCCTGGCCGAGCTGCTCGAGACCGACCGGGTCGTCGAACGGCTGAACGAGCTGCACCGGCAGGTCGAGGGGCTGGTGACCGAGCAGATCCCGCTCGCCACCGGATCGCCCTTCGTCGGCCGCCCGCTGGCCGCCACGCAGGCGCGGACGCGCACCGGCGCGTCCATCGTCGCCGTGGTCCGCGGCGGCCAGGTGCTCGCGAGCCCGCGCCCGGACTTCGTGTTCGAGGCCGCGGACGTCGTGGTCGTGGTCGGCACCGGCGATGGCACCGCCGGCGTCGCCGCCATCCTGTCCGGCGGGTGACGGCCGAATGCACACTGCGATCCAGCTGATCGAACTCGGAGCCATCATCCTCGCGCTGGGTCTTCTCGGCGCCGTCGCCGTCCGGTTCTCGATCTCGGCGATCCCCCTCTACCTGGTCGCCGGGCTGGCGTTCGGCGCGGGCGGCATCCTCCCGCTGGGGGCCAGCGAGGAGTTCGTCGCGATCGGCGCCGAGGTCGGCGTCATCCTGCTGCTGTTCACGCTCGGCCTGGAGTACACGGCGAACGAGCTCGTCGGGACGCTCCGCACGTCGGCGCCCGCGGGCCTGGCCGACCTGGTCATGAACGCCGCGCCCGGCGTGCTCGCCGCCCTCCTGCTCGGCTGGGGCCCGGTCGCCGCGGTCGCCATGGGCGGCATCACCTACGTCACCTCGTCCGGCATCACCGCCAAGGTGATGGCCGACCTGGGCTGGCTGGGCAACCGCGAGACCCCGGCGGTGTTGTCGATCCTGGTCTTCGAGGACCTGGCGATGGCCGCCTACCTGCCGATCCTCACCGCCGTCCTGGCCGGCGCGTCGCTGCTCGCCGGGGCCACCACGCTCGGCATCGCCGCCGCCACCATCGCGGTGATCCTCTACATCGCGCTGAAGCACGGCCGCCTGGTCGAGAAGTTCGTGCAGAGCCCCACCGACGAGGTCCTGCTCCTCAAGGTTCTCGGCCTGACCATGCTGGTGGCGGGCATCGCGCAGCAGCTGCAGGTCTCGGCCGCGGTCGGCGCGTTCCTCGTCGGCATCGCCCTGTCGGGACCGCTCGCGCACACCGCCCGAGACCTGCTGGCACCCCTGCGCGACCTGTTCGCGGCGGTGTTCTTCGTGTTCTTCGGCCTGCACACCGACCCGGCCGACCTGCCGCCCGTCCTCGGCATCGCCGCCCTCCTCGCGGTGGCGGGCGTCCTCACCAAGCTCGGCACCGGCTACGTGTCCGCCAAGCGCGCGGGAGTCGGGTCGACCGGCCGCCTGCGCGCCGGCGCCGCCCTCGTCCCGCGCGGCGAGTTCAACATCGTCATCGCCGGGCTGGCGGTCTCGGCGGGCGTCAACCCCAAGCTCGGGCCGCTGGCCGCCGCGTACGTCCTGATGCTGGCCATCGCCGGCCCGCTGCTGGCACGCACCGCCGAACCCCTGGCCCGGACCATGCGCGCCCGCAAGAAGCGCAAGGCAGGCGAGCCCGCCCCGGCCTCCGACGTCCCGGAAGCCGAACGTATAGGCGACGAACGCGTCAGCGACCCCACCTGACACCGCTCGCCCCTCCCGCCACTCAGGAACGCGCGAACTCGGCCCACACGGTGGTGCGGCGGCCCGACTCGCGGTAGCCCCAGCGATCGGCCAGGGCGTCCACGATGCGCAGGCCGCGCCCGCCTTCGCCGTCCGGGTCGTCGACCATGTGGGGACTGCCGTCGGCGCCGTCGTCGGTCACCTCGGGACGCAGGATCCCGTGCTGCTCCAGCAGCACGATGGTGACCTTGCCCCCGTCCCCCGACCTGGTGTGCCGGATCGAGTTGCCGACGAGCTCGTCGACCACCAGCTTCACGTCGTCGAGGAGTTCGTCGCCGGGTGAGCACACGTCCGGCACGAGCGTGTCCTCGACGAACCTGCGGGCGTGGCCCACCGACCGTTCGACGCCCGGCAACGTGAGGGCGGCGAGCACCGGGGACTGCTCGCCGAAGAGTGATGTCGTGTCTCGCACGGTGCCAGATTCGTCAGCGACACCCGGGCGCGACAACGAGAACGGCCATGTGAGCGACCTTGCGAAACAGAACATTCAGCGTTCGCCTGTTCACCCGACACTCGAACACGCTCCGTGTCAACGTGAACACATGGCGCCCGGCACCAGCCCCTCCGTACGGTTCCGCCGCATCGGCCGAACGCTGCGTGAGCTGCGCGAGGAAGCGAACCGCAGCCTGCGCACCGCCGGTCGCGACCTCGACCGCTCCCCGTCCAACCTCAGCATGATCGAGAACGGCCTCCAGCCCATCCGCCCCCGCGACCTCGCTCAGATCCTCGACTACTACGGGGTGGAGGAGGGCCCCGTCCGCCAATCCCTCCTGCACCTCGCCGAGCAGGGACGCGAGAAGGACTGGACCCGCGCCTTCCAGGGCCGCGTCTCACTCGCCGCCCAAGACTTCGCCAGCCTCGAACGCGACTCCGCCCGCCTCCGCAGCTTCCAGCCAGGCCGCGTCCCCGGCCTCATGCAAACCGAGGCCTACGCGCGGGCTGTCATGGCTGCCGCACCGCCCGACACAGCCCAAGACGAAGCGGGCCTAGTAGGGTTCCGAATGAATCGACAACGCATCCTCGACAATGCGAGCCCTCCGCGATACGAGGCCGTCATTGGCGAATCCGCCCTGTACCAACGGGTCGGTAGCGACGCCGTAATGAGCGCACAGCTATCGCATCTGGCCCGCCAGGCACGGCGGGAGCACATCACCGTCCGCGTCCTGCCTTTCTCAGCGGGAAGCATCGCTAGCTACACCGGCTCTTTCGAGATTCTCGAACTTGACCCGCCGGGACGGCTGATGGTTGTCGTCGTTGAGGACCTGACACGCCTCTCGTTCCGTGAACAGGATGACGAGGTCAATGAATACGACGGCTACTTCTCCCACATCTGGGCGGCCGCACTCGATAACGGCCGTTCCCTCACACTGATCGAAGAGATAGCGTCAAGGCCATGAGCCCATCCGACACGCCTGGTACCGACTGGCGGACCAGCAGCCACAGCGGTGGCAACGAGGGCAGCTGCGTCGAGGTCGCCGCCGTTTGGCGGACCAGCAGCTACAGCGGCGGCAACGAAAGCACGTGCGTCGAGGTCGCCGCAGCCTGGCGGGTCAGCAGCCATAGCGGCGGCAACGATGCGAGCTGCGTGGGGGTCACTGGTATGCCCGCCGGGCGGGTCATCGCAACGCGGGACTCCACCGACCGGACCGGGCCGGTACTGGCGTTCAGCCGGAGCGAGTGGGCGACGTTCCTCAACACGATCAAGTGCGGCGGCCTCGACCTCTGAACCCAGCCCCGTTCCCACCCCTGTCCCCGCCCGCTGGTGATCCAGGTCATCAGCCGACGGAGATGACTCGGTCGGGCCGGCCGCCTGGGGCGATGGTCACTTCGTGGACCGTGCCTCCCTTGGTGGTCATGCGAATCCGGTCGGGAGCCGTCCATGCGGTCTCGCTGAGTGCGTTGTCTTCGGAGTCGCCGTTGAAGCAGCCGGCACTCCAGCGGCGTTCCAGCGGTGGGTTCCCCTGCTGGACGTAGACGCACCAGACCGGGTCCAGAGAGCTGCTCCGCGCCACCACGAGCAGCCGGCGATCGCCGCGGCCGGGAGCCGACTCGGTCTTCACCTCCCTGTCCGAGCCACCGAACATCGCGGAGGCCAGGCCGCCGAGAAGCAACGTCGGGGCACCGATGATGAGTAGCAGGGTGACCAGGAGCAAGCGCAGCGAGGACTTCGTCAGTCCCAGGAGGGCCGCCCCGGTCAGCGCGGCAAGGGTGAGCCACCCCACCAGAACGACATGCTCCCGGAACCGGAGCAGCAGGATCAGCGCGCCCTCGTCTCCCGACACGAGCCCGGCGACGGCCGCAGCGCCGAGGACGACTGCCAACGTCAGCAGCAGGAAGGCCGACGGCCTGCGATACCGCGTGAAGTCCATGATCCCCCGAACGATGTGGTCACGCAGCATAGGAGGGAAGGCGCGGCGGAGACCAGGGCCGCTGGGCGTCGTTCATGACCGCTCGTTGATCCTGCGGACCGAGTGCGTCGCTCAGGGCGGACTCCGGGCTTCCTGAACGCCGCGGCTTGGTCACACCGGGACCTGGGTACGGGCGCACGCGCTTCAACCGGCCCCTCCGCAACGCCTGTGTACTCCCACCACGCACATTCTGCGGGCGGTACACGACCATGCTCGCGGACTAAACCTGTGCGTTCAGCCGAAAGTCCTGACCTGCGCGGCTCGGCATCCTGCCATTGACGGGCCATCACCGGGGCCCGCAGCTCATTCGTCTTTCCGAAAGCAGGAATCATGCGCAGACCGTCCGCACCAAAGCGCACCGTCGCCGTCGCTCTCGGCCTCATCCTCAGTGCCACCCTTGCCACCCCGATGTCCGCCGCGCAGGCGGCCGTCCGCGTCATCGGGCCTTATGGAAACCCTGGCGACAAACCCATCGTCGGTGACTGGAACTGCGACGACCTAATCGACATCGGCGTCTACCGGCCTGGGAACCGCACTTTCTACCGCGGTGGTCAGGTCCGACGGCAGCCGCGGCGACCTCCGACCCTACGGCCCCATCGGGAACGCCGGGGACGTGCCCGTCGCCGGCGACTGGAACGGCGACTGCGTCGATTCGATCGGCCTCTACCGGCCGGCGAACAGCCGCTTCTACCTCATCTGGGCCCCCAACGTGATCCAGGACATCCCCTACGGGACGCCCAACCAGGACAAACCCATCATCGGAGACTGGGACAGCGACGACGGAGACGAAGTCGGCGTGTACCGTCCCGCCAACCGCACCTTCTACCTCCACTCCTGAGACACCCCGCGAGTTCCTCACCCCAAGAACGACAAAGGCCTGAACCCACACACGCCCCACCGCCGCACCTGACAAGCGGAGCTGAAATCCGTATGCGACCGAGCTCGGGGACGAGGGCAGCGGGCTTCCGGATGTCCCGCTTTCCCTGCGAGGACGAGCAGGAATTCAGTGCTCACCAGAGGTTCTTCGGTCGTGTCCGGACCCCGCTCGATGAAATTCGTTCTCACGCGGTGACCGAACGAGAGGCGCCAGACGCATGACCATTCCTCTCAAGCGGCCTGAGAGGAATGGCCAAGAGCCGGGGAACGGGCCGTCCGGGCGAAGGCCGGATCATCGGAGCGGTCCTGTCGGATCCAGGCGGTGACCGCTTCGACGTCGACGGGGCCGGTGGTGTCGACGTGGAGGGTGGGCCCGATCCGAAGGGGCCGCGCGGTGCGTCTCCAGCGGTCCCGCTCGTCATCCGTGAGCAGGTCACCATGGATCGAGTGGCGCGGGTGGCGAGCCTCGAAGCGGCGCCGGGCGGTCTCCAGCGGAACGTCGCACCAGATTTCCACCACACCGGGTCGGCCGGCTCAAGCCCGCGTGACGAAGCCGCGGACATCGGTCGGCCAGCAGGACTCCAGGACGGCCACCGGCGGGCGCGTCTGCCAGCAGTACCCACATGGTCCCACTCGCCGCCGCGCCGAGCACCGCGTTCCAGCGGCACTCGGCGCTGCGGCCCGTCAGGCCGTTCATCGCCCAGCACGTCGGCGTGGGCCTCCTTGATGACGTCCTTGCTGAACAGCGCCAGTCCCAGATAGCGCGAGAGGGCGCGGGCCAGGGTCGTCTTCCCGGCGCCGGGCAGTCCGTTGACCAAGACGGCCAGTGGCTCGATCATGCCGCCACGCTCTCAGCCCGTTCCGTCGAACGCCCGCCGCCGGGCCTGGTCGGACCCGACGACCCTGAACCCCACGCCGCCGTCAGGAACGACCACGCACCGGCCAGGACCTGACGACAAGCCGCCCACCGAACATGAAGAGCGCAACCTCACTCATCGGGTCTTCTGACGAAGAAGGCCCCGTACGAAATGGACGGATCGGCACGGGCGTTGTGACGATGATCGTTCCGCCAGAAGCCTCGTTCCGGCAGTGAAGTCGATCAGGCGATCGATCCCGCCCGGGATCACACCTGCACGGATCAAGGAGTGTCGCCGGTGGTCAGTGTGAGCATGGAGCCCGCGGAACAGACCGAGCGGCGGCCACGCCGTGTGATCTCCCAAGCCGACCTCGTCGTTCACGACGGCGTCTGGTACTTCGAGGAGTCTCCGGCCGACCGGCCACCGGCGCTCACCGGCGAGACGCTGGCGGTCGTTCAGGACCAGGAGAGCTGGAGCAGCCTTGTCCCGCTCACCCGGGAGAGCCACGACGTCGAACGCTTCGGGATCTTCTCCTTCCACTTCGCCGACGACATGGACAACAGTGGCTTCGTCGGCTGGCTGGCCACCCACCTCAAGACCGAGCTGGGCACCGGCGTCTTCGTCGTCCGCGGCAGCAACCGCGCCCGTGGCGGCATCTATGACTACTGGGGCTGCCCCCTCGACCTGCTGGATCAGGCCATCACGGTCGTCAGGGCACTCCGAGCCGACTGACCCGCACCACACAGCCATCCAGGTCAACGACCTACAGCCGAAGCACTACTCCCATCCCCTAGCGCTGAAGGTCTCGCCACGCGTGATGGCGGTGAGGACCTGCGCGCAGTGCGGGATCACGTCATCCGGTGGGTCGGCGGGGTCGATCCACACCGTCTCCGACGCCTTGTCGGGCTCGGCTGCGCGGGGCTCGCCCTCCCACCGGTGGAAGCTGAACCAGTAGTCACTGATCGCATGGCACGGCCCGGGCAGCGTCGGCGCGGTCCGGTGCATGACGTGCGAGATCGCGGCGTCCTCCCGGCGCAGCGTCACGCCCGTCTCCTCGTTCCCCTCACGGAGGGCGGCGGCCAGAACGTCCTCACCTGGCTCGATCCTCCCGGCAGGCGGGGCCAGCCAGCCGTCGCGGTAGCCGGTCTGGAAACGGCGCAACATGAGCACCTTGCCGTCGTCCCGGTGGAGCAGAACGTGCGGCGCGATGAACGAGCCGTGCCAGCCGTTCGCAGCGGCCGCCCGCGACGAGACGACGTCCCGGCGCGCGGCCAGGTGACGTCCGGCCTCGTCCGGCCCGCCCGCGATGTCGACCATCGGGATCGCGGCGGCGATCATCACGTCGGCCAGCTCGGCGAGGACGTCCTCCTCGGTCTTGTGCACACCCTTGCGCGGGTTCCCGCCGGTCAGGCCGATGTAGGCCTCGGCGACCTCGCCGACCTCCTCGGAGAGCTTGAGAATCAGGGTGTGCGTCGGGACCTCGGCCAGATAACCGGAACGGATCCCGGCGATGCCGGCCCAGAAGTCCCCAAGGGATTCGCCTTCGTTCACACCCGGCGAGCCTAGACGAGCACCCCGGAGCCCGCGCTCGGGCGCGGGGTAAGGGCGCAGCGCGGTTTGCGCGGGTCGAGGCTGCGGTGTGAGGGGCGGAGCGCGGGCTTGCGCGAGGTCAAGGCGGAGCGGGCCTACGCGGGGTGAAGGCACGGGATGAAGGCGCGAGGTGAAGGCGGAGCGCGGACCTGCGCGGGGTGAAGGTGCGAGGTGAAGGCGGAGCGCGGGCCTACGCGGGGTGAAGGTGCGAGGTGAAGGCAGAGCGCGGGCCTACGCGGGGTGAAGGCACGGGATGAAGGCGCGAGGTGAAGGCGGAGCACGGGCCTGCGCGGGGTGAAGGTGCGAGGTGAGGGTGCAGCGCGGGTTCGTGCGGGGCTGCGGTTGGGCGGCTGTGGTCTCCCCTTTGGTTGGTGTGGTCGTCCGGCTTAAGGCAGGTGCGGTGTCGGGGTTCGAGCTTGGCAGCGACGAACGAAGGTAGGGGATGGCGGTGCCTGGTCGTCGGCTGTGAGGTGGGCTGGTGGTTCGGGTTCAAGCCAGGAGAATTACCGCGCTGCGCGCGGGATGTGCGGGTGCAGGTGCGGGTGCCGTGATCAGGCCAGAGATGTGGACGGTTAAGCGGTAGAGATTGCCGCGTTTGTCAGTGTGGTGGACCGGCTGCGGGGCGGATCCATGCGGGGTTCGGGCTTGGCGACGACGAACGTAAGAGGCGCGAACGGGCGCGTGCTCGGTCAGCTGTGGGTGTGCGGGTGGCTGGTGTTCGACCTGAGGAGCACTGCCACGCTGCGTCCAGGTGCGCGTTCGAGACGGGTGTGCGTTCAATACGGGCGTAGACCCGGCTGCGGGCGTAAGCGCGGCGAGCGTGAACGCGGGCGGCTGCGGGCCCCCGAGCGCGGCGAGCGTGAACGCGACTACGGGCCTGAACGCGGCTGCGCGCGTGAACACGGCGGGCATAAGCCACAGCGGGCATGAGCGCGGTG